>NZ_JBHZGO010000110.1:0-315993 GCF_042747725.1 Coleofasciculus sp. H7-2
TGGCAAACGATTGCGTGGGTCGTACCAACTGGCATCAGAACATTCAACCACTGAGCCGCATCCAGCCATTCAACTGGTGAGCGTGTACTTGGTCGAGCGAGGCTTCATTCTGGCACCCTACGAAGTAGAGCGTAAAAGTAATGAAATCAAGGTGCTGCCTCAGTTAGTCAAACAGTTTGCTTGTGCTGGAGTGGTGTTTGGCTTTGATGCGATTAACACCCAAAAAAACTTGTCAACAAATCATTGAGAGCCAAAATCACTATCTCGGCGCACTTAAGGGCAACCAAAGCGGATTGTTTGACGAAGTGCAGGCGAACTTTCAAGTGGAAGACACTTATAGAGAATCCAGCCAAGGACATGGACGGGTTGAGGAACGTATCGTCAGTATTTGTCGAACGCTTGAGGGGATTCGCTCTTGGGCAGGACTGTGCACCCTGATTCGCGTCAGTGCCACCCGAACCCTGCTCAAAGGGGAATACGAAATTGTCGGAAAAACAGAAACGCGCTACTACATCTCTTCCTTGAGCGAAACGGCGCAGCAGTTTGCGACTCGGATTCGTGCCTATTGGGGAGTGGAAAATAAGGTTCATTACGTGCGTGACGTGACTCAAGGTGAGGATGCGTCTCGAATCCGAGTTGTGCCACTCCCACAACTGTGGGCAGTCGCCCGCAATCTAGCTCTCAACCTGTATCGTGATTTAGGCTTTGACAACATGGCTCAAGCTCAGCGTCGTTGTGGGTTCAGCTTGAACCACTTGAAGTCAATCTTTAGAATGAAATAGCCCTGAATAAGGGTAATGCCTGTGGAGTTTGATTGTTTTCGACTAAGAGGCTGAATAGATTCAACTGTGCCTGAAGCCGAATCAAATTATCTGGTGCAACTGCGGCAGCTTGTTGGTAGAACGCGATCGCATTTGGATCATCCTGTCGCACTCTTACCACATTGCCCAAAGCCAGTAGCGTACTGCTTGTATCTCCCTTCAAGCGTTGGGAAATCTGCAAACTTGACTGTAAAATCCTGTGGCTCTCTTGCACATCACCCACATGAAATAGGGTGATTCCCAAACTTCGCAAGCTACTGGCTTTCAGTAGAGAATCTGGTAGGAGGTGCAATTGATCGCTGATTTGTTCCAACAAGCTTTTTGCACGGCGATATTGTCCAAGAGTTTGCAGGGCTTGCACCTGATTGAGCTGACTACCCAGTATGCCCGTTTCATCCCCTGCTGCTGTATAGGCAGCTTCTGCCTGTTTCCAGGTTTCTAGAGCAGTTTCAGCCTGTCCAATTTCCAGTTGACGTGTACCCTGGCTATTTAAGGTTTGGGCGCGGATGAGCGCTGCATTCGTCGCATCAGAAGAAGAACTTGCTGCAACAGGCATGGCTCCGATTAACAACACCAAAACACCAAACAAGAAATTTGTAATAACCGTTGATCTGAGCATCTTAATTGATTTCAAAACACTGCACTTTGGGCTACTACTTCCCCCTTTCTCTGGAACTGACTGTTCTGCTGAGGGCTGCTCCATGAGTCTCACCAGCCAGATTTCAGTCGAACCGCCAACTCTTTGATAACTGGAATGGTCAATAAACACATTTCTAGAAACGGACAGGGATAGTCGCAAACGAAGAGTCTGCTATTCTATGCTGGAATCGTCACCGACTTCCCGAACCTGCCTACCGCTTGCCTAGGAGAACGGCGTATTGTCCTCATCTTACTTATGAATTATCTACAAATTTCCAACACAGTAGTCATCCCAGCACAGGAGATCGAGATTAGTGCGATTCGCTCTCCAGGGGCGGGGGGACAAAACGTGAATAAGGTGGCGACCGCGATTCACCTGCGCTTCGACATTGGAGCTTCCTCGCTACCCAATCGCTATAAAGAGCGGCTTTTATTGCTAAGCGACCAGCGTATTACCAAGGATGGGGTCGTTGTGATTAAGGCGACTGTACACCGCCGCCAAGAGCAGAATCGGGAGGAAGCGTTGAGCCGACTGCAAACCCTGATTAGAAGTGCAGTCGTGGTACCCAAACGACGCAAACCCAGCAAACCCACTCGCAGCTCTCAAAGAAAGCGCCTTGATAGCAAAAGTAAGCGATCGCATATTAAGACAATGCGAGGGAAAGCTACGGATGAATAAGAGTTTCTGCCTTAGTCCCGTTGACGGCGGTAGAAGAGCGACTTGAGTAAAAGTGTCAAAATTAAACAAACCCCTAAGATCGGGAGAGCATTGTGATGAGCGTGGCTCAGCCCAAGCTTCTTTAAGATATTTTGTCATAATTGCTGTTAGAATGAGTTTCTTGCCAGTACATTCCGGTCTGTTACTGGCGCATTGGAAAAAGCTCATTCAAGCCATCCAACTGAACCACAAATTTCCTGCTCTTAGACTGGCCCCAGGCATTTGATTTGGGATAGGGGCACCACTAGGAGCGATCGCATCCATGACATTTCATAATCTCGGTCTTTCGACAGACCTGCTTCGTGCTGTTGCTGACTCTGGCTACACTGAGCCAACTCCCATTCAGCAGCAGGCAATTCCCGCCATATTGAAAGGCGAAGACATTTTCGCCAGCGCTCAAACTGGAACGGGCAAGACGGCTGGCTTTACCCTGCCTTTACTGCAACTCCTGGGTACCACCAACGCCAACCAGGTGCATCGCACGCCTCGCGCCCTCATTCTCACCCCTACTCGCGAACTGGCAGCCCAGGTCAACGATAGCGTCAAAACTTATGGTAAATACCTGTCGCTGAGATCGGCAGTAGTCTATGGCGGTGTGGGAATTGTACCGCAAGTTCAAACACTGCGTCGGGGAGTTGATATTATAGTCGCTACGCCCGGTCGGTTGCTAGACCACGTTGGGCAAAAGACTGTCAATCTCTCGCAGATAGAGATATTGGTGCTGGATGAATGCGATCGCATGTTAGACATGGGCTTCATCCGCGACATCCGCAGAATTTTGGCAACGCTACCTGCATCTCGGCAAACGCTGATGTTTTCTGCCACCTTCTCTAAACCGATTCAGCAGCTTGCCAGCACCCTGCTAAAGTCTCCGACCCAGATCGAAGTGGCTCCCCGTAATACCGCCGCTTCTCAGGTAGAGCAGGTGGTGCATCCGGTCGATCGCGATCGCAAGCGAGAGCTGCTTTCTCATATGATCGGGTTCCACAATTGGCAACAGGTACTAGTCTTCACCCGCACGAAACACGGAGCCAACCGTCTAGCCGAGCAACTTGCTCAAGATGGGCTAAAAAGCACTGCAATTCATGGTAACAAAAGTCAGGCAGCCCGCACCCGTGCCCTGCAAGACTTTAAGCAAGGGAAAGTGCGAGTATTAGTCGCCACCGACCTAGCATCACGGGGTCTAGATATCGATCAGCTCCCCCACGTAGTCAACTTTGAACTCCCCAATGTACCAGAAGACTATGTGCATCGCATTGGTCGCACAGGTCGCGCTGGAAACGTTGGACGAGCCGTTTCCCTCGTCAGCGAAGATGAATATCAATTCCTCAAAGACATTGAACGATTGCTCAATCAAACCCTTGTCAAAGACGTGATTCCAGGCTACGAGCCAACCTCCCCAGCTAAGAGCGGGGTAGACCAACCGAAGCGTCAGCGCACAAATCAAGGTCGCAGTAACCGCACAAAGCCGCAGACGCCATCCACACCCACCCGCAGCAAAAAGTCCCCCTCACCAGGTCGCGCTCGAAAACGGCTTCACACTGCTTAAGCCCCCAGCGATCGCTCTTTTGACTCATGAAAAGCGATTACGCTTTTATATAGCAATCCTAAATGATTCGTGAAGGCGAGATCCCCGACTTCTCTAAGAAGTCGGGGATCTGAACCGCTGGTATCTCACAACTCAAATAGGATTGCTATAGCTTCAAGATGAGCATTGTGCCGGTCACGCCTCAACTTTGCTTCCAGTTTTCATCGCTATATGCGGAACGGCGCTTCTACAAGAGATTGGGGTGTGGATAGTCCGATTGAATGGAATTGTCGTGTTGGTAGTAAATAAAGAGATGTTGGGTTTCCTTGCGTTTTCGCAACCTACGGCAATATGCGCGATCTCACTACCAGTCAGATTCCTTCACTCACGTAGATTACTGTAACCCTGATTCTTCTGTTGAGTAGTTGACATATCGGGAAAACACTCAAGCCCAGACGATTTAATCGATGCGATCGCTAAAGGCTTTGCTACCTAAAGAGGAACTTTTGGTAACTGAATGATAAAGTTTGTTCCCTTGCCCTCCAAACTTTCAACCTCAATCGTACCTTGATGCGCTTCAGTTATACTCTTTGCTAGAAATAATCCTAATCCCCATCCCGTTTGCTCCTCAGCAGAGGTGGTTCGCCGAAATTGTTGAAATAGGATTGATTGAGCGTCTAGGGCAATCGGATCGCCTTCATTATGGATGGTAAGGCTGATCTGCGTTTCAGTTTGTTGAAGCCTGAGGGTGATCAGCGCGGTAGGATCGCCATATTTCACGGCGTTAATGGCTAAGTTTTCAATTACCCGCCGAATTTCTTTAGGGCTACAATAGCTCCTGACCTCAGAATCAGAGACGACAACAAACCGCTTTCCATAAGCGAAGTTCAAATCTTCCACTATGTTCTGGACTAGCAGATTTAAATCGCATTCTTCAACTTCAAACTTCAAGCTCTGTCCTGCCCGCAGCCGACTTGCATCCAGCAGATTTTGAATCATCGAATCCAGGCGATTGATCGCGCCGATCATTCTCGCCGCCACATCAAAGTGGGTGTCTCCTCGTTCAAGCCGACGCAGAATCAGTTGAGTTCCCATTTTCACAACATTAATGGGATTTCTAAGATCGTGAGTCAGCGTCACCATAAATAGCTCTTGAATATCTCGCAGCGTCTTTGAGAACTGAGTAGCCGCGTCATTAACGGCTTGCTCAATAGAGCCGATAATAATATCTCGTTCCTGCACTTCTAAAGGTGCTTCTTCCTCTAAAACTTGAAAGATTACTTGACGGAGGATGTGGTACTCAAAGATGAGTTGACTCATCGAGTAGTCGGCATAGCCCGCCCGCTCATGTCCATGCTGTTTGCCAATCCGCTTGCTCTCTACCTTGTCGGTCGCGATTCGGGTAGGCGTCCTGTCAATCCTGGTTGAGAGTTCATCTACCAGTTGGTTTAAGTACTGAGGTAGTGAATTTTGCAAGACAAGAGAATCCTGATGCATTGACGCACTGACTTCATCACGCGCTCGAACCTCCCACAGTTGCATAATTCTTTCAGCATTTTGCTTAAGACGGTCAGAAGCGTAGTTAGACATCCTTTTTGATTTTCTGCACGAGTCGGGTAGGGGTATGATACCGTTCATAAGAATTAAGTACCACATCTTCGGAAACCTTTTCCCCGTGCGATCTCTCGTCGCAGTAGGTTGGGTTGACATGAGGAAACGCAACATCCCCACTCTAAAGATGCCTGATTTCTCTTTTCCTCTAATTCAAACTCTTTCGATGTAGGCAATGAGAAACACAATTTGATTAATTATCTGCTCATAAAAACGAATCTGTCTTACTACAGCTTCGCCCTATATTCAACGTTCAGACGGTCATACTCTTCGACATGACCGAAGATGCCCGACTTCTTAGAGAAGTCGGGCATCTAATCTCTCAGGCTACTCGTCTAGCAGCAGTCGTTTGAAACCAATGCTATCGGGCAATTGACAATCCGCTAAAAACTGCTGATAAGCCAAATCTCCCTCAATCTGCGCTCCGATAAACTCTATTTTGGGTAACGTTCCTTTCCGTAAGCCTGCATATTCCAAATAACTGGAAAACTCCCATTCTCCAGCCTGCTGCACTAGTCTTGCTTTCACCGGATTGAGATGAATATAGCGTGAAAGATTGACCAGATAATCGCTTCGGTCAACGTGGATACTTTGAAACCGCCCCTGAAATAATACCCCAACCCGATTGAACCGCTGATTAATCGCTTTTGTGTAGGAGAGTGAGAGCGATTTCATTGCATTAGACAAGTTCTCATCTCTCAGGTAAACCAAGAAATGGTAATGATTGGGCATGAGACAGTAAGTAACAACATCTACTCCGTTGCTTGTGAGATGCTGCCTCACTAATCGCAGAAAATAAAGATAGTTCTCACGCTCGAAAAAAATCGCTTGGTGATTGTTTCCCCGATTGTAAATATGGTAAAAGTTCCCGATTTGTAGTCGAATCCGTCTTTGCGGCATGGGTACAAGTCACAGAATCTGTCTTTAGTAGTATTCCCCCAGATCCCCGACTTGTTTCAGATCCCCGACTTCTTAAAGAAGTCGGGGATCTCAACCCACCAGTGAAGTAAAATTGTCTTCCATCCGCCATCTGCTAACCCCTTGTGCCCATGCTCTGCGACTACCTGGTACAAATCCTGACGGCTCGTGTCTACGATGTCGCCCAAGAAACCCCTCTAGAATACGCTCCTAACCTATCTGCACGGCTGAATAATAAACTACTGCTCAAGCGGGAGGATATGCAGTCCGTGTTTTCCTTCAAGCTGCGGGGTGCTTACAACAAGATGGTGAACCTGTCGCCGGATATGCTAGCGCAGGGTGTAATTGCCGCATCTGCTGGGAACCATGCCCAAGGAGTCGCCCTTGCTGCACGTCAGCTAGGAACCCAAGCGATTATCGTTATGCCAGTCACCACGCCTCAGGTTAAGGTAGATGCCGTCAAAGCGCGAGGGGGAGAGGTGGTGTTGCATGGGGATACTTACGACGATGCATATACATTTGCCCGTCAGCTAGAGGCAGAAAAAGGCTTAACCTTTATTCACCCCTTTGACGATCCGCACGTCATTGCTGGACAGGGTACGATTGGGATGGAAATTCTGCGACAATGTCAGCAACCCATCCATGCCATTTTTGTAGCGATTGGGGGTGGCGGATTGATTTCTGGGATTGCAGCGTATGTGAAACGGTTGCGTCCCGATATTAAGATTATTGGCGTTGAACCAGTGGATGCCGATGCTATGCATCAATCGCTGAAAGCAGGGAAACGAGTGCGCTTATCGCAGGTGGGTTTATTTGCTGATGGGGTTGCAGTGCGGGAAGTGGGGGAAGAAACCTTCCGGCTGTGTCAGCAATATGTGGATGAGATTATTCTGGTGGGTACAGATGACACTTGTGCCGCAATTAAAGACGTATTTGAGGATACGCGATCGATTTTAGAACCAGCGGGGGCATTAGCGATCGCAGGTGCCAAAGCCTATGTCGAACGGGAGCAAATCGAAGCACAAACGCTGATTGCCGTTGCTTGCGGTGCTAACATGAACTTCGACCGCCTCCGCTTTGTGGCAGAACGAGCAGAGTTTGGCGAACGCCGCGAAGCTATTTATGCCGTTACGATTCCTGAAGAACCAGGCAGTCTCCGCAAGTTTTGTGAATGTCTTGGCAGGCGCAATCTTACTGAGTTTAGCTATCGCATTGCCGATGAAAAATCAGCCCATATTTTTGTCGGCGTGCAAATTCAAAACCGTGCCGATGCTGCAAAGATGGCAGAAAGTTTTGAAGCTTGCGGATTTAAAACTCTTGACTTAACTGATGACGAACTGACCAAATTGCACTTACGTCACATGGTTGGCGGACGTTCTCCCCTGGCGCACCATGAATTACTCTATCGTTTCGAGTTTCCCGAACGTCCCGGCGCATTGATGAAGTTTGTCAGTTCTATGAGTCCGGATTGGAATATCAGTATGTTCCACTACCGTAACAACGGCGCAGACTACGGGCGAATCGTGGTAGGGATGCAGGTTCCGCCGCATGAGATGGAACAGTGGCAGGCATTTCTCGATACACTGGGTTATCGCTATTGGGATGAAAGCCAGAATCCTGCGTATAAGCTGTTTTTGGGGTAAGAAATCAAATCAGGACTCACCGCACATCACCACATAGTGTGGGCAACCACAGGGGGATTGAACCCGAAAAAACGCTATATGTATAAGCTTTGCGTAAGTCCTGCAAATAAAGCTTTCTTAGTAGGTTGGTAGTTGCTCTCAGATTGAAAGTCGCCTAAGATTCAGGCGTATGGAACGCAAAAACAAATTGCTGGACTTGCTAAATTTCTTCGATAGTAACTATTATGCTTGGCGCTGACATCCTGAGCTTCCGGGAGTTTATGACAAACGAACCCTTGCCGTTGGCTACTATCCAAGCTGCGGTATTTGAATTTTTGCGGAACCGCGACGACGTAGTGGTGTTTGGCGCACAGGCAGTCAATGCCTATGTCGGCGAACCGCGCATGACACAGGATATTGACTTAATGTCGGTACGAGCAGAAGAATTAGTCCAAGAGTTACGCGAATACTTGAGCCAGCAATTTCATATCGCCGTGCGTGTTCGAGAAGTTAAAGAAGGACAAGGATACCGACTCTATCAGGTGCATAAATCAGGCAACCGTCACCTAGTAGATATGAGGAAAGTTAGCGATTTACCAGAGGCACAACGCATCGAACAAGTGTTAGTAATGGCTCCAGCAGAGCTAATTGCTAGTAAGGTGATATCGTACTATCAGCGGCGGGGAAAGCCAAAATCGGGTACCGACTGGCGCGACTTGGCAATGCTGTTATTGGCGTTTCCCGAACTGAAGCAGGAGTCGGGCGAAGTGTTAAATTGTCTCACAGCACTAGGAACAAGTGAGAACATTCTGGAACTGTGGCGGGAAGTTGTGGAAATCGCGATCGAGCCGGAAGAAGATGAAGGTTATTAGTATATGATTTTCCCCCAAGGCATTTCTCGATACACTGGGCGATCGCTATGGGGATGAAAACAAGAATCCGGCGTATAAGCTGTTTTTGGGATGGGGTGATTTCATCACAGGCGGCTCTAATTTTTTAGAATAAAGCAAAGAACGCCAGATTTTGACTTTTTATGCAAACGCCACAAACCGGACAGACACCGGAAACCTTAATACAAAGTCTTTATGAAACTGACTTCTATAGCTGGACGCAGGAACAAGCGGAAATCCTCAGACATCAGCAATGGAGCAAACTTGATCTGCCTAATTTAATTGAGGAGATTGAGTCGTTGGGAAAACAACAACGTGCAGAATTAAGAAATCGTTTAAAGGTGTTAATTGGACATCTTTTAAAATGGGAATATCAACCAGAACAACGATGCCGTAGCTGGTTGATGACGATTCGCGTTCAGCGTCGGGATACTCAAGAATTATTGGAAGAAAATCCCAGCCTTAAGCCCTATCTTGAGGAAGCATTGCAAAAGATATATGAGAGTGGTAGAGATTTGGCTGTAGGAGAAACAAACCTGCCGCTAAAAACATTCCCGGAGAGTTGCCCCTATACGTTAGATGAAATTTTTAGGGATGGCTTTTATCCAGGTGAAGCTGCAACAGATGATGTAATGGAATAAGAGCGACACGATCGCTGTGTTGATTCCTGTTTGCATCGCTCCAGTCTCTGTCTCTACTGAGTGTTAGCATTTGAAAGCAGGAACCGAGCAGGTGTTGAACAATGACTGTGGCAAAACCTCAAGTTGAATCTAGGCGAAAAGTGCTGCTGTATCCTGGTGAGGATGGTTATTTTGTTGTCGAGGTACCAAGTTTACCGGGCTGTATCAGTCAGGGAAAAACCCGTGAAGAAGCTTTAGCCAATATCGAAGAGGCGATCGCTCTCTACGTCGAGGTTCTGCAAACTCGTGGCGAACCTGTTCCAGACGATAGAGTTGAAGTTGTGCTTGTATGAGTAAGTTGCCTGTCATCTCTGGTGCAAAATGTGTCAAGGCACTTGAGCAGATTGGCTTGGTTGTAGCTTGGCAACGTGGCAGTTACATCATTCTAATTCGTGAAGAACCTAAAACGACAGTCAGCATACCAAATCACGATGAGCTAGATCGAGGGACTCTACGTGCGATCATCCGACAAGTGGACTTGAGTGTAGACGAATTCATTGAACTATTGTGAGACAGCTTCAAGACAGAGATGTTATGCAGTATCGCACCACAACCTATTCTAGTTTCTTCATCCAACCTTTAATAATAGCCTTCCCAATGTTGACATAGGGATTGTCTAAGAACTCTTCAATAGCAGCTTCACTACCAGCCTGCAATGCACCAACTACACGACGCTTGAAGCTACGAGTAGTTTCATCATTAACGTAGGCAATCTTTTCAGCCTCAGTAAGATTGGTTTTCTCTAACTGTTTGAGGAGTTGTTGAATTTCATTAGCCGCTTCTGCAAGTAATAGCAACATAATTGGCTATATCAATGTTTGCTCAGATATCCCCAATGCCACCTCAGATAAAAATCAGCCAGATATTCCTAACTTCCAGCAGCGCAGCAAGAATCAAAGTAAGATTAAAATTGATAAATTACGGCAGTTTGGCTTAAGCGACGAGCAAATTGCAGAGGCGCTAGAGCTACCCTTGGAGATGGTTAAGCAGGAGGACTTGGAGGGGTGAGGCTGCTGTAGAAAATTCGATGCACGAGCGAACAAGCTATTTTCGGGATAGTGCGATCGCGCTACACGCACGCTAAGCGATCGCTTAGCTTAGCGTTGTTAGACTCCTAATAGAATTGGAAAAAGATCGCCAGGTTTTTACTTTCTTATGCAAACACCACAAACTGAACAGACACCGGGAACCTTAATGCAAAGTCTTTATGAAACTGACTTCTATGCTTGGACTCAGGAACAGGCTAAACTCCTGCATCATCAGCAGTGGAGTCATCTCGATCTGCCTAATTTAATTGAGGAGATTGAATCGTTGGGGAAACAACAACGTGCAGAATTGAGAAATCGTTTAAAGGTATTAATTGGACATCTTTTAAAATGGGAATATCAACCAAAACAACGAAGCCGTACCTGGTTGATGACGATTCGCGTACAGCGTCGGGATACTCAAGAATTATTGGAAGAAAATCCCAGCCTTAAGCCCTATCTTGAGGAAGCATTGCAAAAGATATATGAGAGTGGTAGAGATTTGGCAACAGGAGAAACAAACCTGCCGCTAAAAACCTTCCCGGAGAATGGCTCATATACATTGGAAGAAATTTTTAGGAATGGCTTTTATCCGGGTGAACCTGCGGCGGATGAAGTGATGGAATAATAGGTTATTCTGCCGAAATGCTACAGTCAATGGGTTGGGATTATAGACCGTGCGATCGTTTCAGTTCCTTTGAATATGCTCTATAAAAATTTATACTTTTTAAGGCATTCACCTGCAACTTTAACAACAAATGGAACTCCTGATTTTTTAGGTTGCCATCCAATTTGCTTTGCTTGCAGTATCCATCCTGTTATATCTGAAGGCTTTACTGGTCTTACTTCAGTTGTTCTCCAATCCTGTGGGTGAGGCTTATCTGTGAGTATCACTAACACCGAGCCAGGTTCTTGAGCGTGTTCTACGGCAACATGAAGATACCCGCACCCGTAGTCTGACTGAGTATTAGTAGCTTTTCTTCGGATCAACCAAAGAAGCATCTCTCGGTCAACAATAATCCTTCTTGTCCCTTTTTTCGGTATTGACATTGTTCTGTTGAATCAAGCGCGATCGCTCCACTGCTAACAACTCCTAGAGTGGGGAAGTGCCAATGATTGCAACAGAAGCGATCGCAAGATCCTAAATCAACGTGACTTCTCCGGTATCAAGATCGTAACGACCTCCGACAATTTTGAGCTTTTCATCCAGCAATCGTTCAGAAACGATCGTTGAATTTTGTTTTAATTTCTCAATTTGATACCGAACATTTGCAATTACAGCATTATCAACCGGATCGCCCGGTTCATCTTTTGCCTTAGCGATCGCGGGTTTGATGGCTTTAACAAAAGAATTCATGTTTCCAGGGAGACGTTCCCCTTGGACTGCGGCGGTGACAGCACCACAGCGTTCGTGACCTAAAACCATAATCACAGGAGTGCCGAGGACAGCTACAGCATATTCCAGACTGCCAAGCACCTCCGGCGTCACGATATTTCCGGCAACACGGATATCAAATAAATCACCGAGTCCTTCGTCAAACAAAATTTCCGGAGGCACCCGCGAATCCGCGCAGGTTAGCAGAGTTGCAAAAGGGTGTTGTGCCTGGGCAACTTCTTTAATGCGTTCCTCTGATTGATCGGGATGCTTGCCCTTATGTTGCACAAACCGTTGATTGCCCTCCATCAACCGTTTTAGGGCGGCATCGGGGTTGGAAGGCTCAAGAGTCGCAGCGATCGCTCGGTTTGCTTGCACGCCCCAGAATGCACTTCCCGTCACAGCAGCCATCAGTGCTATTCCGCCAGTTCCCGTTAAGTTCAAGAAATTGCGCCGCCCCATCAACCCATTGTTTTGATTCATCGCTATTAAAGAAGTAAAAGTTGCAGAATAAACGATTCAAAGTTCAAAGCCGAAGCTAGACTTTGTTTTTGTTTTTTAGTTTCTTCAGATTTCACAGAAGACAGAAGCAGCCACCTTACAGCGACGCAACGCATCTTGTCGAGCGAATTTCCATCGCATCAGAAATGTAACAGCTGCCTCCAAACTTGTTGAGGATTGGTCGAATAATTTCCACCGCACCTTTAAGTTTTTCTGGCGCACAAAACGCGATGACATAGACATTATCCAGCATCGTCATGTCTAAATCTTCAGAACCGCCTCTAAGCCCTTGTCCGGCAACATTTCGGATGACTAGGTGCCCCGTTACACCTGATTTTTTTAAGCTGTCTAAAATTTTGCCAAGTTCAACTGAATTTGCGATGATTTCTATTCGTTTAACTGAATGCATGATGTTATCTCCAAAGCATCTCAATTCCGTACAGATATACAGGAATTCCGACAATGATGTTGAAAGGAAACGTTACAGCTAGGGCGGTAGAAACGTACAAGCTAGGGTTTGCTTCCGGAACCGTTAAGCGCATAGCGGCGGGAACAGCAATATAAGAAGCACTCGCACAAAGCACCGCAAATAAGAGTGCGTCTCCCTTGGGCATTCCGATAAATTTTGCAATACCAATCCCAATGGCTGCATTGACGATTGGGATTAGTATTGCAAAAGAAATGAGAAAACCGCCCGTTTTTTGCAAGTCCTTAATCCTTCTAGCCGCAACCAATCCCATGTCGAGCAAAAAGAAGGTCAGGATACCGTAGAACAATCCCTGAGTAAAGGGTTCCAAAGTGTGCCAACCGCGTTCTCCAGTTAGGACTCCGATGATCAGGCTACCAACCAGCAGAAATACGGAGCTATTCAGGAAGGCTTCTTGCAACACTTCGGGCCAGGAAAAGTCCCGATCTCCCTGGCTGGGTGTGAACAGATTGACCAGAATCAGCCCGACGATGATAGCCGGAGATTCCATAAGCGCTAGGGCTGCAACCATATAACCATCATAATCAATCCCCAACTCGGTCAAAAAAGCTCCTGCCGTGATGAAAGTTACGGCACTGATGGAGCCATAAGTCGCAGCGATCGCAGCTGCATCATAGGTATCTAGCCTCAGCTTCAGGATAAAAAAGGTATAGATCGGGACAGCACACGCCATCAATATGGCTGCCAGCATGGTGAATATCACTTCCTGGGTTAAGCCGCTTTTGATCAGTTCCACTCCTCCCTTAAAGCCAATGGAAAATAGTAGATAAAGTGACAGTAACTTTGGGAAAGGAGCCGGAATTTCCAGATCCGATTTAACAAAAACTGCCACCATACCTAGAAAGAAGAATAGGATTGGTGGATTCAAGATATTAGAAACGATCAGGCTTGTATCCATATCCACTCCCCATCCTGGATAACCAAGAATTTGAAAAAGGTTTTAATCATGACTGAAGTAACACAGTAGTTCTAGGCATCAGAGGTTGCGTAGAACCACTGTATGGCAATTGAGCCGCTAAAAAGATATAGGAAATTTTTATACGAAGTATAAATAAAACCTTTCTAAACACCGGAATCAGTCGGGCGCTGGGTTTGACAATCGCTGAAGGGTTCGCGACCGCAACAACAGCACGGGCTACAGGCGAATTCTAGTGAAGATGCCAGTGCTTCCCCACAAGATGGAGGAGGCACTGGCATTTCTCGATATGCTCATACTTACGTAAGTATTTCTTACCGCAAGCAGTCGGACGTGAGCGGATCGAATTGCTTCGGTTACGAAGAGCGCGATCGCTATGCACTGTTATTATGCACTGTTATATAGTCTGCAATGTCCAGGTGGGACCATCGCCGCGCGGGCCATCCGCCGTCCAAATCAATTTATCCAAGCACATTCGCCGCGCCGATCTGCCCGTATCCCAAGCATGGTAAGCGATATAATCAGTTTGACCATCGGGACCGACAACGATCGAGTTATGACCAGGACCGAGAACCCGATCGAGAACAGTTTTCAATACGCGGGGTCCGGCTTCATTCCCTGCATCGGAGTAAGGACCCATGACGCTATCTGCAACGCCATAATCGACACCGTAGTTTTCCGTTTCCCAGCGCCCACCACTGTAAAAGCAGTAGTAGCGACCTGCATATTTGCGGACACTAGGGCCTTCTAAGGTATGCCAATCATAGCTCGCGCCGTACATCAGACGGTTTGCTAGAAACCGTTGCCAGTCACAGCGGGCGCGTAAAACAACTTTCCCCTCTCCAGCTAGTTTTGTCATCCCTACCAATCGGTCTACCATCAGCGCAGTTCCAGCCCTTACGCCTCCTTCTGTGTCCAGGAAATCGCGGGCGTAGAACAGATACCATTGCCCGTCGTCATCTCGAAAGGGATGCGGATCGATGGCGAAAGGGCACGATTTGGGGTCTACGAGGGGTTCACCGATGTCTTGATAAGGTCCTAAGGGGCGATCGCTAGTTGCAACCCGCAACTGATGGTTCTTGTCTTCATGCCCTACTGAGTAATAAAGATAGAACTTGCGATCGCGTTGCGCCGACCTTGTCGGTTCGCAGTACGCAACTTCCGGTGCCCAAAAGTTATCGCCGAGAGTAGGGTCTGGGCGCAACAGTGCATTACCCGCGAACTCCCAGTTTACAAAGTCCTCAGAGCGCAGGAGGGGAAAAACGCGCCGTTCGCCGATTTCGTCCACCTCTCCCTCTGCTTCTGCTGCACCCGTGCCGATTGCGTAATATACCCCCTGGTGTTCCCAAACAAACGGATCGGCAAAATAGCCGTTGTACACCGGATTAGTGTAGGTGCGAATGCTTGGGAATTCTTCAGGTGTCGGCTCAAATTGAGACATCCTAATACTTAAAATTCACGTAGGTTTCAACTTTGTTCTCCGGCAACTGCTCCACCACTTGGCACCGCAGTAATTCCCTTACTGGCTCTGGCAGACTTTCATAATAGTCCCGTTGCACAGTCAAGTCCACTTTCGCGGTATGCAGCCAATGCATCACATAGCCCATCACAACCATCGGTCTGGGAGTGTTTGTCCGGTTCGGCGAGCCTCGATGTAGCGCCAACGGCGAGCGAATCATCACATCACCCGGCTGCATATAAAAGGACTCCATCGGAATTTCGCCAGCAGCGACCTTCACTAACCCTTCCTCACGAGGCAAGACATGAGTCCCCCGCGCCATTTGAAACGGCCCATTGTCTGCCGTTACTTCTACCAGCGGAAAGTTAACCGCCAGCGCGTAGAGTGGCGTTACTATCTGATCTGAGAAAAGTGGGCGAAAGTCCCGGTGAGTTTCTTGGTAATCCGAACCCTGTACTGGAATATCAGCCCCCAACTGCACCATCTTATATTCTTGGTAAAATACGCGATCGAGAATTCCCAAAATTACTGGATTCGCAAACACATCTACATTGGCAAAGGGAGCAACCCAGGGGAAAGTTAGATAGTAGCGGGATTGTTCGCGGGGTGCCAAACCTCCCGGTTGGTTTTGGCGCTTTCGGAATAATTCATTAAAAGCCTCTCCCCACTCTTCGATCAATCTTCTGTCCAACAAACCCCGAATTACACAAATTCCATCTCGATTAAGTTCTTCAGCAAAGCGATTCAGGTCAGTCGTCGTAAACTTAGCTGTATCTGTAGTTTGAATCATGTTGCTGTTCCTGCTCCAATTCAGGGCGTTAGAGTTGAAGTAAAATCTATCTTTACAAGAGCAAAGTGTTTCAGGAAGCGAGTTTGCTGCTCCCAAAACCTTCCGTGTAATTACTGCTTAACCAGGTGTTCAATCGTTCAGTAATTTCCACGTTTCGCGCTTATGGAATCTCCTGAACTTTTAGATGAAATTGTGACCGAATTGCTTAATCAGCGGGCAAAGAATGAAGCTGTGCAACCTTCACTCATCCTGCAACGGTTGAATTATTAACGACTATCGTCCAATCGTCATTTCCATATCCACAAGCCTTAGTGACCTAGCTTCTCGAAGTTACATCGCTGCTGCTAAAACTGATTCCTCATTGCTAGAGAGAAAAACGTAGCCTCAGATACTAAATACTATTATTCCTCGCGATAGATGCGAAATAGCGATCGCTACCTCAAATCTTAAAAAAACTTTGAGTTAATGTTGCAAGTTGAGCAACACTATTTTTATCTCAATGAAGACTGACGATGAGATGGCGAATGCTTACGGCACGGTAAGCGAACTGACAAGTCAGCGCTTCGCTATCGCCCGCTTGTCCGGTGCAGCGTGGTGTTAAAGACGCGATCGCTGCTGGCTTTGTGGCACAGGCGATCGCTCTGTAGCTTTCTTCAGTAGTTGGCGCTCTTTTTTGAGAGCCATATTTTTGAGGAGCAAGATGGTAGTAGCTAGGTACGTGTAGACTCAGATTTCAATGAGAAAGTTAGCTTAGGTATTCCACTTGCCTGTAAACGGCTTTTGATAATATTTGCAACTTCGCTGTATGACATATCATCTTTAGAACCCAATGGAATGTCTGCTTTCCACTTCCCATTTAAGGTTACAGTCAGCATAACAGGCACTAGAAATTTTCTAGCGGACACATACGCTTTGTTTATATACCCTTCTGATTCGTTAAGCTCTACTTTGACAAAATCCGACAAGTAGGTTTCTAATAGTAACCAAAATGCTCGGTCTACTGTGGATGCTAAGTAGACTTCTTTATAGGGACAGTCAAGCAAATTTGGCGATTGGTATGTGTTACCTTTTTGACCATGTATCATTCTACCGTAGTAAATAGGTTTACGAAGGTCGCCGTAAATAAAAGATTTTACGTAGACAATCATTCTCTTAGCATGATTATTTTCAATATAACTGTCATCTGTGGGTATCCTTTCTAGGTACTTGTTGACCTGATAACGGTTTAAGTCAAGTCTACGTTCTGTTAACAGTGTCTTGAGATACTCTTTCTTGAGTGCAAGGTTAGCTAACCTTGCAGAAAGACAGCATTGTTTTCCTCTTTAGTCTTGCGCTCTATTGAGAAGATTTGCAGTTTGCTTGTGTCTAAGTCTTCGTTAAACAACAGTTTAACCAAATCTTCCTTGTATGGAGATAGTCGTGCTATAGCTGAGCGGCGATATTGGTCGTATAGCTGATTTTGGGGTTCAGAATATGCATACATTCCTACAACTCTTAGCTGGCACTTATTTTTTATCACAGCCAAAGATAGGTCATTAACAGATCGAATTTTTACTCCAGAAAGTTGAATTAATTCGTAGTGTTCAATGAGTGCCACTGCTTCTTGGTTAGTTACATAGACTTCTATAGCAACACCATTAACTAACAGTCTTCTCAGGAAAAACATACCTGAATATTCATAACTTATTTTACCTTTACAAGCCCAATTGTCTGAATAGTTACTTCGCTTCCTAAAAACCTTTTTAAGGAAACGGCACATTGACAGCCAGTCTTGATCTTTGATAGCTTCTCCTAATTCATTTAAATTAATACAAACGTGTATCACCTTAAGAGGTAACACTGCTTTCTGAACTCTCCACTCATCTTGCCAAAAGACAGAATCCTCAATGAGCTTAAGGTCTTCTTTTCGGGGCGATTCTATACCTAGTACAAAGCTATACGGTGCAAGGATAACTAGCGTTTCCCGTAAGAGTGTCTCTGTGGGATGTAGCTTCTTAATCTTAACTTTAGTCCCGTTCAACTGTGGGCTGTATTGTTCAATTCGCTGCCGTTCTATAGCATCAAGCTGCAATTCAGCTACTAGCTCGTAGTAGATTGTAAATTGCTTCTTACGTTGCTTTTGTAGCTGATAGAATCTGTGGTGACTATCGCCCGCCCAGCGGCTACGCAAGTTCTTTGCCTGTCCTATATACCAGATTATAGATTTTTCGTCTATTACGTAATAGATTCCCGACTGTTCGGGAAGTAGATCCCTGCTTTTTATAGCTATATGGGATAGTCGGCGGATATGTTCTTCTGCGTTCATGTTTGTGTTCTGTAGTTGCTACGTGCAGTCTCTACATCTAATATTCCCGATTTAGTGAATAATCTAACGGCGTGTCGTCGTTCTTCTTACAACTGATACTCCGTTTAGCACACATCTTTGCACCTAATTTGGCAATGGCTAACGTAACGCTCGGCGCTGTGGAGGAATCCCGACAATATAAGCTTTCAGGCAGCGGGAAATGATGCCACCAGAGCATTTCAGCTTTGACTGGCTAGTGCCAGATGGTGCTTATTCAAGGGATTAGGGTGTGGATAGCAAGATTAAATTTGGATTGTCGTGTTAGCAGTAAATTATGTTGCTATTGTACTTGAAGTGCAAGGTCTTCCAGTTGCTTGATTCCATTCCAATCAATGACGGCAACCCACAAATGTTCTTCTTCAGAATATTGCACTACTCCATCCACTTCCAAATCTTCACTGTACAGCGTCAGCAACTGACCATCGTGCAACTTGATGTTTTGAAGAGCCAAGTCTTCAATTGTGCCAATACAGTTCAAACGTAAGCGACCCTGGACATCGGCATTATGAAAATCTGCAAAGACTCTTAGTTGACTCATGTGCTTCCTTTGCTGCTTACTACTGCCGAGCTGGATTGGGAATGGCAGGTGTCAGAAGACTGCTGATTTGCTCCGGAGTTAAGCCAGTCAAGGTGGCATGATTTGGACTTCTGCCGGATGTTCGGATTACATCCCCACCTAAAGACCGAACTTCGCCCACTGTAGTTACACCAACCTGTCTATGAGGGATTACTGGTGCCAACTCCACTACAGACAATCCTACTGCACATTCCACGGAAATTCCCGTCACGCCGCTAGGGTGGGTTCCCGTTCCACGTTGGATATCTTCTGGGAGATTGCGACCTCCTCGAACCAGTAAAGCTTCGTCTGGAATTCTCTCCACAAGTGCAAGCTTGCTTGACTCAAATATCCGCTACACTCTACCAAAAATCACTGCTTAACTGTGGTCTAACGGCAAAGCTCACGTTAGATCGACAATAGCGGTATAAGAAGTCTAATTTAGGTAGGGGTGGGGTAATGGTGCAATTAAAGGTGTGGCAGTGGGTAGTATCGGCAATGCCGATCGCACTTCATTTCCCCATCCGCTCAAGTTCCTCTCGTAAAACTCTCCGTAGCGTTTCTTCTAATGGTTCGCGATGCTGTTGGATATGCTGGCGAAGTACATCGTTGATTAACGTCTGATAATTTCCCCCACCTGCTAGATGAACTTGCTCGCGAAACCATGCTAAGACATCATCATCTAATCGGATGGTGATACGTGTTTTCCCTGGCGGCGTTGGCTCGATTGCTCCCCGCTTCCCCTGGCTAAAATCATACTCAGCTTCCATCAGTTATTCTTCCTCATATTGCTGGTAGTGTTCTAGACCTGTGTTTCACGGCAAAATAGAAGAGTCCTGATACCCACTCTCTGCTCATGGTTCTCGAACCCGTTTGCTGCCCCACTTGTCACACCCCTGATGTCGTCAAAAATGGCAAAAGTGATGAAGGTAAGCAGCGCTATCGCTGCCGCAACACCCAGTGTTCGCGTGCCTCTTTCATCCGTGACTACACCTACCGAGGCTACTTGCCTGAGGTCAAGCGGCAAATCAGTGATATGGCGATGAATGGCAGCGGCATTCGGGATACGGCTCGGGTGCTGAAGGTTAGTCCGACGACAGTGATTGAGGAGTTAAAAAAAACATCGGCATCTGGAGCCGGTTAACCGGGCCGTGTTAGAGCAGAAGCCAACTCCTCCCACCGCAGCCATGATAGTGCGGGTAGACGAAGCGGAAATGGACGAGATGTGGAGCTTTGTACAATCAAAGCGGCAGCAACGATGGCTCTGGCATGCCATCGACCATCAAACGGGTGCCGTGCTGGGCTATGTTCTAGCGCCCCATGAAGATGCCGCCCTCTCAGCGCTCATGACCTTGCTCACCCCCTTTGGCATCCAGCAGTTTTACACCGATAGGTGGGGGGCTTACTTGCGATTGCTCGAGCCCGAACAGCATACGGTTGGTAAAACGAACACTCAGCGCATTGAACGAAAACACTTAACGCTAAGGACTCGGATCAAACGGTTGGCGCGCAAAACCATTTGCTTCTCTAAATCTGTCTTGATGCATGACACGGTGATTGGACTGTTCATCAACCGCTATGAATTTGGGCGGGCTGTATGACAACCAATACACAGGTCTAGAACATTACCTTATCCCGCATTATGGGGTCTAGCATCAGAGGAAGTTAGATCGACAATAACGGTATAAGCAGTCGAATCGAGACAGGTTTGGAACAATGGTGCAATTAAAGGTGTGGCAGTGGGTGGTGTTGGCAACGCCGATCGCAACGATCGTCGGTTTCTTGCTAGTATCGGCAGGGTTGCAGATTCATGAGTGGCGGATTAATTGGATCTGGGCTGTATTTACTCTTGTATTCGTGGGTTGGCGTTGGCTGCTGGTTAAGTGGACTCGACCAGCGATCGCGCAAATAGAATCTGTTATGGCTGAGGTCAGCGCTGAACTAGAATCGGGTGCAGGCGACACTGTAGGGCTACCAGCAGCAAATGATGCCGTAAATCAAGCAGAAGTCGCCTATCAAGAGATCCTGAAAGCCGCACAGAGCGATCGCCCGATTTGGGAAGACTGGCAAACCTTTTGGCAGCGATGCCAGGATCTTGTGGTAGCGATCGCTCATGTCTACCATCCTGAAGTAAAGTATCCCCTGCTGAACATTCACGTTACTCAAGCTTACGGGCTGATTCGGGGAACGGTGGACGATCTGGACGGGTGGATACAGAAGTTATCCCCTGCCCTCGATCGGGTCACGATTGGGCAGGCATACCAAGCATACGGCGTTTATCGCAAGCTGGAGCCATCGGCTCGTAAACTCTGGCAAGTATGGAACTGGGCGCAGTGGCTCTTGAATCCGGTGGTGGCGGTGGCAAAACAAGTCACTCAGCGTTCTAGTAACCAGGCAAATCAGGAATTGCTGGGGAATTTGAGCCAGATGCTCCGGGAAGCTGCCCTCCGAAACTTATGTCGGCAAGCGATCGCTCTTTACGGAGGCACTACTACACTACCAGCGTTAGAATCCTCTGTTTCCACACCGACGTTACCCAAGGCAAAAACACAAACTCTCAAAGAAATCTTGTCTCAAGTAGAACCCGTCGAAGTGGTTGAGCAAAAACCCGTCAATATTCTGCTGGTGGGACGAACCGGATCTGGAAAAAGTAGCTTGATTAATACACTATTTCAAGCAGATCGAGCCGCAGTCGATGTGTTACCCAGCACTGATAAGATTCAGAATTACCACTGGCAGAGCCAATTGGGGGAAACCCTGACACTTTGGGATACTCCGGGTTACGAACAAGTGAACCGGGCGGATTTACGAGAGCTTGTGCTGGATTATGCCACCAACGCGGATCTGTTGCTATTAGTCACTCCTGCCCTCGATCCGGCACTGCAAATGGATATGGACTTTCTCAAAGATATGAAGGCAGAAGTTGCAGACTTGAGCGCTATCGCAATTGTCACTCAGGTGGATCGTCTGCGCCCCATCCGCGAGTGGGAACCTCCCTACGACTGGCAAGCAGGCGATCGCCCGAAGGAAAAGGCGATTCGGGAAGCTACCGAGTATCGCAAATCGCTTCTAGGCGACTTCTGCAATCTGGTTCTACCCGTCGTCACAGGTGACACGAAAACGGGTCGAGCTGCATGGGGAGTGGACGCACTATCATTGGCACTGGTGGATGCGATCGCGCCTACTAAGCAACTCCGCCTTGCCCGTTTTTTGCGTAACTTGGATGCCCGCACTGTCGCTGCTGCCAAAATCATCGACCGCTACACCTTCCAGATGACAACTACACAGGGACTGGCTGCACTGCTCAAAAGTCCCGTCCTCCAGTTCATTGCCACGCTGACAACCGGACGACCAAACTTAGCATATCTGCTGGCAGACCAAATTCCCGTGGAACAATTGCCGGTTGTCATTGGCAAACTCCAGATGGCGTATGATTTGTTCTCGCTCTTGAATCCGGGCGAAAACCCTATCAACTTTGACCTGCTATCCCTTTGGTCTTTGCTGTTGGAAAACCCCGCTTCACCAGAACGCAATGCCTGGGCATTTGGTCACGCTTTAGTGGAATATTGGACTCAAAATCTGACAGTTGAACAACTCCGGGAACGGTTTGAATTTTATCTCAAGCAAATTTGAGCCGATGCCTCTTTATCTGATCCAGGCTTCTTAGCGAATTTTAAGCAGGTTATCAGACTTAATTCAGGGCGATCGCGCATCCTAGAGATAGAGCCAAATAAACTCTCTCAAGGTTGAACTGGCTGGTTCACACCGACAACTGAATAATGCAGCATGAAAAAACGTTATCTTTTAAAGGCTGGCGCAGCAATCGTAGGTGCGGCATGGTTATCACGTTATCTAACTGGGAGATCGGGAGTTATGGCAGCTTCAAACAATAACTTTGAAATCAACAAAACTGAGGAAGAATGGCGTAAAATTTTGACGCCCGAACAGTTTAACGTCCTACGTCAACACGGTACCGAACGTGCTGGGGCTAGCCCTCTCGATAAGCAATACGCTAAAGGGATTTATGAGTGTGCGGCGTGTGACTTACCGCTTTTTACCTCTGAAACTAAATTCGACAGCCATACTGGTTGGCCCAGTTTTTATGCTCCCATTGAAGGTGGAATCGGCACATCCACAGACAAGTCACTTTTTATGACCAGAGTTGAAGTGCATTGCCATCGCTGCGGTGGGCATTTAGGTCATGTGTTTAACGATGGTCCACGCCCGACTGGCAAACGCTACTGCATGAACGGTGCTGCGCTTAAATTTATTGCAGGCTGACGATTCCTGTTTGACTGCATCGTTTGGCAGGTGTTTTAGAAGTGTTGACCAATTTTTTAAAATGCCTGAGTTAATTATGGGTTAATACAGTTCAGTTAGCGCCAAAAACCTCTTAGCCCAGTAGGGAATGGTTGAGGAAACGTTACCCAACACTTTTAGGATTTTGTTGGGTAACGTTTCCTCAACCATTCCCTACAATTTTCCTTAACTTCATTTATTAGGCGTTTATGCTCTGTCTCTGTGTCAATGCCTCGTGGCGAAGTTTCAGCAAGTAGCTTAGTGTACTCTTCCTTATTCAGTGTGTTAGTCATCTGTGTCATTTCCCAGATGCAAAGACTACTTGCTTTTTCTGTCTAAATAGCCTTTCAAACCGAAGCCACTTCCTAAGCCACCGGCAAAAGCAACAGTCAACTTCAGTAGCTCTCTATAAACTTCTACATCTTTATTGACTAAGAAAACCGTTAAAAATCCTAAAATAATAATCGTATTAATAAGAGTGTACATTCGAGCTGACTGAGCATCAGCAAACGTTCTCTCATCATCCTTTTCTACAATCTCAAGTATTTTTGAGATATGCTCTTCGTTAATCTTGCCTTGAAGTGGGGAACCAAAAGGTGTAGAAATTCGTTGCATTGAGAGAGTTGCTTGCACCACTCTTTTTACTTCTGCAGGCAGATTTTCTAATTCAGCAGGAATATTATCTAAATCTCCTCTATCATTTTGTGTTTCTTTTTTATTATCGTAGCTTTCATTAAATTGAGGTTCTTGCTCAGACATAATTATCTGCTCCTCAGAAGCCGAGATAGATTAGCTTTATAAACAGTTGCTTCTCTGTCAGAAATGTATTCTTCTAATGCTGGCGATAATTTTGAATTCCAGAACTGCGTAAGCTTATGCTCCAAAGCTTCTTGAACCCTTTCTTCTACTTCATTATCGATAAAGATTGCACAGGCATAGCGTACTAAAGCCTCAAATGCCTTATCGCTAATTTCTCCCTTAGAGTACGAATGAGAGAAGTAAGACAAAGTACCTTTGAGGCTCTCTACATTCAAAGCAGTAAAATTTGCTTGGTTTAAGGCTTCGTGTTTACTAAAGGCATATTTTGCTATTCCCGCAATTCTTTTATTTTCTAAAAACACAGGAATATTCCTCAAATTAAAAAATCCTTTGAACCCTATTCTATTTTTAGATTAACTGTGGAAATGAGTCAAGATGAAAAGGGCGCACTGCGGTGCGCCCCTACAGTTACCTCAAGGAGGAGGTACAAGCTTGTGCATCTTGCCAAAGCTTGAAGAGGAAGAATTCAGCGCGATCGCTCATTGCAGTCACAAAAACACCCTCTCCATTTTTTGAGCCTCCATCCACCCAACTACCATACAGGCAGACTTCAACGTACTCGGCATCGCAAGCACACAAGCCAATAATTTCCGAACCTTCCCGCTGCGCTTCATCTGCCAACCGTCCGATTTCTGGCAAACAAGCCGGAAGCAAGAAGCAAGCGGTGCTGGGTTCGACGGAGATGGGGGTACCCACTCGCAGCGCCAAAATCACCCGCCGTGCCACCCACTCTTCTAGAGATTGAGCTAGACACTCCAAGTAAAAGCCGTTTTCGGTGTAAGTTAATTTCAGCATTGCTTGGTGTCTCCTTACAAATCCAGGTGATCGTGCTGTTCGCGCCAGAACTGTTCGGCAAAGGCAACAGCAGGGTGCATGGGGGCTTTAGGCTGGGTGCGGAGGGGCATTCCCGCTTGAGTAGGAGTGCGATCGCCCTTGCGTTGATTGCACCTTTCGCAGGCGATAACTACATTGTCCCAGGTGTGTTTTCCGCCCTTTGATAAGGGAAGGACGTGATCGATCGTCAACTGTTTCGTGTTGCCGCAGTATTGGCAGGTGTGATGGTCTCTCCGCAGCAATTCCCGACGGTTCACTGGGGGAACCTTCCAAACTCGCTCTGCACTCGTGACGGTGAGGCGAATTTGTTCTGGCACATCGATCACCACGCTGGGCGATCGCACTTGCCAGCCAGCTGCATCGCTAAACTGCAAAGGTTCGGCTTTACCACCGATCAATAGAGCGATCGCTCGCTTAATATTGACCCGGCTCATGGGCAAGTAGTTCTGGGAAAATACAACTACCGACCTACCTAACACGTCAGTTGCGCTTGTCACGACTTGGCTCCTCATACAATTAACCCCCGCCTCTGGTAATTAGAAGCGGGGGCTGGAAAAACTTTTTGAGTCTTCTCGTCCTATGTTGGTACAGCTACTTTTAGCCTGTACCTCCCGCTTGGTTTGTTTAGTTCGGGTTCTGCAAACCGCAGACTCCCACTATTATGGCGCTCCAAATTTTTATCAATCTCCCTACCTTGCCCCTGGCAACCATATCCACCCATAAAAAGAAACTCCACGCCCGCACCGACTGATTCCCAACCCGTTAAGGAGTAGGAATCGCTGGCTGATGAGATGGAGAAAGCAGGTGTATGTCTCACAGGAAGGCTTCTTGAATGGTTTAACTTGAATGTGGCTTTCAATATACTACACTTGTATTACTAATCTGTCCACAAATTTTAGGAGAAAAATCATGCGTACCCTACCTCGCACCTCAACTACTGAAATGGAAGTCACCAGCATACGCTTGGAGAGAGAACTGAAGGAAGAACTCAAGGAACTCGCAGGTCATCAGGGATATCAAGCTTTGATTCGAGATATCCTCTGGAACTACGTGCAGCAGAAATCCGATGATTATAAACCTCAATTCTCCAGGTCTGATATCCTCTCTAGCGTTCCCGCCACAGCGCAGCAAGAACAACGCTGTGTACTGACGGGCAAGTTTATCCGACCGCAGGAGCCAATGCTGTTAGGATTTACCAATCATGGCGATCTGGTTCCTTTAAGTATTGAGAGTTTGTCATCGAGATAGGCTTTTGGTGTCTTCAAATTAGCGTTAGTACAGCATAAACAAAAGCGATCGCACTCTACCCCAGTACAAGGTAAAAAGTGCGATCGCTCACCAGCTCTTAGCTAATCGTTAATTATTCATTGCTATTAGCTGCTTAGACATCCTGTTCGCTTAAATCGCGGGTCATGTGGTCAAAGGGCTGATCCACAAATGCTGTATTTGTAACCCCAGCCGCTGCCACTTGTTCTTTCACAATGTCCTTCATGATTTGGATGCCCATCACGGTGGGGCCAATCGGCACTCCCAACGAGTTGTAAGTTTCCCGAAGACCTTGCAGCACCCGCTCATCCAGCACATTCGTATCACCTGCAACCAACGCATAGCTGGCATAGCGCAGGTAATAGTCCATATCCCGCAGACAAGCAGCATAGCGACGAGTCGTATATGCATTCCCGCCTGGTTGAATCAGTTCCGGCAGTTCTTCAAACAGCCGTGACCCCGCCTGCTTCACAATCGAAGCTGCATTGGAGTTAATCACAGCAGCCGCCTGGACTCGTGCTGTGCCGGTTTCAAAATAGGATTTCAGGGAATCTACGGCATTGCGATCCAGGTAACGACCCGTAACATCGTAATTCTTAATCAGGTTTGTGACTGCGTCGCGCATGAAATTGCTCTCCCAACAACAAGCTATATAGATGATTTTCTATTGTTTAGTGTGCTGTTGCATACCCAGTTTCTAGGGTGTAGTGTACAACAACAAACACTTTCACTAGCATATCTCCATCTCCACAAGCATCTTCACTAATGTTGAGAGCGATCGCTACAATTTTTAGAGAGCAATTTTTTCCGGGGTGATGCTGCAAGCCCTCTGGCGCATCAGGTTGCCATCCCGTGACTGACCCGTAGAGCTAGCTTTTCGACGACGGCTCACCGGCTTCAACCAACAGACGCCTCTCATCGGCACTGGCAGTAATGTCAGCTCTTCTGGATATCGCGGCTGCGGATCGTTGAGCAACCAGATGGGCGGCACCATCATCGGGTCATATTCAGCAATAATATCAACTACTCCAGGACGCTGCTTTAGCTCCACTCTCGTCCCAGGTCGATACTCAAATGCCTCTTGTTGGTCAAAATCTTGCTCAAAATCCGTATTTAAATTAAACATCATGCTTCCCCCCGCACAAAAGTAGCAAAAGCTACTGATTAGTAAAATTGTTGCTGTATATGAGATTCTTTTGTAAATCTTGCTACAAATTTTAACTTTTTATAGTTCCGGGATCAATCCGGACTCCCCTATTCTGTATAGCTGAATACAAAATCTCCTGGCACCTATCCCTAGGATGATCCAGTACATTGATGCCTTCCGTCTTGAAAAAAGGCTGAAGACTGTTAGCGTAGCGGCGCATAAGCGCGGACAGGGGATTGAGTGGGAGAGTTCTTGAGATGGGCAAAAGGGGAGAAAAAAGATTTTCAGCCAGGAAAGTTGTACTTCTGGATAGGGAAGTCTCACCTGAAAAGGCTTGCTTTCAATCCAGGTTCTACCCATCTGGACTTGACGATTCACCAACCCTGGCGATCGCTCTTACTGTTTTTTCTGCTTTCCAGACTGAGCCAGCTTAGAAATTAAGGAGTCCGTCATAATGTTCCAGACCCCGCAAGAATTTTTGACTTACGTCAAAGAAAAAAACATCCAGATCATTGACCTCAAGTTCATCGATATGCCGGGTATCTGGCAGCATTTGTCGATGTATCAGAACCAAATTGACGAAAGTAGCTTCACCGAGGGCGTACCCTTTGATGGCTCCAGTATCCGGGGTTGGAAAGCCATCAACGAATCAGACATGGCGATGGTGCTAGATCCGACAACTGCCTGGATCGACCCATTTATGGCAGAGCCGACTTTAAGCATAGTCTGTAGCATTATCGAACCCCGGACGGGCGAACCTTACAGCCGCGACCCCCGCACTATTGCTCAGAAGGCAGTAGACTACCTAATTTCTACCGGCATTGGCGATACAGCCTTCATTGGTCCAGAAGCTGAATTCTTTATCTTTGATGATGTCCGCTTTGACCAAAACCAGCATGAAGGCTATTACCACGTAGATTCCGTGGAGGGACGTTGGAATTCTGGTAAAAAAGAAGAGGGTGGCAACCTCGGTTATAAACCCCGCTACAAAGAGGGTTATTTCCCAGTCGCGCCGACGGATACCTCGCAAGATATGCGGACAGAAATGCTGCTGACGATGGCGAAGTGCGGGGTGCCGATTGAAAAGCACCACCACGAAGTTGCTACCGGCGGTCAGTGCGAACTTGGTTTCCGCTTCGCAACTTTGGTGCAAGCTGCTGACTATCTGATGACTTACAAGTACGTCATCAAGAACGTTGCCAAGAAATATGGCAAAACAGTCACATTCATGCCGAAGCCACTGTTTAACGACAACGGTTCTGGGATGCATACCCACCAGTCGATTTGGAAGGATGGACAGCCGCTATTCGCAGGCGATAAGTACGCTGGCTTAAGTCAAATGGCGTTGCACTACATCGGTGGCATCCTCAAGCACGCACCGGCGCTGTTGGCTTTGACCAACCCCACGACCAATTCTTACAAGCGCTTGGTGCCCGGTTTTGAAGCACCCGTGAACTTGGCTTACTCCCAAGGCAACCGTTCTGCCTCGATTCGGATTCCGCTGTCTGGTACCAATCCTAAAGCCAAGCGCTTAGAGTTCCGTTGTCCGGATGCGACTTCTAACCCCTACTTGGCATTTGCTGCCATGCTCTGTGCGGGTCTAGATGGTATCAAGAACCAAATTGACCCCGGCGAATCCTTGGATAAGGATATTTACGACCTGACCCCAGAGGAACTGGCGAACGTTCCTTCCACCCCAGGATCTCTCGAAGGTGCCCTGGAGGCATTGGAAAGCGATCACGCTTTCTTGACCGAGACTGGCGTGTTCACCCCAGACTTCATCCAAACTTGGATTTCATACAAGCTCGATAACGAAGTCAACCCGATGCGGCTGCGCCCCCATCCCTACGAGTTCGCTCTCTACTATGATTGCTAATTCCTCATTTACTCGATGGGAATGCAAATTGTGTGGAGGCAAAGCCTGACATTTTTGCTAGGCTTTTGCTTCTAATGCAGACTCTGCCTCCTGATTGTCTGACAAATCTCGGATGTGTAGGCTCTCTTTGAGTTCACGTTCCCCAGCACTGGTTTAGTTTGTTGGGTTTCGCTTACGCTCTACCATTCCCTACGATTTTTAAAGGGTTTCAGGAGTTTTGGATAGTCTTTCAGTCTGCCTCCCTTAAAGCGTTCCAAGCTGTAGAAATGGGGAAACCCCATCCTGAAAAACGCTTAATCCCTAGCCCGCCACCCTTAGGGGTGGCTCTTTTTCTTGTCCCACTGGAGACAGATGGCAGTTGGAAAAACTGCGTTAACATAAAAAATATGTCTTAACAAAAAGACATATAATTGCTCAGCTTTTTCATAGTCATACTCAGTTTTCAGCACCCCTTGTTAGCCTCTATGCAGTCAACCTCAAACCTTGACCCAGCAACTACTATTACTGAGACTCTAACCAAGCTGACCTATCAGACTTTTCAGCAAGGCAAAAATTACTTTGGTTTAGCTCATAAAATATTAAATTCGCAGTTGCTGAATTTAATTTCTCCTCAGGTAGAGGTGAAAACCAAACCGATTCCGCCAGATGTTATACAAAAACTGAAACAAAGGCACGATCGGATTATCGAAGCTGATTGGCAGGATGCCGAGCGAGGTGTATATCCCGCTAGCTTACTGTTTGATAACTCATGGAGCGATTTTTTCCGCTATTATCCGATGGTTTGGCTGGATACGCTGCAAATACATCAGCGGGCTAAACAGAAGCGGTATCAAGAATTTTCGCCAAACATTTCTACGGATGGTTATCCTAGCTACTACCTGCAAAACTTCCATCATCAAACTGATGGTTACTTAAGTGATTGGTCAGCCAATCTCTATGATTTGCAGGTAGAAATTCTTTTTGGTGGCACGGCAGATGCGATGCGGCGACGGATTCTCGCGCCATTGAAACAAGGGCTGAAAGCTTTTGATTCTATTCCACCCAGACAAATTCGCATTCTCGATGTGGCTAGTGGAACGGGGCGCACTTTGAAATTAATCCGGGGCGCTTTGCCTGAAGCATCTCTGTTTGGGATAGATTTGTCACCCGCTTACTTGCGGAAGGCGAATCAGTTGTTATCTGAAAATCCTGGAGAATTGCCCCAACTCCTACAAGCGAATGCTGAGAAAATCCCCTACGTGGATGAGCATTTCCATGCGGTTACTTGCGTGTTTCTCTTCCATGAGCTTCCGGCAGCGGTGCGTCAGCAGGTAATCGAGCAGTGCTACCGAGTCACGAAACCGGGTGGAGTCTTTATTATCTGCGACTCGATTCAGGTCAGCGATGCTCCAGACTTGATGCCACTGATGGAAAACTTTCCAGAAACATTCCACGAGCCGTACTACAAACATTACATTAGGGATGATTTGGTGAAACGGTTGGAGAAAGCAGGCTTTGAGAATATTTCGACTGAAGTTCATTTTATGAGCAAGTATTTGATTGCTCATAAGCCGGTTTCTGACAAGACAACGGCTTTAGATGGAGAACAGTCTTTAAGCGATCGCCAACTAATGGTTTGAAACGCGGGTGTCGAGAAGCAGTAGAAGCAGACGAAACCCGTGCTAACGCTCGTTACTAGGGTGGTCTACCCGTCCTGGTAACGAGAATAAAAGGAAGAAGTTAAAGGCGAGAGCGATCGCCTATGCGGCGATGATTGGGCTACTTATTGGGCTACTTAACGTTTGAAAACAAAAAACTAATCTTTAGAGGTGTCCTCCAAATGTGCCTCTAAACGATAGAGTTGGTCTAGGCAAACCGCAAAACGATAAGCAGAAGGTATTATGACCACCAACCAGCCTGCTGTGGAAAGTGTTTCCACCCAAGGACTGTCAACTGAGGATATAGTTACCAATGAGCTGATCGAGGATGCAACGGTAGTCAACTATGTTGATGTGATTCAAACCGTTATCTCCAGCCTGGATCAGGACGATACGGCAATGGTGAGCCGTGGCGAAGACAGCAGCTATCTTTGGAAATTTAAGTACGGTAGCGTTGAGGTGTTTGTGCAACTCACGGGTATCACTGAGGAGGATACTTTCACCGTTTGGTCTTATGTCCTGAAGCTACCTGCCACGAACGAACCGCTTTTGATGCGGAAACTTCTGGAAATGAATTGGTCGGACACGTTTGAATCCCGTTTTGGCATTGTGGATAACCAAGTGGTAGTGCTAACATCTCGCACTGTCGCAGAGCTTTCTCCCGGAGAAATTTCCCGCGCTGTCACCGTTGTAGCAACGATTGCAGATAATAACGACGAAGCTTTACAAGCTGAGTTTGGTAGTTAGTCATTGGTCATTGGTCATTGGTTTTAGGCAAATGACAAATGACCAATAACTGCTATTGGCGTTTGATTCCGCTGCTGGAAGCGTCAGGTCGTGTCCAGATGGCAATCGACCGATGGTTACTGGAGCAGCACCATCTGGGTTTGCATCCCCCAGCCTTACGGTTTTACACCTGGTCTCCAGCGGCAATTTCCCTGGGATATCATCAACACCGCTTGCCTGCATCTTGGCAGCAGCTAGCTGCGGCGGGTGTAGTAGATTTGGTGCGGCGTCCGACTGGCGGACGAGGAGTGCTGCACCAGGGCGATTTAACCTACATGGTGGTAACGTCGGGACTAGCTGGCAGTCCCATCCAAGCGTACCAGGAAATTTGTGAGTTTTTGATTCAAGGATGGCGATCGCTTGGTTTAGAATTGCACTACGGTTCGGCAGGACGGGGTTACATTCAAAATCCCAATTGTTTTGGCACCGCTACGGGTGCCGATTTAGTTTTAGCGGATAATTCTAAATTAATTGGTAGCGCCCAGATGAGGCGAGGCAATACCATTTTGCAGCACGGATCGATGCGTTTGTCGCCGGACGCCACGCTGTTTGAGCAGGTGTTTGGCGAGGCTGTGACGCCGATCAAGCTACCGATTAATCAACAGGGAGAGGCGCTAATTCCCACAGTTGTAGAAGCCTTGACGGTAGCAGCTAGCGATTGTTTTGGTGTCGAGATGCGGGTGCAGCCTTTATCAGAAGAGGAGTGGCAGGAAATTTTGGCGCAGCCAGAATTAGCGATTTCCTCACAGAATAAATATGGACAATGCTAACGCTACTAACTCTAAGGTCGGATAACTCGGTGCATATCTAGAACTGGCGGGGCAATTTCTGTTTGCGTCAACAAATCGTGAACTTGTCCCCGGTGGTGTGTCTGATGATTAAAAAAGTGTGCGATCAACAAATCAACCGGATCGATATAGATATTTCCTTGGTTATTGCGGTACTCGATCGTACCGCTCAAGAATTCGTCGTTTAAACTAGCCGCGAAGGCTTCGATGCGCTCATCTTCTGATATACGCGCTTTTGTAAGCTGGTCGAAATCCTCATAGAGAATCGCGTTGAGTCCGGTGGAGGGGACTTCTTTGCCCTCAAACCGCGACAACCAGATGCGATCGCCTACCATGATGTGATTAAGCGTCCCGTGAATACTTTTGAAAAAAGCGGGTCTGGTGCGCTTACGTTCTACATCGTCCAGCCGAGTGCAAACTTCATAAAGTCTGCGATTTGCTAGCGTGTTGTAGCGTGCGAGCATCTGGAAGTGCTGTATGAGCATATTCAGACTCGTTTCCTAGTGTCATCCTAGTGTCAATTAATCAGTTGTTGATTTTGCGATCGCTTGTAACTGCAAACTCGGCGGATAGGTGCCCTCTGCCTTGACGCGCTTGATTTCTGCATCGGAAATGAGTAAATTTAGCTTCGATGCCACAGCGCGGACAATATCGCCCCGGTCGATAATACCGGCGACTGTCCCAGCGGGTGAGAGGACAGTCATCCAATTTAACTGCTTGGCTTCGATGCAGTTAATCACTTCCACCAAGGGCATTTTCTCTTCAACAGTGGCAATTTCCGTCAGGGGATGCACAATACTATGCAGATTTTGAGTTTCCCACAGACTACGCTCTACAAAATGCAAATCTTCAACAGAGACTAAACCGCGATAGCGACCTTCACTCGCCGCAAAGTAAACCGGAAAGTGAGAGGCAACTGTTGCAACTTCCAGAATGTACTCATCGGCAAACTGGCGCAAGGTCTTATTTGCATCCACAACCCGAAATTCTTGGGTCATGGCGTCTTTAGCCACTATCTGGAGCAAGGATTCTTGGAGGGTGGTCATTCGGTCGTAGGAACGGGCATTGCGAATACCAAACCAGCCGAGTAAGGCAATCCAGAAGCCACTGAACCACTGATCCTGGAACGCAATAATCGACATTCCCACAGCGATCGCTCCCCAACCTAAAATTAAACCGCTTTTGGCTGCCCAACGGACGCCCTGAAAGCGATTTCCGGTGAACTTCCACACGGCTGCTTTCACAACTTGTCCGCCATCTAAGGGGAGACCGGGAATCAGGTTAAATAATGCCAAGATTAAGTTAATCTTCGCCAAGTCTAATGCCATGACCTGCACGATACCGGATATTGGCAGCCCATGAGCCAGTAGGTTAAATAGCAAATACAGCACTAAGCTAACCGCAGGACCAGCGATCGCCACTTGAAAGGCTGCGCCTGGGGTTTTGGATTCCCGGTCAATCGCCGCAATCCCGCCAAATAGAAATAAAGTAATCGAATTTACTTCGATGCCTTGCGATCGCGCGACTAAACTGTGACCCAGTTCGTGCAGTAAAACCGAGCCAAACAGCAACAAAGCCATTAATAATCCCGCACCCCCGCCTAGCACTGGCCCCAATACTGGTGAGAAATCCAGGGCGTTCGCAAAGGCGATCAAAGCTAAAATAAAAAACCACGAATAATCTATAAATAGCGGAATTCCGAATAGAGAGCCAACTCGCCAAGCTGCCTGCATTAAACTTTCCTATTCTTACCCTGCACTTACCAGGATATACGACGGCTCTTGTAGAAGGTTGAACGATGACTAATGAAGCGTGAAGTAGGAGAGTGAGCCTTGCCTACAATTAGGGCAATTGGCGAGCAGTGCCCACCCTACCAACTTCACTTAAAAGACAGTTATTATCGAGACGCGATGGTTTCTACAGGAGACCCGTGTTAGTCAGTCCCAAGATGGCACCTGTTCCCAGGATGTGACCAAAACTCAGACCCGCAATAAATTGAGCGAGGCTAAAGTTGTTGCCAAAACCGGGAAGCACGAAAGGCAGTTTGGGGCCAACTCCCGGCTTTTGGACGGCATTGCGGGCAACGAAAAGACCCAGAATGTTGAAAACAGCCATGACAATGAATACAGAGGGACTGAATGCTGGTGTTGGAGGAACAGTCGGCTGCACTGCTGCAAGTAAACTTGCAAGTAAACTTAAGTCAATCAATTTCTTTTCTCCTGCATTGATAAAATTAGCAACGAAGGGATTATAAAACGCGGCGGGAACTCTTTATTCTTTCTTATGGATGAGCTAAATTTTTAAGTCACCCAAAGCAGAAACAATTGCCTTTTAAAGGGCACCCGCGTTCGTTAATCCTAGGATGACGCCTGTTCCAATAATGTGACCGAAACTCATTGTCGCTAGGAGTTCAGGCAAGGTAAAATTGCGGAACAAAGCGGGCTTATCTAGAGGAAGGTCTGGCCCTATTCCTGGCTTCTGGATAGCAAAGCGACCGATGGCAATCGCCAACAGGTTGCACAGAATCATCACCAATCCGACAGTTGGAGTCCACGATGGGGTCGCGGGAACGGTAGATTGTAAGGCAGCTAGTATCGTCAAGTGAATCAAGTTCTTGTCTCCTGCTTTGACACAAATATCAAAACACAAAGTATTATAGAAACCTCTTAGTAAAAAGCCAGAATTTGTTTTAACAGTTAACAGTTATATTAATTTTTGATACAAATCGAAAAAAATTCAATGCGAGTCAAGATTTGCGGGATTACCAAACCAGATCAAGGGCAAGCGATCGCGCAACTGGGAGCAACCGCCCTGGGATTCATTTGCGTGTCCTCCTCCCCGCGCTACGTGAGTGCATTTCAAATCCGTGCCGTGATGGAACGGCTACCCCCTGACATTGACCGGATTGGCGTCTTTGCCAACACGACGCCGGAAGAAATCTCTCAATGTGTCGCTGTTGGGAACTTGACAGGCGTGCAGTTACATGGTATGGAAACGCCAGAATTTTGCCATCAGTTGCGCCAGTTGCTGCCCAGCGTGGAAATCATCAAAGCGCTGAGAGTGCAAACCTCAGAGGATTTAACTCAGGCAGATGCGTATGCAGAGTGTGTGAATACCTTGTTGCTGGACGCCTATCATCCTCAAATGTTGGGAGGCACTGGCAAAACGCTGGACTGGGAGAACCTGCGACAGTTCCATCCTAGCTGCCCCTGGTTGCTTGCCGGGGGCTTGACACCAGATAATATTTTGGACGCGATCGCTCAACTGCATCCTAGCGGCATTGATTTATCTAGTGGCGTCGAGCGATCGCCTGGGGATAAAGATTTAAATAGAGTTGCGGATTTGTTTGAGAAACTGCGGGGAACACGGTTCAAGTTGTAGGGTAGCTTCAGGCGATGGCAAAAGAGCGAACTGACTTTTTCTGCGCTTCGCTATCGCCTCCTGCTAATGGGTGAACAGCTAGAACGATATCAAACCGATCCAGTTAGTTTACCCGACCGTGCGAAGTAACAAGCACTTTCTTAAAAGTACTTTGGAGATGTAGAACACCAACAAATCCAAAGGACTCCACATCATGCTTGCTAACGAATCAAATCAAACTTTCACGAATCAAGCTCAGTTTAATAAACCCGTTCTGGGATTAGGTAGCTCTGGATCGGCAGTTAGAGAATTGCAACAAATATTAACTGAAAAGTGCGCTTATTTCGGAGTTATTCACGGAATTTTTAATGAAGAAGTAGAGTATGCCGTCATTGTTTTCCAAAATTGGGTTTTTCTCAAAGAAGATGGCATTGTAGGACCGTTGACTTGGCAAGCGCTTTATACAGGCGCTCCGGTTAATATGCCAATGCTGAAACGGGGCGCTAAAGGTGAAGCGGTGATTACACTTCAGCAGGTGCTATTTGTAGCAGGTGATTTTAACGATCAAATTAACGGCGTATTTGGACCGCACACCGATGCTGCTGTTAGATTCTTCCAAAAACGCAACGGTTTAGTAGTAGACGGAATTGTCGGTGAAAAGACTTGGTATGCTCTTTCTCAAGTGCGTCAGCAAATGGGGGGATGCTGAGTTTAAAAACCATTTTGTTTTTTGTTTGCAACATATAGATTTCTTAGCCCTGCAATTGATTGGGGGGTTGGGGAAATCGTTAATGTAGCGCCTCATAACCAAATGGTATAAAAACCCGATTCATTATACGTTGTCAGGACACGGCAGTGCCGTGTCCTCACTTTGAGAAATCAGGAGTTTTTCTCTTTAGTAGAAGCGAGGTCTCCCCGCTCTTACTGCAAACAACGCTTAAAAGAAAGCGGGTTGGTGGCGAATCAAATTGAGAAACTCTTCACGAGTTTTTTGCTCATCCTGAAACACACCGACCATTGCACTGGTAACAGTCCAAGAACCGGGCTTCTGGACGCCCCGCATTACCATACACATATGGGTAGCTTCCATAACAACGGCGACTCCCTTTGGCTCAAGGATCGCCTGCACCGCTTCAGCAATCTGGCGCGTCAGCCGTTCCTGTACCTGCAAGCGGCGGGAATACATCTCAACGATGCGGGCAAGCTTGCTCAAGCCCACCACTTTTTGGTTAGGGATATAGGCGACGTGCGCCTTACCCATAAATGGCAGCATATGGTGTTCGCAGAGGCTAAAGACATTGATATCCCGGACGAGAACCATCTCGTTGTGACCCTCATCAAAGATAGCTCCGTTGACAAGGTCTTCTAGCGACTGAGTATAGCCACTGGTTAGAAACCGCATTGCTTCTGCTACTCGCTTAGGCGTCTTGAGCAAGCCTTCCCGTTCCGGATCTTCGCCCACTCCCAGTAGCAGGGTTTTTACAGCACTCATCATCTCATCGTTGAGTTCTTCCGGAGGTGGCTGCAAATTGGGTTCTCTACCATTCATTGTGTTGCGGTCAGGTCGCGGGGGAGCAATTTTGGCGCTCAAATCGCCTGATGGGTTAGAGCCACTAGAACCGAAGGAAGAAGCAGTAGTCATGATTCAGTCTATGTTAGGGTTTGGAGTGGTTAACAGAGTGATGAATTTTGAGCGCTGAGTGATGAGTTAGTTAGGGATTTTTGGAGACTGTTGAGTGATGAATTCAGGTTTTAACTTATAATTTAAAACTCAACACTCATAAAACGCCAGCGTTCGGCATTAAGGTTAATTCCGCGATCGCTGCCTGTTCTGGCACGAGAGCCATATGCAGAATCGACTGGGCAACGATTTCTGGTGTTAACATGGCTGAACGGTTCAGATCGGCTTGAACCGTTTGTGTGTCCCAAAGTGGGGTATTGACAGCACCAGGAGAGATAGTCACAACGCGAATGCCTTTGGCACGTTCCTCTGCTGCGAGGGTTTTAGATAAGGCAATTAGAGCAGCTTTGCTAACGTTGTAGGCACCCCAGCCAGGAAAAGGTTGCTGACCGGCAATTGATGCCACATTAATAATTATCCCAGAGCCGCGATCGCGCATGGAGGGCAAAATTCCCTGGATACACTGAAACGCGCTGGTAAGATTTAGGTCAATCACTCGCTGCCAGTCTGATAAAGGTGTTGACATAATCTCGCCGGTGTAGCCCATACCGGCATTGTTAACCAGAATATCAATCGGGCCAAAAGAGTCAGCGATCGCGAAGACCTTTTCTCTTACCTGCTCAATATCGGCCAGATCCAGGGCATAAGCTTTCGCTTTCACGCCTGTCTTAGCGGCAGCTTCCACGACTGCCTCTAATTTAGACTCAGAGCGGCTTACTAAAGCCACATGGATTCCCGATGAGGCAAACGCCAAAGCTGTCGCCTTGCCAATCCCACTACTGGCTCCGGTAATCAAGGCACGCCGTTCGATTGGAGAAGTCATCAATTCTTCCCATATTCTTTGATTAGGTAGCCATCAGCTCTCTAGCTTACCTTTCCCGTTCGGTTTGGCTACCCTGTAGGAAAGCGAAAAAGCTCAAGCGATCGCTTAGGGGAACGCTTACTACGTACAGTTCTCCTTTTTAGAGTCGTTGTCGATGACGGGTTCGCTCATCTCCGTTAATTGCTTGCCAGCTAATCGCTAATTTCTTAGAAAGCAACTTGTCTAAACTGAGAAACTTGTAATAATTTGTTACCTTGTTAATTATACCACTCGTCACAGCGTCTTCTAGGGTCAACCTGCGTTAGGCAGAGATTTCTGTAAAAACACCGATGCTCCGAAACTTTTGATAACGTAGCTCCCGCCGCTGTTGAGCAGTCATCTGGGAGAGTTCTTCTAAGTTTTGCAACAGAGCGTCTTTTAAGATGGCAGCTGCCTGAAGCGGCTCACCATGAGCGCCGCCAACAGGTTCGGGCAACAGAACATCAAGAATGCCTAAGCTTTTCAAATCCCAAGCAGTAATTTTTAGCGCTGCGGCTGCTTGGGGAGCTTTGGAGACATCTTTCCACAAAATCGCGGCACAAGCTTCGGGGGTCGCAACAGTATAAACTGCGTGTTCAAACATTAATAGTCGGTCGCCGACGCCAATTCCCAACGCGCCGCCGGAACCGCCTTCCCCGATGACGGTGCAGAGGATCGGGACATCCAGGCGGAACATCTGCCGCAAATTATAGGCGATCGCTTCTCCCTGTCCCCGTTGCTCCGCTTCCACACCAGCCCAAGCTCCCGGCGTATCGATAAACGTGAGAATCGGCATTCCGAAGTGGTTGGCGTGTTCCATTAACCGTAGCGCCTTGCGGTAGCCACCTGGAGCAGGCATCCCAAAATTACGGGCGACATTATCCTTGGTATCGCGCCCTTTTTGATGACCCAGCATCACGACGGGACGCCCCCCCAGACGAGCCACACCCCCAACTAAAGCCGGATCGTCATTCCCACCGCGATCGCCATGTAGTTCCATCCATTCATCACTCATCGCCTGGATGTAGTCTAATGTACTGGGACGCCGAGGATGCCGAGCCAGTTGCAGTCGCTGGGACGGGGATAAACTATTGAAAATCTCCTCACGAAGTTGCACTGCTCGTGCCTCCAACTGACGAATCTGATCGGAGACATCGACGTCCTGATCTTCTGCAAGTTCGCGAATTTGGTCAATTCGTGCCTCTAGTTCGGACAGAGGCTTTTCAAAATCTAGAAGTAACGGCTTGCGCTCAGGATTTGCCACCTTAAGGATTTCTATAACCTATAACATTGAGTACATTATCTCAACATCCTACCTTGTAGAGTATGCACGAAATCGAAATCTACCTTGACGCTCCGATTTTTGCCCGCTTGAACCTGAGCGAACTACCCTAAAATCTCGCCGGAGACGATACAGCAGGTAGTAGCTGACGACAAACAAGTGATTTTGCCTTGAAATGGCAAAGATATAGCCGTTTTAGTGCTAATTGAAGATTTAGCCTTAATTGAACTGACTTTTCCCGCTAAGTTCTAAAAGCTTCCATATAGTGTGACTTTTCTCTAGTCTTTATTATCAACAGCTTGTTGTTAATGAAAAGAAGGACGAAAGAATCAGACTTTGGTGCAGTCGTCTTGCAAGCGAACTGACAAGTCAGCGCTTCGCTATCGCACTCTCAAAAAGATAACGCGAAAACTCAGAAATCACTCTTTCTAGAAACTGATTTCCGACTCAATCCTCCATAAATCAATCCTTAATTGGATTAAAGACTCCGGGAATGGCGGATTTACAGTTTGAGTCGCTTTCAGTCACAGTCTCTCGGTTTACTGGTAAACTTTGCCTGTCATTGCTTTGCCTTTGCTTACGCCTGTGCTACCGACTGGCTCCAGAGCGTAGTCCGGCTGCCGCTTCGCTATGTAAACTGGCTCTTCGCCAATCAAACCTCATTCCCAGTCGGAGACTGGGAATGAGAAACGAGAGTAAAGTTAATAACTCAACAGCGGTCGGAATCCGTGCCTCACGGACGCTTCACCGATTTGCTCCATCTTCTCTACGGTAATTTGATTGCGTCCCCAAGAAAAGTTGGTGTGCAACTTTTCAAATTCCAGTAGCATCGATTCGGCAAAACAGGCAAACAACTGGCGTCCCGGCACTTCCATCAAATTGACGATTTTCATAATCCGCCAGTCAATATCCAGGGAATGCTCCACAATGCCCCCATTGACGACGTAGACGCCCGGATGCTGAACTTTTGTTGACAGGTTTTTCGGATAGCCCCCATCAATCAGCAAACAAGGTTTTTTCAAAACCGTGGGGTCAATTTCGACACCCTTGGGCATACTGGCTACCCAAACTACAATATCAGCCAAAGGCAGCGCCTCTTCCAGTCCCATGATTTTGCCCCTGCCTAGTTCCGCCTGCAAAGCTTGCAATCGCTCTTGCTTACGGGCAATCAGCAACAGTTCTGACACCTCAGTTCGAGCATCTAGCCAGCGACAGACAGCACTGCCAATATCGCCTGTGGCTCCACAAATCGCCACAGTCGCTTTATTGAGATCAATGCCCAACTCTTTCGACACCTCTTCCAATTGGCGGCAGATAATGTAAGCCGTATGGGTGTTGCCGGTGGTAAAACGCTCAAATTCCAGTTTAATGTTGCGAACCTGCTTACTTTCATGCAGGTTGAATTCTTCAAAAATAATTGAGGAAAAGCCGCCAAGCGCGCTAATGTTAATGCCATGTTTTTGAGCATGAGCCATTGCGTTGAGAACTTTCCGAACTGCCGTCTTACCTCTCCCACTGGCAAGCATTTCTGGTACAAAGCAAGATTCCACATACCGACCTTCGATTTTTTGCCCGGTAATGCTAGTGACAGTGATGTGATCGACGATTTGGGGCGGAGCGCTGCACCAGAAATCTAGCCCTTGGTCGGCATATTCTGGGTAGCCAAGCTCTCTAGCGACAGATTGAGCGTGTTGCAAATTGGAAAGATGACCGATTAAACCAAACATGAACAGTTCTAACTACGCCTGTGGATTAGAGAAAAGAGAGTTAAAAGCGAAAAAATAGTTAAATACTTCTTAACAATAGTACAAAAAATTGCCGCTCTTCTGAGCGGCAGCTGGAAATTCATTTAAAAGGGCTGTTTTCTTGCCTTATAGAGAGCTAAAAGCTCGCATCAGGCGTTTACAAGCATGGGTTTTTGTTCGGGTGATGCTGGCATTATCGGATCGTAGCCTAGCTGTTGGGTAATCCGTTCTCTAGCTAAAAGGCGGTACTCCCAGAAATGCTCTCCAGCAGCACACAAGCCCAAGTACATATTTAAAAATTGAGGCTTTTTGCGTAGAATTACCCAAAGCTGTCGCCAAAATTGACCTCGAATTTCAGGTCGCCGAATGCCCTGATGCCAAATTAACTGGGCGACAAGCCGCAGTCCTTTGCCAGCGGGAAAGTACATATTTTGCGTTCTTCCTGTGGGCGGAACAATGTTGAGGCATTGGTGAAAACAGCGTCTGAGATAGTTCTGGGGTTCGTACATTGTCCAGAAGCCTTCTACATACTCTCTGGCAATTTCTGTCAGAGGTCGGCTGGGCGTAAAATTCATCAAGGAATTCTGATCGCCTACCTCGGTGACGCCAACTCCTTCTAATAAACGCTGCTCTTTTTGGAGCCGAGTCCACAGAGCCGTATTGGGCAAGGCTTGCAGAATGCCCAGCATGGGTTGAGGAATGCTGGTTTCTTCGACAAAGGCTTGAATGCGATCGCCAGCACCCGCGCGTTCTCCATCGAAGCCGAGAATGAATCCTGCATAAATTAGCAGTCCGGCTTCGTTGATCTTGCGACAGGCTTCTAAGAGCGGGCTGCGGGTATTTTGCAGCTTTCGAGTGACTTGCAGGCTGTCTTGATCTGGGGTTTCAATACCGAGAAAGACGGCGTAAAAACCGGCTTCTCGCATCAACTGTAACAATTCAGCATCCTCTGCTAAATTAACAGAGGCTTCGGTGATGAAGGTGAAGGGATAGTTGCGTTCCTGCATCCAAGGAATCAATTCTCGTAGCAGGCGCTTGACGTTGCGCTGATTGCCAATAAAGTTGTCATCGACAATGAACAGGGAACCCCGCCACCCTAATTCATAGAGGGTTTGCAACTCTGCCAAGGTTTGACTTGGTTCTTTGGTGCGCGGTTTGCGACCGTAGAGGCTGATAATGTCGCAGAATTCGCAGTTAAATGGGCAACCGCGAGAAAACTGGATTGCCATCATCAAGTAGGCATCCCGCTTCAGCAAATCGAAGCGAGGAAGGGGACTTAGCGTGACATCCGGCTTCTCGATGGAGCGAAAAACACCTTTTTCTTGACCTTGGGCGATCGCTTTCAAAAATTCTGGTACCGTTAATTCTCCTTCATCTAAAATTAGGTAATGCGCTCCCGAGGCGAGAGCGTCTTCAGGCACTGAGGTTGGATAAGGTCCTCCAACCGCCACCTTTTTACCCAACTGGACGGCTTTTTTGATCAGGAAGTGGAAATCTTCTCGTTGTGCCAGCATCGCCGATAGAATAACGATGTCGCACCACTCCCAATCTGCATCCGTCTCAGTCTTCACATTGCGGTCATAAAACTTGATTTCCCAATCTTTTGGCAACAGCGCTGCAACTGTGATAATTCCCAAGGGAGGAATGACCGCTTTGAGTCCAGCTATTTCCATAAAACGGTCATAAGACCAGAAAGACTGGGGAAAAGTGGGGGAGAGTAAAAGTGCCTTCATTGACTCCATCCTCAAACTAGATGACTTGGTTTCAGGCAATTCCCCACTCTTACTATTTCACTACCTGACTTGACATCCCCCGCAAGTTATACTAAGCAGCGGCAAGCCCGTAGGCTGACATCCGCATGATATCGCGGGTAGTAAAGCCAATATTGCTCAGCGCTTCGCCGTATTGAATCATGAAGTCTTCAACCAGGGATTCTTTTTCCATTCCCAGAACACTGGCATCCTTCTCGACTTCGTTGAGCATTCGCCAGACGATGGGAAGGTTCTGACGATTGGCTGCTTCAAGTTCTGCTTTGGATTCCTCGAAATGGTTTTTCAGCCAAACTTCACCGTAGTTGAGATGACTGTATTCATCTTTAACAACACCCTCAGTAATTTTACGGGCAAAGTCATCGGCAACGGGGATATAGATGTTGTAAGCAGCGATCGCAAAGCATTCGATAATCAAGGATTGAATCACCAAGCAGGTGACGATTCCACCTGCTGCTGCTGCATCTTGGAAATTTTGGTGTAGTCCCAAGAAGAACTTACGAGCAAATTCTATATCTGGCGTCACCTGAAGATTCCGCCCGCAGGCTTCAAATCCTTTCTTATGACGACTCTCCATTTTGGATAAGCGGATTAAGTCATCCCGATCATCTGGCAGCAATTCTCCCAGTTTGATGTAATTCTCATGAGCCTCTTGTTCGCCTTCAATCACAATCGCATTGATGCGGCTGTAAGCGTCTTTGTAGGTTTCGCTGTGGAAGTCAATTGCTAGGTTAGTCTCAAGCGACGGCATAAATCTCCTGTCTGCTCCTCACGAATAGGTCGATCCCAGACCGACCTAAAATTTCTGTGGAATAGTAATGTAACTTAATCTAATAATTGTACTGTACCTATCCTGGAGCCAAACGGGATCAGCCAATTTAAGTAAGTATTCATGCCTAACAAAAATCCAGAGGGTCGATTGCCAGTCACTCAGCCTTCCCAGCTTGCGAACCCGCTGTTGCTGTTGCTGGGCGCTTGTGTAGTGCTACTACCGCTTGGCATCGTCTTCCTTACCTCTTTTGACAAAGTGGGTGCGACGCCTGAAGGGAGCTTTTTACCATCCAATCTCAGCTTCGCCAACTATCGCGAAGCTTGGAGGCGCGGCAACTTTCTGTTAGCGTTTGCCAATTCAACCCTAGTAGCGCTAGCAGTGACTGGGTTTGGGACGATAACCTCTGCACTAGCCGGTTATGCATTGGCGCGGCTGAAATTTCAGGGGCGTCAGGCAATTCTGTTGATTGTCTTGGCTACGCTGGTGATTCCCTTTCAGCTGTTGGTGATTCCGATTTTTTTGGTTTTAAAGTGGGGACACTTGATCAACACTTACTGGGCGCTGATTTTGCCCACGGCGGCGAATGGATTTGGGATTTTTCTGTTGCGGCAGTATTTTCAAACCATTCCAGTGGAGTTGGAGGAAGCGGCGGCGCTGGATGGGGCGAACCGCCTGCAAATTCTGTGGCGGGTGATGCTACCGTTGTCTCGTCCGGCGTTGGTGACGCTGTTTCTATTCACATTTATTGGGGAATGGAACGATTTGTTTAAGCCGTTGATCTTTACGACGCGACCAGAGTTGAGGACGGTGCAGCTAGCTTTGGCAGAGTTTCAGGAGCAATTTACGAATAATTGGCCTTTGCTGATGGCGGCTGTCGTTATTGCTACCGTGCCTGTAGTGTTACTCTTTCTCGTTGGACAGCGTCAGTTCATTCGGGGAATTGCGGCGACGGGGATTAAGAATTAGTTTGACGATTGTAGGGGATGTTTTATATGCCCTTACAAGATATTCTGCATACATCCTGTCAATATTATTACAATTTGTCACAATCAGGAATATGCAGAAACTCGGTTTATTTTTAATTGTTTTCTCTTTCCTGCCTTGGGTGGCAATCCTCTTAGTAGTGCCCTTGCTACCGTTAGCGATCGCCCAAAAAGCCTTATTAGTTCCCATTCTTGCGGTTGTGGCAGAAATTGTCTTTGGGGTAGGTTTGGTGCTAGTGGGAAAAGAAGCCGCAACCAAATATCGGCGTTACTTGAATCCGGGCGCGATTTGGAAGAAGTTTAAAAAATTGATCCGCCCAAAGAAGAGATCAAATTGACCTTTTTTGCGGTATCTGTGTAGAGACGCAATTAATCGCATCTGGAGAAAGCGTTTTAGGCGTTATCCGTAAGAACTTTGAGGCGAATGGTGCGATCGCCTTCATCATCCAGACTCACCTCCACAACTTCACCAGCAAGGCGTTCCAGACAAGAAAGGAGCGATCGCAAATGAGGACTACTTGCGCCAGTGTCCACATACAGCCTATCCGTCAGGCTGCCCAGCCGCTTCCAGGTCATGTAAAATTTAGCAATCGTCTGTTCCAGCTGCGCCGCCTGCTTCACCATATCGGCGGCGGTATTCAAACAACCCAGACGCAAAGCTTCCTCTAGCGCCATTTCCACGTCAATCGAGGTGCGCTCAATTGCCTGGACTTGGGCGGCAGCGTCTAGGTACTTAGATAAATTCCGGGCATCTGATGTTACTTGTTTAACCGTATCGACATCGGGGTTCTCGGCGACTTCTTCTTGCAGGGCGCTGATGTGAGATTCTGGTAATTTCTCCATTTCCCGCACCAGAGGAGACAGATATCGAGGGGGAAGAGAACCCGCAGCTGCCTTTTCCTTGACTTCATTTGGCAGCAACTCTGAATTCATTGCTGTCCACTCGTCGGAGAGTTGCCGCACTTCGCGCCTGGTAATGCGATCGCCTTTATTTGCCGCATCTGTCACCAGTTGTTGGATTTCTGGGGAAGCCTTAGAGGTTTCGATGAAGGCGCGTTTGCTGAAGCTACGAATCGCATCCGGGTCAAGATGTCCCTGCTCTAAGAGGGTATCAGCACTATTTGCCAGTTGAATTAAGGAATACGCCTGACTTTTGCTAATTTCCCGTTCTTTGAGCCAATTGAGAAATCCCGTACCGCGTCCGTCACCGCCTTGTTTTTCTCGATCTCGCACCACCCGCAAAATCCGCCCCCGCCAGATTTCCGTCTGCAAGTCGAAGCGATCGCACACCAGCCAAGCATTATCTACCAGCTGCTGAAACTCAAACTCTGGAATCTGCTCATCCTCTGGATCGGGCAGATCGAAATTTAGATCGACTGGGTTCTGAAGGGCAGCAGCAAGTTCGCTGGGAGATTCGGGTGATTGCACCATTAGTAGCGCTCAAAGGGGGGCGATCGCCTTATTATGGCACAACCCGTAGCCGAAGACTCCTTAACACAAAAGCGCGAACTGACTCTTTCTGCGCTTCGCTATCGCTGCAACGTTAAAATATAAGCCAAAGCTTACAGAGGTAAATATGTCAACTATCACCGACATCGGGACATTAATTGTGCGTACTCCAGAAACCTGTGGAGGTCGTCCGCGAATTGCCGGAAGGAGAGTTTCTGTTCAAGCAATTGCCGTTTTGTACAAACAGGGTATGAGTCCAGAGGAGATTGCCGAGGAGTTTGAGTTTGTGACCCTAGCACAGATATATGCAGCTTTGGCATATTATCACGCCAACAAAGATGAAATAGAGGCATATCTAGCAGAGGAAAAAGCCGAGTATGAACGTTTAGAAGCAGAATATATCGCAGGTAAGCTGAAGTGAGTCAGATTCGTTTATATCTGGATGAAGATATGATTAGGCGAGCTTTGATACAGGCTCTGCGAAATGCTGATATAGACGTAGTGACAACTTCAGAAGTTAATAATCTTAGTTGTACAGATGAGCAACAGCTAATCTGGGCAACAGCGCAAAACCGCGTTATTTACAGCTTTAATATGAGAGATTTCTGCCGGTTACATCAAACTTACATGGAACAAGGTATTGAGCATTCAGGAATTATTGTTGCGGAACGTCAGAGTTACTCTGTAGGCGAACAGTTACGGGGAATCGTGAAGTTAATGGCTATTAAGTCAGCCGAGGAAATGAGAAACCAACTGGTGTTCCTGGGCGCTTACATTAGAGCTGAATAGCAGCTTGAACTCGACTCTGGTGATAGCGATCGCTATCTTATTAGCTTTAGCATAATTCAACCAGAGCGATCGCTTACAGCAAAATTCGCTCAATTGCTGGTGTTGTATCTATAGCTAAGATTCTGGCGTCTGTTTTGATTCTTCAACCGGAGGTGTGGGGGAACCTTGAGAAATCACGGTAGCACCTCGATATTTTAATCCCGATGTTGGTTGAGGCAAAGGAATGTTTTCTGATTTACGGAGTTTACAAACCTGACCCCGGTATTTTCCTGTAACTTCAACTTCTGCTACTTCAACTGTTGGAGGGGTGGAGTCGTAGTTAACCCCGCGATAGCTGAGTTGAGTCTTGTTGTCTTCCTGAAACTCAACTTGAGGTTGAGCTTCAGGTTCAACTACAGGCTGACATTGCTGCAAGAGTCGTCTCGCGCTTAGCAGTCCAAGAAATAGCAGCAATAGCTGAATTTGCCAAGGCGCTACAACCAAACTTACAAATAAGCCAACAATAGAAATTGCGGCGGCGAGATAGGAAATTTCGTCAGCAGAATTTTGAAGTATATAGACAGCTACCAAGACCATTGCCAGTGGCATGAGGAAAAATAAAGGCATATTTATCATCCCTGAAATCGCCTCTGAAACTAAATTGGGAAGTGTATTTAAAAATATAGGATAGCTGGTGCCAATTAGCGTACTACTCGCGGATTAATACGCCTCATCCTTTTGGTTGAAGAGTTTAATCCTAAATAGGTCGTATTCAAGAACTGGCTGATGTTCCAAGCCAGAGAAGAAACTATCATAACTGACGGGAATGCGATCGCAACCTAACAATGCAGCGACACATCTCTCTCATCGCTTGCCTTTGGTGGCGGCGCGGACTTTGTTTATATCGCTAGTAGAGGCGGTATCTTTCCGCCCCTACTGGAATTTGGCATCAAATGGACAATACTTAGGGGAATTTTACTGCTAAAAACGATACAAAGATTCTGATTTTAGAAAGTCCGTATCGCGCATAAACTCAAGAATCTCTGATGCGATCGCATCTGCATGACTTCCCGCCGCATCATGACCGCAGTCGGGGATAATCTTAAACTTAGAATCAGGCATACAGGCGTGTAATTTTTCGCCATCGGTAACGGGAAACCATTGATCTTGTGCGCCCCAGAGAATCAGAGTCGGACACGCGATCGCATTCAGGTTATCTTGTACGTTACGAATTAAATTCGGTTCATTCTTTACCAAGCGCTGAATTTCTTGCGCCGCGTGTTGTAAATCCTCGGCAGTTTTCGTCAAAGCATTGGGAAATTCAACATACGGATAAGTAATCCAGTAAACTTCTTCGGGTGTGATCTGTGTCCAATCAACGACAACTTCCCGACGCCCGAAGGCTACAATTTGCCACAGTAGCGGTGCAAACAGTTGGGTCACGCGCAACTTATCCGCTATCTTAACTAAATCTAACGGCAAATCTGCTAATAATTGCATCCCCCAAAATGGCAATCGTTTGAGGAAAATCGGTACATTGATTACAACTAATCGGGCGAACAAATCTGGATGCGCTTGGGCAGTGGCAAGTGTCACTAACGCCCCCAAAGATTGGGCTACGACAACAGCCGGTTCATCGCATAATGTTCGCACGATCTGCTCTAGTTCAAGTGCTTGATGACCGAGTATTTCCGGGTGTAGTGGCATCTCGGAAAAACCGTGTCCTTTCGCATCGAAACAGATGACGCGAAAATGTTGCGACAGCGGCTCGATCGCGTTACGCCAATTGTAGCTCCAACTCGCCACTCCATGCACTAAAAATAGCGGTTTACCCGTACCTTTTTCGCCATAAGCAATTTTTACCGGATTCCCGTTAGCATCAGAAATTGTTATAGTTTGACGCCCGTTTGGAAATGTGGCTTCCCACCAGTCTTTCTTACTCATCTGTTGTACAATGCCCTTGAGAATCGAATTCCAGGGTTAGCCAAGAAACTTTGCTTGCAAGCAATTAAAAATACCTGATTGGAAAGGAGAACTGGATTAAAGTTTTTAATTTTTAATTTTTAATTGTTTATAGCTTGCCACAGCAGATTCAGGATAAAAATACTTAAAGCAGCGATGCCAATCACAAAGAGCATCAACCCACCCAACAGCAGAATGATAAACCACCAGTCTGCCCTTTGACTCTGCCGAGGAGAAGCTAGATGAGCTTCTAGCAGCACCATGTTTTTGGCATTTGCTTTCCAGGTAGCGTCAAAGAAATCCCCTAACAGCGGCACAGTACCAACTAAAGTCTCAAAAAGAATATTTAGCACCATTCGCACCAAAGCTTCTCGCGGTAGTCCCAGCAGCGCTGCTTCCAGCACGATATAGGCTGAAAAGGCACTTCCTAGTATATCTCCGCCACCAGGGAGAAGTCCAAGTAGGGGATCGATGCCAACGCGGTAGGAGGTTCCCGGAATTGCGATCGCATTATCCAGAAGATAACTAAGCGATCGCAGGCGCTTAATTCTAGCTGACTTGGCGTCTGCCGATCTTATCGGAGGCTTGGGAGGAGGCTGAGACATCAGAATCGATGATGGGGTATTGGGTAGCAGGTAGTGAAAAAAATCGTTACCACCGACTACTGACGGACAAGGAACAAAGCTTCTTCTTGCTGTTGGAATCAGTGTTCAACACCTCAAACCCATCCCTTCCGGGGGTGCGGAAGACATTTCTTGTTCCACAGCCGTTAGCGTTGTCAGCGTTGAGATAGGAGTCGCAATCTGTTCGATTTGAGTCAACAGGGTTTGCGCTTGTGTATCTCCCTTGTCAGCCAGATAATTGAGGTAGAGCTTGAGTTCGTCGGCAAGGGCGGTGGGAATGTACATGGCTACCACTCCGTCTTCCGGTGTGAGCTTCTCTTATGCATCATAGCTTCGTCGGGCGCTAGAGTTAAGTCTCGATCGTTGCCAGTTAACAAGTTGCCAGTTAAATATTTAAACTAACCTTAAATCTTTCCACCTTCAACCTGCAATTTTATATCCCCAAAGACAGTTGACATTCATCAAGGCATTTGGTAGCTGGTATCAGTAGATTGAGATTGTTTACTAGACGACAGACAGCCTAGAAGAACTCGCTAGAATTAAGAATAGAGGATTTCAAAATTTACCCTCTTTTCACTGTTTCATTTGATCGTGTTGAGTTTGCAATTATCTTTTTATGGAATTAAGTAGCCAGTCCTCCAACTCTTCTGACCAACCTCCTCCGCATAGGTGGGCAGAGTTTCTGGGAACTGCAATTGCTTTGTTGACTTTGACTTTACCTGTGTTTGCGATCGCTCACTACTCTCCAAGCCGCGCTGAAGGCTTGCAGCAGCAAACCAGCTATTCAATCCCGTTACCCGAAGATTGACCTTCAGGATACAACAAATGGATGTAGCGTAATCCTTGAATCTGGGCTGCCAGAGATTCTGTGTTGACCTTCTTCCCGTAGAATGCTCACAAGGGCTATCTGAAAGGATGAAGGAAGAAGGAGGAATATCTTAATTCCTCCTTCAACAACGGGTGCGATTCGTAGCGGCTGTAAAGTAACTACGTTAAGGCTCAAGAGCCTTCAGCCTGACATCAGGACACCCCCAATACTTTGTGTTGCTTGGAGAAACGTCTTGGATTTAACACGCATTCCTGCTCAACCCAAACCAGGTCTAATTAACGTCCTGATTGAAATACCTGCTGGTAGCAAAAATAAGTACGAGTACGATAAGGATTTACAAGCTTTTGCCCTAGATCGGGTGCTTTATTCTTCGGTGCAGTACCCCTATGACTACGGCTTTGTACCCAACACCCTAGCAGATGATGGCGATCCCCTGGATGGCATGGTGTTGATCGATGAGCCAACATTTCCGGGATGTGTCATTCAAGCGCGACCTATCGGAATGTTAGAGATGATTGACGGGGGAGATCGGGACGAAAAAATTCTGTGCGTTCCCGACAAAGATCCGCGCTACGCCCAAGTCAAATCTCTCAAAGACCTGGCACCACACCGACTGGACGAAATCGCGGAATTTTTCAAAACCTACAAAAATTTAGAGAAGAAGGTCACGGAAATTCTCGGTTGGCAAGATGTCGATCAAGTGATGCCATTGGTGGAACAATGCATTAAAGCTGGTAGCAAAAAGAGTAGAGATAGCAGCGCTACGTGAGCGAACGAGGGAAAAATTGAGGGATGAAGTGGTTTGAGAACGTTAGAATCAGCTTTAGCTGAGAAAACTTTTCATGCGCCAAACCCTAGTGCTGATAGATACAACATGAGGAAAGTGCAGGCATCGCAGGAGAAGCAATCAGCGCCTTGCACTTTCTCAACGGTGTTAATAACCTTTCTTGTATGCAGCGATCGCTTCTTCTCTCGAAAATTCATAGTTGCACGCTTACTAGGGCAAATCTCGACTATGTAGGGAGTATCAGTATTGATAGAACCCTATTGGATGCCGCCGGTATACTACCTTATGAACAGGTACAAGTTGTTAATGTCTCGAATGGAGAGCGCTTGATTACCTATGCGATCGCCGCACCGGCAAATTCAGGGGCAGTCGAACTCAATGGTGCAGCGGCTCGTTTGGGAATGAAGGGCGATCGCTTAATCATCATGACCTACGGACAATTTAGCCCAGAAGAACTAAAAACTTATCATCCTAAAGTTGTTCTCGTAGACGCGCAAAATCGGTTAATAGAAGTCCGCCGCTACGACGAACTGCTAAGCGTGCAGCTAACTTCTTGAGCGAATATATGTCTTCAAAAGAACCAGCGGCACCAAATCCTCAAATCTCCAATCCCACAGCGAGTCAGTCAACCCACGCTGACGCCGAGTTTGTGGTGCAGTTTTGGGGTGTGCGGGGCAAAATTCCTGCCGCTGGGAAGGAGACGCTTCGCTACGGCGGCAATACCCCCTGTGTGGAAATGCGGATAGGCTGCAAACGATTAATTTTTGATGGCGGTACCGGCTTGCGGTTACTGGGTAATCAATTACTCCGCCAAATGCCGGTGGAAGCTTACATATTCTTTACCGACTCCCAAAGCGATCGCATTCAAGGCGTTCCTTTTTTCGTTCCTGCCTTTATTAAGGGCAATTGTTTTCATATTTATGGGGCAGCCGGGTCTAATGGAGCATCGATTAAACAAAGTCTCAGCGACCAGATGACGCCTCCGAATTTTCCAGTCCCCATACAGGTGATGCAATCAGAACTACAGTTCTATGACCTGACTCCCGGCGAGACGGTCGCGGTAGACGATATCGCGATTGAAACCTGCTCAACCAACAATTCCCTGGGGACAGTAGGCTACCGAGTCACCTGGCAGGGACACACGGCTGTTTACGCTACGGGTGCAGACAACGATCCGGACGTCCTAGATGAAAAGCTGCTGCACTTAGCCCGTGGAGCCGATTTACTCATTTGCAATGCGACTTCCCCTGAACTAGACAAAGGTTCGGGGCTAAAAGGCAAGTCTTCTCACGCGGGTGACTTTGCTGTTGAACCCTGCGAAAATCCCTTCTGGCAAACCTGCATCAAGGCGGCTGATGCGGCTAACGTCAAAAAATTGGTGATGTTTAGCTACGAACCAGAATACGACGATGATTTTCTCGACCAAGTGGAAGGGCAAATCCAGTTGGTGTTTCCGAATGGATTACTCGCCCGTGAAGGAATGATTTTAACCGTTGGGTAATCGGGAATGAGAGTTTTGAGTTTTGAGTGAGAAAAGAGTTCTTGAATTCAAAACTCAAAATATTTTACTAATTCTTTCGACTAAGCTGTTCCACATTTAATTGGCATACTAGAAAAAAATCAAAGTGCTTGCTTTAGACTGGATTTGATCATTTTTAATGCAAGCATTTTTAATTGCTTACCGACTACTGAAGACCGAAGAACTTAAAGAAGAAATCACTTGACTAATTTCCTGTAGTTTCTGAGCAACTTGACCGCTGCACAATAAGGTTTCTGCCTGAGTCAAACCGGATGATAAATCTGGGGCGAGACCGCAATGCCACAGGTAAAAACCACCGTTCCAGATGGCTGCTTGCATAAGTTCGCTCTTGTTACCTTGCAGCACTGCTTGCATTTCTTGTACCAGCTCATCTGTGGAGTTTAAAGAGACTTCCTTGCCCTCAAAGCCGTAGTCACGGGGATGAAGCAGGAGGCGTTGCGGAGGGCAACCGGGTTGCCAAGTTCCAATAATCGCAGTGCGATCGCGCGGTAAATCGCAGCTACCTTCTAATCCCTTCACTGCTGTGAAATACTGGGGATTGCCTCGCAATGCCGAAGCGTCTTGAAACATCCCTTCGGTGGGAGGATGGACAAACCCCGCTACAATGTGAGCTTTCCCCGCGTAGGGACACCACATTAACTCCATCGTCGCAAAGGGGGGACGTTTGCCAATTTGGTCGCGGTAGGGAACCAGTCCCGCCGCCTGGGGGAAATGCTTGGGCAAATAAACAAACCCTAGTTGGGTCGCCTCAAAGACCTGCTGGACGAGAGGTAAGGATAACTCAGCCCAATTGACGCCCAATCCCTGCCAAATCTCAATCAGTGGCAAGCCTTCCTTGGTAGGCATCCGGTCGCCTCCGTGCATCACCACCGCCTGTCGGGCCGTTGCCAGGATTAAAGCGGTCAATGGCGATATGGGTGCCGTGCGCGATCGCCCATCGTAGGGCGTCCCCAGAACGATTACCGGGCGTTCTGAGTCGATGGGTTGCAGTTTTTGCCCTAGTCCGTCGTAGGCGTCTAACATCCCTGCCAATTCTTCGCCTGTGGGACGCTTAATCCGATGGGCGATCATAAATGCCCCAATCTGCGCTGGTGTTGCTTCCTGTAGTAGCATCATCCGCGTCGCCTCCTCGGCTTCGGAGCGACTTATATTTTCGCCCGTGTGGACGCCACTACCCACTTTTCGCAGAATTTCCCTGAACTCATTACTCATAGTATTTTGTAGTAGTCAGTAGTCGTCAGTTTTTTGCTAATGGCTAATTATCAAAAGACTTTTTTTGCAATTAGCCATTAGTTAAGAGGTACAGAGGCATCCGAGCAGATTACAGTGTTGTCAATCGCTGCTTCTAATTGCATCGGTACTAAGTCGCGTACCATCTGGCAAAAGTGCTGAATGGGGGGAATGAGCAAGCGATCGCGCGTTGTCACCATCACCACCTGACGAGACAAGCTGGGATCTGCCAGCGAGTCGGCTAAGTTTGCCGTCCCCGGCGCTGGTGTGGAATCAATGACTCGAATCGCCAGCGTTGCATCCTGGCGAGCATCTACCAAAGCTGACTGGGGCAAAAGAGCAATCAATTCTCCCTGCCGCACGACACCGCGAAAGGCATCAAGCGTATTTAACTCCATCACCGCTTGGAGATTAGCACCTTGCCGCAAAAATCGCTCTTGTACCAGGCGTTGCATCCCGTACCCATCCTTAAACACCACTTGCGGATAGTGAACGAGTTCTGACCAGGGCACCTGTTTGAACTTGGTCAGCGGATGATTTGCCGCCATCAAGATTTCGATGGGTTCATTGTATAAGACATCGACCACCATATCCGGGCTAGCCGTTAAAAAGCGGTTATTCATCACGATCGCGACATCAACCATTCCGTCTCGCAGAACTTTGAGGGCGCGATCGCTTCCCAACGATGTCACCCGCAGCTGCACCGCCGGGTAATCTCGGCAAAACTGCTGTAACACCGGCGGCAAGTATTGGGCGCAAACCGAATGAATCGCTGCCACACACAGTTCTGGTTGCTTCCCTGCCAACAAGTCTGCTAATTCTTGCGTGGCTTGTTGCCACTCCTGACAAATTTTGCGGGCGCGGGGCAAAAAGCGATCGCCCCCAACTGTTAGCTTTGCCTGAGCCGTGCGATGAAACAGGGAAATACCTAGATCCGTTTCCAGAGACTGGATTTGCCTGCTAATAGTGGACTGAGTGAACCCGCACTTTCGCGCCGCTTGCTGAAAGCTGCCGGTTTCAGCAACTGCTAGAAAGGCTTGCAACTGCTCTAGTCGCATGATATGTAGCCTAAATTACATTTAAAGCCGATGAAATGAATTTAGCGGATTTGCTTAACTGTTTTGGTAGGGCTTGATACAGCAGCTCGCTCAGGGTGGCACAGATGGGTTTTACCAACAGCATCAACGGGATAAACCGTTGGAAATATAGCAATTATCGATTGGGTGCAATACATCTTACATCTGTAGGGGCATGGCAATCAAAAAGCCCCTACTGAACGTTAGAACTGCCATATATTCCACCCAACTCTTGAAACGCTATAAATACCATGTCTGCAACCGTACACTCATTTTTGATGCGATGCCTACGGCGATCGCATCAAAATAAGCGATCAAAAAGATATCCCTTACCAGTCTCTGATGAATCAGCATGAAGAAACAACCGTCGCTCCTAGTAGCCAGCCGAAACCACTACAACTTGCAACTTTTAGCACAATTCTTAACCCAGGAAGGATACCCGCTCCTCACAGCTAACAGTTTAGAGGAGTTCGAGCAAGCTTTGAGGCAACCGACACAAATCAGTCTTGCCTTAGTAGATATCTCTAGTCTCGACAGTCGGATTTGGGAATGGCTGCGACAAGAGGCAATCCCAATTCTGATGCTTTCTAATCAGGCTGACTCAGCAGACTGGCAATTTACGTTGATCGCTGGCGCTGGGGACTATCAGATCAAACCCGTCAGTAAGGGAGAACTGCTGACACGAATCAGTTCGATTTTGAAACACAAATCCAAGTTTGAGCTTGGGAAAGCCCGCGACAAGGGGCTATTAAAAGTGACACCACATCTACAGAAGTTTCCCCAAGTGTTAGATGATTTGGTTTTTAGAGACGCCCTAACAGGAATTGCCAACCGCCATCATTTTGAGGAAATTTTGGAACGGGAATGGAGACGTGCTGCCAGAGAGGCAAGGTTTCTGTCGTTGATTACGATCGATCTCGATTTTTTCAAAGCTTTTAACCATACCTACGGACTTCAGCGAGGCGATTATTGTCTGCGAGAAGTCGCAAAAGCTCTAAGTGCTGCTGTGAAAAGATGTGGAGACGTTGTCGCCCGATATGGTGGTGAAGAATTTGTGACACTTCTCCCCGATACAAATCGCTCTGGGGCGATTGTCGTGGCAGAAGCGATGCGTTTAAATGTGGCAGCTTTAAACATTTCCTACGCTAATTCCCCGATTAGCGATCGCGTGACTATCAGTTTAGGAGTTGCCACGTTGATTCCTGAGAGAAATTCCACCCCCCAAGTCTTGATTGCTGAGGCGCAAAGGGCGCTATCTGTAGCAAAAGAGGAAGGACGCGATCGCTTTAAAATCCATCCAATTTCAGGCGAACCGCAGGATATAAATAACTGAATATTTAATCATTGTGAGCCATATCACGGCACCTTTGACTAAATTACGGTACCACTAAAGAGAAGCCAAAAAAAAAGGGGAAATTTGAAGGAGCAACCGTTGATTTTGGCGGCAGCTCGAAACCAGCGCCACCTGGAACTTGTGGCTCAATTCCTCGGCAAAGAAGGAAATTCTGTCGAAAGTGCTAACTGTTTAGAAGCGCTCGATTTAGCCCTGACCGAGCCAAAAGCAATCGGTTTGGCGCTGATGGACAGGGACGGTTTTTACCGGCGTGTTTGGGAACGCTGCAAACGAATTCGGGATCGGCAAATACCCTTTCTACTACTCTTGCCTAAGCAAAGCGCCGCTATTGAGCAGCCTAGCCTAGCTCGCGGAACGCAGAGTACATTAGTTAAACCGCTAGTTGTCAAAAAGTTTCTGGGGATCGTTCGCAGTCTACAAAGAGATTAAGTATGAGCCGGATTTTGTTGCTTGTAGAGCAAAAAGAAAACCGCCGCCTGCTCTCAGAGTGGCTTGCTGGGCATCACGAGATATTGCTACCCGACGGAGAGAAGAGAGGGAGAGGGAGCAGGAGAGAAATCTTACTCAGTCCTCAGTCTTGTAGAGACGCGATAAATCAGCGTCTCTTCAGTCCTCAGCAGGAACGGGATCTCCCCGCCCTGACTGCGCTCAGCGCTCAGCACGGGCATGGTACTGTTCTGCCCCTACCGCTCAGTCCTCAGTCCTTAATCCTCAACACTCCTTTTGACCTGTGCATCTTAGATGGTTTGGCTCTAAAGCAGTTTTGGGAACAGGTGCAAGCTAGAAAAGCGGCTGAATTACCAGTTTTTCTACCGTTTCTGTTAATCGTTCCTCGTCAGGATGTGGGGTTGATGACTCGACACCTGTGGAAGAGTGTTGATGAGTTAGTCACAATCCCCATCGAGAAGATAGAATTGCAGACGCGAGTGGTGATTTTGTTGCGGACGCGACAACTCTCGTTGGATCTCAAACAGCGCAATGCTGAGTTAAAGGAGACAAACGAGCGATCGCAACAGGAAATTGTTAAGCATCAACAAGCAGAAGCCCAACTCCGGCAAAGCGAAGAAAAATTTCGGAAGTTTCTAGAAGCAGCACCAGACGCGATCGCAATTGTTGGCAAAGGCGATCGCATCGTTCTCGTTAACACTCAAACTGAGAAAATGTTTGGCTATGAGCGCGATGAATTGCTTGGGAATACCCTGGAGATGTTGCTACCCGATTACATCCGTCGCGTACACGATAAAGAACGCACCGACTCTTGTGAACCTCAAGTACCACCGATGGGAGTGGGTATTGAGCTGTTTGCCCGATGCAAGGATGGCAGTGAGTTCCCCGTAGATGTCAGCCTCAGCCACATTGAAACCCCCCAAGGATTTCTCGTCACTAGCATTATCCGCAACATCACCGTTCGCAAGCAAGCAGAAGAAGAAATTCACAAGGCGTTGGAACAAGAGCGACAATTGGGTGAATTGAAATCTCGCTTTGTCTCAATGGTTTCCCACGAATTCCGCAATCCGCTGACAGCGATTTCTCTTTCTGCCCATATGTTAGAACATTGCTCTAATGAATGGTCTCCGGAGAAAAAAAGCAAATATTTGCTGCGGATTAAAGACATCGTTAGAAATATGACCGATCTGTTAGAAGATGTGCTTTTAATCGGCAGAACAGATGCAGGGAAAGCAGAATTTAACCCAGTCTCCCTCGATCTAACAGAATTCTGCCGCAATTTGGTAGAAGAAATCCAAATGAGTGCTAGCAATCAGCACGCTCTCAACTTTGTCAGCAATCAAACACAATTCAAGCCGGAAAGGTTAAATATTGAAGATTACTCTCTTCAATCTTCTAATCTAGAATTTTTAACCATCCCTGAAAATGAATCCGAGACTATCGTTTTTATGGATGAAAAACTGCTGCGACAAATTCTTAATAATTTGTTATCAAATGCAATTAAATATTCTCCTCAAGGCGGCATCATTCATTTTGGCTTGATTTGTCAGAATAAAGAGGCTATTTTTCAAATTCGAGATGAAGGAATTGGCATTCCTCCAGCAGATTTAGCACGACTCTTTGAAACATTTCATCGCGCAAAAAATGTTGGCAAAATTCCCGGAACTGGCTTAGGACTGGCGATTGTCAAAAGGTGCGTAGAAATACACGGAGGCAAGATAGCGGTGGATAGTCAAGTTGGGGTAGGAACGACTTTTACCGTGACACTTCCGTGTTATTAGTTAATAGTTACTAGTCACTAGCTAGTGACTAATGACTATTAACTAATAACTATTAACTGTCCATTCTTTTAAAGCGATCGCTACCCCTTGTTTTAATTCTGGGGTCAGATTTTCGTTGTTAGCGAGTTGCTTTAATTGCTGGTAAGCGACGGAAAATTTTTTCAGGGCAGCGATCGCGTGCAGTTTTACCCCCGCATCGGGATCTGCCAACAGCTCAATTAGCTGGCTGATCGCAATGGCATCTCCTAGCTGTCCCCATGCCATTGCCACCGCTTGTTTAACCTTGGGATTTTGAGCAGTTGGGCTTTCTGATTCGAGTGCCGTCACCAGAATTTTAGCGGCTGTTGGAACTAATTTTGGAGAATCCACTCGCCCTAAAACGGTGACAATTTCCTGCCATAGCACCGGAGACTCAACAGAAAGGGCTTGTTGCAAATACTCCAAGGCGGCTGCTGTTTGGGGGAGCGATCGCACGATGTCTACTTGCAAGCTAAGCGGCGTATTCGGGGATGAGAGTACCTGAAACAAGGCAGCGGCGGCTTCATCTGTCCCCAGTCTTCCAATCGCGATCGCACTCTGCTGGCAAACTTCCAAATTAAAGTCAAATAGCAGGGGTTGCAGCTGATTTACCAGATCCAATTCTTCTAGTAAATCGGAGCGCATCCCCAAGCCAATTACCGCTTCTTTTCTCACCTGTGCGGCTGGATCTTTCAAGGCATCCATCAATACTGGCGGAATCCGGCTGTCGTGAAAACTACCCAGTGCTTCAATTGCAGCGGCTCGAATTGGAGATTGAGGATCTTGAACCACGTTAAGTAGAGGCGCAATGGTCTCCGAACGGCGGATTTGGGCAAGCGATCGCACGGCTAACAGTCGTGTCTCTGACTCTGCTAATAATTCGGTCAAAGCTTCCACAGCAGGAGAGCCGATATTCGCTAAAGCAGCCGCCGCTGACACTGTGAGTTCTTCATCCTCAGATGTTTTCAGCAGCTCCACCAAGGCGGTGACGACAGCAGGATTGTCAAATTCTCCCAAGATGCGACCAGCAAACCAGCGCTCCTCCAGGTCGGCGTCTTCGTCTTTCAGGATGGAAATCAAAGGTGCGATCGCGCCTTCCCCTAGTTTGGGTAACACCTTCGCCACTTCCCACCGTTCCTGAAAATCCCCCGCGTCAAGTACATCTAAAGCCAGGTTCAGTAATTCCTCTAAGTAAGGCGAAACCTTAGAATCCTCTCCTCTTGCCGACTCCCCCTGCTTTACCTCTTCTTTTTTAAGTGGCAGTTGCTGCAAGCATTGGTTTAACAATGACCAGTTTTTTTGCTGTGCCGCAACAGTAGCCTGCTCTAAAATACTTAATAACATCATTTAAATCACTTTTACTCAATTTTTATCCGACACGCTTGACCCACACTAACTAGCCTTGAAAGACTATCCAAATCTCGGATGTGTAGGCTCCCTTTGAGTTCACGAAACCCAGCACTGGTGCAGTTTGTTGGGTTTCGTGAACTCAACCCAACCTACGATTTTTCAAGGGTTTCAAGAGTTTTGGATAGTCTTTCAGCTAACTAGCCTTGTTTCCTGAACCCGGATGCCTTTACACTTTACAAGCCAGTTTACCTAAACTCTAGGTGGGGATACTAGATTTGCCGATAAATCAGTATAGAAGCTGTGCTTGCTTTATTTTGACTAATAGAAACCTTTCTCAATCAAATCATAACTCATCGAAAAATGTGAATTAAGCATTGCTTTAATATATTAAATTTTATTGTTAACTATTATATAATTAGGTAGACATAATTCAACTCGCGCATCTGATGTAGAGAATGGTTGAGGAACGAAACCCAACGCATGACACGGGTTTGATGGGTAACGCTTATACTCTACCCATCCTACAAATAATTAGCTCCATCTACATAGTTATTAGCCAAAGCTTTAAATAAATATAGCAGTCCTATTTGATTGGTGACAAAAATTATTTTTAACGAACCGCCAAGAACGCCAAGAGCGCCAAGGAAGAGCAAAAGAGAGGCAAAAGAGAGAGTTCACAAATGATTTAGGATTGCTATACACGTTTTATGCAACTAAATAAGTTTATAAAATAACTGCCTCCTATCTACCTAAATAAAGGACAAATTTCTTGTCTTTGAGACATTCCCAAGTCGGCAACTAAACATTCTAGAGAGGACATAATGCTAACAACGATAGAGCTGCGCTGGTTTTATCGCGGCACAATCCCCACAGAGATTGAACGCTGGTTCAATCAAGATAGTCTCGGTGGACAGATGGAGTCACCAGAAGACCGAGAAGACTGGTATTTATACTTACCTAATAGTGATTACCTGGGTATCAAACTGCGGCAAGGAAAGCTGGAAATCAAGTGGCGTCAAACCGAATTAAAGGTGCTGCGTTTTGGAGATTTGGTTGAGGGTAAGGCAGAGAAATGGGCGAAGTGGATGTGTGAAGATCCGACTTCAAAATGCTTTATTCCCGCAGAGGTGGCGGGAAAAGAGTCGTGGATGGGTGTGAAGAAGGTGCGATCGCAGCGTGTTTACCAAGACTGTACCGTTGAACTCACTCAACTAGATATTAAGGGTAAAGATTGGTGGAGTCTAGCTTTTGAAGCTACGGGCGAAGATGACAAGCTAATGGATAATCTTGAAACGGTAGCCAGCCAAGTATTTCAAACTTACCAAGGTTCAAAGTTGCAAGGTAAGGATTCTTTTGCTTATCCTAGCTGGCTGTCTGTAGTTGGGGAGTAACGTCAACACTATTAACCTTGGAATCGTAACGCGACGATTGGCAGTAAGCTATTTTACGGCGTTCGTGGCGATTCAACATGGCAACGATTAACGATAACTACCTCAAACTCAAAGCTGGCTATCTATTTCCCGAAATTGCGCGAAGGGTGAATGCCTTCGCAGAGGCTAATGCTGACGCAAAAATTATAAGGCTGGGGATTGGCGATGTCACGGAACCTTTACCGGAAGCCTGTCGCACGGCGATGATTAAAGCTGTGGAGGAAATGGGCGATCGCGCTTCGTTCAAAGGCTATGGCCCAGAACAGGGTTATGCTTGGTTGCGGGAGACAATTGCCTCACATGACTTCCAGGCGCGGGGATGCGAAGTTGATGCTTCCGAAATCTTCATCTCCGACGGTTCTAAGTGCGATACGGGCAACATTCTCGATATATTTGGTGATGATAACGCGATCGCTGTCACCGATCCGGTTTATCCGGTGTATGTAGACACCAACGTGATGGCGGGACATACAGGCGCTGCTAACGATAAAGGCGAGTTTGGCGGTTTGGTGTATATACCCATCACCGCAGAGAACAACTTTACCGCCGAGATTCCCTCGCAGAAAGTTGACTTAATTTATCTCTGCTTCCCCAATAATCCTACAGGCGCAACTGCCACCAAGGAACACCTGAAGGCGTGGGTAGACTACGCCAAAGCTAATGGTTCCATTATCTTCTTTGATGCGGCTTACGAAGCTTTTATAACCGATCCAGCGCTTCCCCATTCCATCTACGAAATTGAAGGTGCAAGAGATTGTGCAATCGAGTTTCGCTCGTTTTCTAAGAATGCCGGATTTACTGGAACCCGCTGTGCGTTGACAGTAGTGCCGAAAACGCTTAAAGCAAAAGCCGCCGATGGTTCCGATGTGGAAGTATGGAAGCTGTGGAATCGCCGCCAGTCCACCAAATTTAATGGCGTGTCCTACATCGTGCAACGCGGCGCTGAGGCAGTTTATTCCGAGTCAGGACAGGCGCAAACGAAGGCGCTAGTCAACTTCTACATGGAAAATGCCAAAATTATCCGCGAACAACTGACGGCGGCTGGATTAGCAGTATATGGCGGCGTGAATGCGCCTTACGTCTGGGTGAAAACGCCTAATGGTTTATCGAGTTGGGATTTCTTCGATAAGTTGCTGCAAACTTGCAATGTTGTCGGTACTCCTGGTTCTGGTTTCGGTGCTGCGGGTGAAGGTTACTTCCGCATTTCGGCATTTAATAGTCGGGAAAATGTCGAAGAGGCGATGAAGCGAATTACTGAGAAGTTTAAGGTGTAAGTGTGAGAAGCCGCGCTTGTGGGACATACGCTACGCGATCGCTTTTGAGCATCAATTCTCGCTGCCTTGGTTAAACTCAATCTATAAGTCTAAAAGGTTGCGGTGGGATATTGCCCACCGCAACCCTAGCTTTAACCGCTAAGTAACAAGCAATCTTACGACCAAAGCGCCACTAAACTAATTGCTAAAATTCAAACTTGTTTGCAAGAAGGAACTCAATTAGGGTGGCTCTTCGATCCGACAGAACGAGTGATTATTGTGCTGTGGTCAGATACTCGGATGGCTTTGCTCAGAGATAGCGATCGCTTGCCTGTCCTACAGGATATCCCATTAGAATTGACGGTTGAGCAAGTGTTTGGCTGGTTACGGCGGGCAAGCTGAGGATATGTGAGCCTAAGTCTCAATTGTTGTCCTGGTAATGCTCACCCTGCGTAGCTATATTTGCATTCAGCATAAATCGAAGTAACTTCAAATGGTACAAACACCCAATAAAGCTTTGACTTTAGAAGAGTTTCTGGAGCTACCAGAAACTGAACCCGCCAGCGAGTACATTGACAGTCAAATTATTCAGAAGCCAATGCCGCAGGGAGAACATAGCACCATTCAAGGTGAGTTGATTATTACTATTAATGCTGTCGTTAAGCCCCAAAAAGTTGCACGGGCATTTCCAGAATTGCGGTGTACGTTTGGTGGACGGTCAATTGTGCCAGATGTAGCAGTATTTACCTGGGAGAGAATTCCCCGCAAAGAAAACGGCGGTGTAGCAAATGTATTTCAATCTGCTCCTGATTGGATAATTGAAATCTTATCTCCCGACCAAAGCGCTACGAAAGTCACGAAAAAAATTCTGCATTCTCTCAAATATAAAACACAAATGGGCTGGCTAATTGACCCAAATGAGCAGACGATTTTCGTTTATCAACCTAAGCAACAACCAGAGGTGTTTGACGAACCAGAACAGCAGCTTCCCGTTCCTTCATTTGCTAGCGAACTAAAGCTGAATGTAGGAGATGTATTTGGGTGGCTGTTAGAATAACAGTTTGTGAGGATGGGTGATGATAACCTGGAAATACCGTTCGCTAACCAACTAGGCACGTTGCAGGATTGCTTCGACTAACTGATTAGCGATCGCTTTAATAAATTGACGGGAAAATGCGATCGCTTTATTGTTAAACTGTGAATAACTCTGATTTCTAAGTAGCTATGCTATCGATCGAGCAACTGATGAAAGAAGCTTTATCTTTACCAAGTGCATCGAGAGCGCTCCTGGCGGAGAGGCTAGTTGAAAGCCTTGAATTCGATGTAGACGAAACGATTCAAACACTTTGGACAACTAAAGCCAAGAATCGTAGGGACGAAATCCGAAGCGGCGCAGTTCAACCAATTTCTGGGGAAGAAGCATTGGCTGAGGTAAGGCGACTCCTAGAGCAATGAAGTATGTATTTCACCCAGCAGCATTAACTGAATATGGTGAAGCGGTACAGTTTTATTCACGGAGTCGAGTTGAGTTGGCTCAAGCATTTATCAACGCAGTTGAGGATGCAATATTCAGAATTATCGAGTCTCCCACTCGTTGGCGCATAATTGATGAAGAATTCGTCGATGCTTGACGCGCAAATTTCCTGATGGAATTCTCTACACAATTGAGCAAGATTTCATTCTAATTGTGGCAGTGATGCACTGTAGTCGAGAACCTGGATACTGGAAAAATCGAGTTATATAGATACAATCAAAATAAAGGTGCGATCGCTTCCTTGAAATTACGATAAAATTGCGATCGCGCTCGTCTAATCCTCAAAGATGGCATCAAATAACGATCGCTTAATCCTGAAATTAATCGCCACTAGGTCTTGATACAATTGATCTAAGCTATCAATGGTAATTTTGCTATCTGCTTGAAGTTTCCTAATAATTGCTAACATTCCCTTAACATTCAGTCCCAAACGAGTTGCTTCCTTCCTGGCTGCAAAATCATCCAAAATAATGTAGTCTGTTTGCAATTCAATGCCAAGGGCGATCGCTTCCGCCTCTCCTCTCCCCAGTCGCATATTTATACTGTTGGCTAAGGAAGTTAATTTAATTGTCCTGGCTGAAATTTTACCGGAATCAATCAAAGCTTTCACTTGCAGACAAGCTTCGTCAGATTTAGCACTGATTTCTTCTGCAACAAACATTGGCAGGTAGAATTCATCGGGAGAGTCAACAAAACTATCCAGAAATTGCAGCCGTGATAAAAAAATTAATGGAGAGGAGTTAAAAATAACCTTCAAGAGAGCCTACCAATTCTTCTCAAGTGGAATATCTTGTGGAGTTAAATAGGAAAACTCAAGCCCCATCAAGTCTAACAACGTAAGAAACACATCAGGCTCTATTCCCATAATTTCTGCTGCTTTTTTCAAGCTAATAACTCTAGAAAATAATGCTCCCAGCACGAACAAAAAAGTTTCCTTCTGCTCAATATCATCGAATAGTTGTATTTCCGAAGCAACGCTTCTTAGCACTTCCTTGCTAGTCATGGGGCTTTTAGAATAATGGCAGGATACGCTTTAAGCATAGACTATTTACCTTGACCTAAATACTATTGACTTAAAAACCTCTCAACGGTAGCGCTTTACCCATATCAACTCGCTTTAAGGAGTAAAAAGGGCGAATAGAATTCGCCAGGTATATTTGCAAAATTGGGATGTTCCCGTCTTCAACGAAGTTGGCTGCAAGTTCGACAAGTGCGATCGCATCTACCCTAACCAATTAACTTCTCATTCTTAACCAGCCAAAAATTTGCTCCGCTGTCAATTCTAGGTCAATCCCGTCTAACACAGCTAAGCGATCGCTTCCTTGATACAATTCTGGCTGTTGGTTGGGTAGGAAAATTAGTACAGAGCGATCGCTAGGATCGATTAGCCATCCGAGTTGGGAACCATGCTTGAGACAGTGCAAAATATTACCCGTCACTCGATTTGAACTCGGTTCTGGAGATAAAATCTCGATCGCCCAATCTGGAGCAATAAATACATCATCTACAGGTTCGCCTTCATCATTGAATTCAATCCGGTTCCAGCGAAGAACGGCAACATCTGGAACAATTGACCGTCCTCCAAATGTGCATCGCAGTTCCGGAAAAGCGTAGGCAATTCGCTGTTCCTCAACAACACCATTAATTGTACCCGTTAACTTTTCCTGAAGCCTGGAGTGACGAGTTTTAGGCATTGGTTTCTGAATCACCTCACCGTTGATATACTCTGTGGCAGGCTTTGTCTCTGGGAGTTTCAAGAACTCTTCTAAGGTGATGGATTTAGAGGATATTTGTACCATTGAGGCAGCCTCCAAGAGCGGAATCAGACAAGCTTTACCTTTTATTCTAGGTTTCGCATCAAGTCTAAAGTACCAGAGGAGTCAGAATAAGCGATCGCCCCCAGAAATTGACGGGAAAATGCGATCGCAAACTATATCAGCGGGTAGAGCTTGGTGTAGCAGGGTGGTCTACCTTAAGGTTCTACCCAGTTCTTGAGAAATTTCCTAGCCTGAACCTATAGCTCACTCGTGCCAAAAAAAATTTGTATGACAACCGACGTTTCTACTGACATCAACAAGAACAAAGGTATTAATGGATCGCTCTTGACTGGCGCTCTTTTGATTATTTTGGGGATAGTTGCGATCGCTGTACCGAATGTCTCGACAATTGTCGCTGAGACTTGGATTGCTTTGATCCTAGCTAGCGCGGGAGTCGCCAAGGCGGTCTATGCCTTTCAAACCCGCGAGCAAGGAGGTTTCATTTGGAAACTCTTGTTGAGCGCCCTCTACATTGCCACAGGCGCGATGCTATTTTTCTACCCCTTAACAGGTGTCCTGACGCTGACTCTGTTGCTAGGTAGTTTTTTACTGACGGAAGGTGTATTCAACCTGATCCTGGCATTCCGGGTGCGTCCGCAACCGAACTGGACATGGGTGCTGACAGATGGCATTATTACGCTGGTGTTGGGCGCAATGATTTGGTTCCAGTGGCCCTTCAATGCCCCTTGGCTGATTGGGACGCTAGTGGGTGTCAGCGTTCTGTTCACGGGAGTTTCCCGCGTGATGCTGTCGCTGAATGGGCGTTCTGCATTGAATCAGTCTAACCAAGCTGTTTAAGTCTGGTGTAGCGCGGGTAATGTAGCGTCAGAAAATTGCCTGCAAGCTCGATAGAAGCGATCGCATCCTGATGGCGATCGCTGCTATCAATTAAGGAAAGGTGCGATCGCGTCCTCAGTTGAAATAATTACTGAAGCGAGTCCCGATACAAAGTTTGCAATAAATTTTCTAATTTTTCTTCAGGACAGCACTCAATCAACGCTTCAAAAACCTCTAACAATTTGGCAGCGCTGTCTCCCAAAGTGGGACTAAGTCCCCAAACATCTTGTACCCAGTCTTGAGGACGTTCATCTTCAAAAATCAAGCGTTCTAGGAGTTGCTTTGATTCTATCTTGGAGGTAGGCATCTGGTTTAGCTGATGGGTAAAAATCTAATTATTAGCTGTCCATCATTAAACAGCATATAAGTGATAGGCTCACCGTTGTAGCATGAGTAGTCAATGCCACTCTACTACCCAGATGATTTCAGCTTGTGAGCCGTCCTCAAGATTTGTCCAGCTAAAATAGCCGCACCGAAGCCATTGTCAATATTCACCACGCCCACGCCTGCTGCACAAGAGTTTAGCATTGTCAACAGTGGCGCAAGTCCGCCGAAACTCGCACCATAGCCGACACTGGTGGGAACTGCAATCACGGGACAATCAGCCAAACCAGCGACGACGCTGGGTAAAGCACCTTCCATCCCGGCAACGACGATTAGCACATTAGCCGATTCAATGACGTGACGGTTACTTAACAGGCGGTGGATACCCGCGACTCCGACATCCCAGAGGCGCTGCACCCGGAAGCCACACAGTTCTGCTGTAACCGCTGCTTCCTCAGCGACGGATAAATCGGCAGTACCGGCACTGAGGATGCCAATTGTGCCCGAATACTGGGGTTCTAGGGTGGCAGGAGAAATGGCACAGATTCGGGCAGAAGGGTAATATTGGAGACCTGCTACTTTTTCCTGCAACTGGGCATAGACTGCCGGTTCAATCCGCGTTGCCATGACGATAGGGTTGCGCTGCCGCATCGCCTCCATAATCCCAGCAATCTGTTCGGGTGTCTTTGCTGGCCCCCAAATCACCTCTGGAAAACCCGTTCGCAAGGTGCGGTGATGGTCAATTTTGGCAAAATCGCCCACTGGTTCAAAGGCAAAATGCTTGAGTTTTTCTAACGCCGCTTCTGGGCTAACGTCACCAGCGGCAACCGCTGCTAATAAGATTTGCAAAGCTTCAGGTTGAGTCACGGCTTCAAATTAAGAATTAATAATGCAAAAAGAAGAATGGGCAATGTAAATTTTGCCTTTAATCGGTCACTTTCAGCTCATAAAGATTCCAGAGGACACCGCCAAGAGAAGAGTATTTGATGCCGGTAACGCGATCGCGCACGGCTGACATTGACAGCGGGTTGACTAGATAAATCATCGGCAAATATTCCTGCGTAATCCGCTGCGTTTCGGCATAGATAGCTTTGCGCTTGACCTCATCCAACTCCTGCGCTGCTTTGATATACAGACGCCCAATTTCCGCCTCCCAACGCGCCACCTCTCGACCCTCTATCGGCTTTGACCCCGATACGGCATCTTGATTGAAGCTGTGTAACCCGCCATCTGTCAACCAGACATTCGCACCATTATGCGGTTCGATACCGCCGGTAAAGCCGAGCAAATAACATTCCCAATTTAGAGTGTTTGAGAGTTTATCTACAAGCGTGTTGAAGGCAATCGGATTGAAATCTACTTGAATGCCAATTTGGCTCAAACTTTGCTTAATTTGCGCTCCCATTGACACGCGGGTTTGATTTTCAGCATTCGTTATTAATGTAAACTGCACGCGATTTCCATCCGCGTCTAACAACTGGTCTTGCTTGTTATACTTAAACCCTGCATTTAATAATAATTCCTTAGATTTTTTCGGATTATATTCGTAAACTTTCAGACCTTCTGCCGGAGTTATGTAGTAAGAACTTTGTACAGAAATCGGTGAATTTTGCATTTCACCCAGACCGCGCAAAGTGTTGTTAATCATCGCTTGCCGATCGATGGCATAAGCAACCGCTTGTCTGAATGCTACATTATTGAACCAGCGAGATTTAACGGGATCGATCAAGGGGCGTCCCTTCCGGCGTCCTTTATTTAGATTAAAGGAAATAAAAGTCGTGCCCGGTCGCGGTCCACCTGTATAAACTGTAAATTTTCCTCGCTTTTCTTCTTGTTTCAAAAGGGGAAAATCTTCTGGGCGCATCCGTCCCCACCCGTCGGTCGTATCTAAATCGTTAGTGCGGAACTGGAGCAGTTGAGTGTTCATATTTTCCGTAATTTGCCAGACGATGCGATCGATGTAAGGTAACTGATTACCTTGTGCATCTCGTCGCCAGTAATATGGGTTACGCCGAAACACGACCCGTTCGCTGGTGGTGTAACTTTCTAATTTGTAAGGGCCATTAACAATAATTTCTGCTGGATTGGTATCTACTCCCCAGATAGACATCAACCTGGGTTTTCCCTCTGAGTTTTTCGACTTTACAGCGTCCTCAAGAGCGTGTTTTGGCAAAATCACGATTCCATCGCTTTTTGAGCCGGTCGTAGTTCGCAAAAAAGGAGCAAACGGTTCTGGCAAAATAAATTCAACCCGTCGTTCATCTAGCTTTCTTACTTTCGGAAAAGCACCAGATGTACCAATTTTGAGGCTATCTCTGGCATCGGTAAGAATCTCTTTATTAAGAACCACATCTTCATAAGTGAAGACAACATCATCCGCCGTCAGTGGCTGACCATCCGACCATTTCAATCCTTCTCGAAGGGTAAAAACGATCCGCCGTTTATCCTCTGATATTTCCCAAGATTCAGCTAATGCAGGCTCAATTTCACCCGTAACGCTATTTTCAGACGTTAATCCCTCGTAGGTGAAGAGAAAAACATGGGGAAATTCTTGGTTAACTACCCAATTGAAAGTTTTGGGATCGCTTAATGTGGCTGTCACCAACTGGGATACTTTCTCAGTTGCCTGAGTTTTGAGTAAAGTCGGGTGACAGCCGAATAAAGCAAAAGGAAAAAGCCAAAAGCAAAAAGAAAGAAAAAGAGGAAGCAGGAAAGCATTCTTTCTTTTCTCTTTGCCCGATTGTTTTTTGCCTTGTTTACGGAATGTTTTTGTTTTCGGCGACTTTGAGTTCATAAAGATTCCAGAAGGCTCCACCAAGGGCCGAGTATTTGATACCCTGAACGCGATCGCGCACTGCCTCCATTGAAAGCGGATTCACCAGATAAATAAAGGGTAAATTTTCCTGGGTGATGCGTTGGCTTTCGACATATATCTCTCGCCGCTTACTTTCATCAAGTTCGCTGGCACCTTTAATGTAAAGGTTTTCAATTGCCAATTCCCAGTCCTCAGTCTCCCAACCCTTCAGCGGAGGTTCTCCAGCCTGTTGTGCCAGGTTAAAAGTGTGTAACCCCCCTTTGGTTGTCCAAGTGTTTGCCCCACCATTTGGCTCAATGCCGCCGCCGCCAATTTTGCCAATATAACTATCCCATTTCCGTTGGGTATAGACCTTTTCAATCAACGTATTGAAGTTAATCGCATTAAAGTCTACCAGAATCCCAACTGCGCCAAGGTCTTGTTTAATCTGAGCGCCGATGGCTTCCCGCAGCTTATTCCCTGAATTGGTGAGCATACTAAAGCGCACCCGATTGCCATCTGCGTCAAAAAGTTGACCCTGTGGGTTGTATTTAAATCCAGCTTTTCGCAGCAATTCTTTAGCTTTTTCTGGATTATAGTCGTAGACTTTGAGACCCTGTTCTGGAGATAAATAGTAAGGACTTTGCTTATAAATCGGTGAGTTTTGCGATTCTCCCAGTCCTCGATAGAGATTGTTCAGCATTTTCTGACGGTCGATGGCGTGAGCAACCGCTTGGCGAAACTCAAGCTGATTGAACCAGCGAGACTTAATTGGGTCTACGAGGGGCTGATTTTGAGAATTTTTGGCTTTATTGAAATTGAAAACCAAAAAAGTCGTACTTAGTTCTGGACCACCCGTGTAAATTTTAAATTTTCCCCGGTTTTCTTCTTGCTTAAGTAGAGAATAATATTCCGGCGTGATTCCCAGGGTATCTAAACCGCCAGAACGATATTGGATAAAAGATGTATCGGTATTTTCGACAATTTGCCAGACGATGCGCTCAATGTATGGCTGCTGATTACCCTGAGCATCCTGCCGCCAGTAATGGGGATTTCGTCTAAATATCACCCGCTCGCTAGTTTGATAGTTTTCTAGCTGATACATCCCATTAACAATAATTTTTTTGGGATCGGTGTCGATTCCCCAGCTAGACAGAAACTTAGGTTTCCCATCTGAATCGGCTGTAACGATGGATTCTCGCAGCGCATGGGCGGGTAAAATTGCTAGTCCGGTGTAGCGCAAAAATGGGGCGAAAGGTTCTGGAACTGTAAATTCAACCCGCCGCTCATCAAGTTTGCGGACTGTGGGCAGCAGGCGATCTTTGCCAATCTTTAGAATGTCTCTAATATCAGTGGGAATCTTTTCGTTGAAATAGACTTCATTGTAGGTAAAAACGACATCATCAACGGTCAACGGTTCACCATCAGACCATTTCAATCCCTCTCGCATGGTAAAAACAATTCGCTTTTTGTCTGGGGCGACTTCCCAAGATTCGGCTAAGGCGGGTTCAAGTTCACCATTGCCGTTTTCACTAATTAATCCCTCGTAAATTAAGCTAAAAACGTTGGGCGATTCTTGACTCAGGGCATAGTTAAAAGTTTTTGGGTCTTGCAGAATACTATCCACCAACTGGGGCACCTGGGCGGCTTTCGTTTTGAGTTGATTCAGGCTACAGCTGTGGAGCGCGATCGCGCTAACCATCGCCAACACTAAAGCTAACCATCGACGCCAATTTGAGGAAATAATAGCAGAAACTATCATAATTCTTGTCTGTACGAGTATTAATTAAAACTTATTGAGACTCTAGCCAACCGAGGAAATCTTGTGTGCGGGTTATATCACCAAGAAGCGCCACCTTCAGAGTAAGTATCTCCATCGTCCAGCGCCTGCAACAAACCGATGGCTGCCAATTCTGCTGATGCTGGCGGGGTTTCCGACTTCCAGTTATAAGCTAAGTCGCGCAGCCAAGCTTCAACGAGTGTCTTATGGTATGGCCCAAATATCCGTTTGCTGCTAAATTCGGGGTCGTAATGATTAAGCACCGTAGCAGTCTTAAGTATGCTAACGGGTTCCGATAAATTAACACCATCCCATTGAAAAATCTCAATGTCTTCAAGGTCAGCCAGCATAGCGAAGGGAATTTTCGGGTTCGCAACTTGCAGGTACGACTTGAGTTTCTCGATCGCCCATTGTTTGGTTTGACTATCTTTGAGTTTAGTAGCTTTGACTTCAACTACTAGAACGGTTTGTTCTTCACGGTTGCTGGCGATAATATCAGGATGATCGTTAGCCTGAGTCAGTTCAAATCTTCCAATTTCCATTGCCTTAATTCTCCCAGTGTGTTGAGAGTCTCTACCTTATTCGTCTTCAGTTCATTCCTATCCTAGACATTTTTAATCTTTCGACTCGATAGATTTAAGCCAAGTTAATCAGAAGCTACCAGTAAGGCTACAGCATAAGCTGCGATTCCCTCTTCTCGCCCAACTGAGTCTAACTTTTCATTTGTGGTGGCTTTGATGCCTACTTGGTCGGGTTTTAATTCTAGGACATCGGATAAGCGATCGCGCATCTTCTCAATATGCGGCTTCAGTTTCGGACGTTCCGCCACTACCACCGAGTCAATATTCTCAATTTGCCAACCCCGCTCCCGAATTAGCTGATACACTTGCTTGAGCAGTACCAGACTATCAGCCCCCGCCCACTGGGGATCTGTGGGGGGAAAATAATGACCAATATCCCCTAAACTCAGGGCACCGAGCATCGCATCCATAATCGCGTGAGTCAGCACATCCGCGTCACTGTGCCCCAGCAACCCCAATTCATGCTCAATTTTCACCCCTCCCAGAATTAAAGAGCGTCCGGCAACCAGCCGGTGGATATCGTAGCCATTGCCAATGCGAATTTTAGCCATTACTGTCTGTTTTCAGCTGTCAGCTTTTAGATTATAAAGCTGATAGCTGACGCTATATCTGCACCATATCCGTGTATTCAGTTAATAGCTCATCGTAGGTAAGGCTATCGGTTTGGGCTTGGGGACTCCAGAGCAATTCAAACACCATCAGATAGTCGGGGGAGATGGATGCTACTTTCTCTAAGGCTGACTTCAAAGCTTCAGCGGTGCGAATTTCTTCAAATAAGGGCTTGTCATCTGCTGTTCCGACGAGCAACGTGACCACAATATAAGCTGCTGGGCCATCATCCAAGTCAGGCATCGCGGGTTGTTGCCTTCTAACTCTACCACCCACATTTGTAAGGGTTTCCGCACTAAATTTGCTGCGTTCTTGTATAGAAACTTGGTTGAAAATTGCCTCGGCGGCCTCTCGACTTTTAACCGTCTGCGAACTTGCTAAAACATGAGTCCAATTTTCGGGCGATCGCAATAGCGCCAAGGCTGATTCTTGTAGCAGCTGCATCAACCCCTCTGAAGCGTCGGTATCGATATTCAGGCTCAGTTCCGTCAGTTGAGATTGAATGCTTCGAGCTTCAGCCAGCAATGCCACCTGTATCTTGCTGACAGTAACCGTATCATTCTCTAACTCTTGAGCTGCACTACCACCCTTCTTCTTCAAAAAGATGAAATAAGCCCAAAGCCCAATACTACCAACTGCCAACAACATCAATAAGAAAAGCCAAGGAAAGTCACTCGATGAGTTAGTAGCGTTGGAAGAATAGCCAGAATTGGTTGGTACTTGAGCAGGAACAGAATTTGCAGTTCCCGGTACAGTTTGAGGGTACGTTGATTGATTCGCCGGAACGTTGTTGGGATAATAATTCGGCGGAACGTTGTTGGGATAGGTATAGACGGGCGGTGCAACCGGAACCGGCACGATGACAGTGCTTCCCGGTTGTCTATAGTAAGGTTGATTCCAAGACGAGTTCGGGCGCGTTGGTTGAGTTCTCACTTGAGTTCTCACTGAGGACGGCGGGGGAGTGGTTCTTTGAAAAGAGCCGCCGCCTGCTCGTCCACCTGTATTGCCCCGACTGGACTGCGACGGTGTAGAGTCTCTGGGAGAGGAGCTACTACCGCTACTGGAGCGGCTGGGGCTGGAACTAGAACGCGACGGTGAAGAGCGAAAAGATCCGCCACCACTCCGTCCGCCACTACTTCTAGCGTGGGCTTCATTGCCAATCTTCAGCCCGGTTTCTCGATCGCCGATGGGCAGATGAATATTTACACTGTTGACTACGGTGAAACTCAGGACTGTAGCCCAAAGCAACTGAAGTTTTACGTTTCGTAGCATTTTCGCAGTTCCATTCTTCTCCTCCACGCTAGCTTTTACTCGTTGCTATTGTCGAGGTAAGAAGGTTGAAGCGGGAAGGTTGAAGTCAACGTGCGAATATCTTTACATTAATTCATCTTGAAAATAATGATGCTTTCAAAATTCAAGCAACCGCGAAAAATTCTTATTGTCTCTATTCTTGGTTTGGGTCTAGCTGTAGGAGCTTACCATGCCTGGTTTTTTTTCGGAGACTACCAGACCTTGTGGCAGGTGCAAGCAGATAAAAAAAAGATTGTTGCCTATCGCCAAAAGACTCAAGCGATACCTACCGATCCTCAAGCCTTTCTCAACCTTGGCAATGCCTACATGACGTTCTGGGAAAGTTTAGGTAAAGGGATTCGGAGCGCTAACAAGTTACAACAACAATCCCTAGCATGGGAGTGGCTATTATCCAAACCAGAGGTTTTAAACCAAGCTGTATTAGCTTATAACAAAGCTCTGCAACTTGACCCAAAGTTGGTCGATGCCCACTTTGGTCTGTGTTCTGCGTTAGTGGAACAAGGAGAAAGTGCAAAAGCGATCGCGCCTTGTCGCAAAGCAGCTAAACAGCAACCCACAAAAGCTAAAATTCATCTATGGTTGGGGCTTGCCTTAACTTACGAGCGGCAATGGGACGAAGCCGAGGCAAGTTTTCGCAAAACTCTGGAGCTAGAACCGAAGAATGACGATGCATACTACCACTTAGGTAACGTCTTGCTGGTAAAAGAAAAAACAAATGAGGCAGTAGCAGCTTATCGTCAATCGATTGAGTTAGACCCAAATGCCAACCTGACGTACCTGCGCTTAGGGGATGCTTTTACTATACAAAAGAAACCAGAGGAAGCCATTGCTGCCTACCAAAAGTCAATTCAGGTTGTACCTAATTACCATCCGCCTTACGAAGGGCTGGGGTGGATACTAGCTGAACAAAACCGATTGGATGAGGCGATCGCGGCTTACCGCAAAGCGATTGAACTATATCCTTTCTATACGAATGCTTATCAAGAGTTGGGACAGGTTCTGGTTAAACAAAACAAATTAGATGAGGCAGTTGCTATCTACCGCAAAGGGATTGAACTGAAACCTAAAGATAAAGATAAAGATGGCGACATCTATTACTTTTTGGGGACAGCCTTGATGAAGCAGAAAAAATTACCACAGGCGATCGCAGCTTTTAAGCAATCCCTCAAACTTAATCCCGATAATGCAGATGCCCGCCAGAGTCTGAAACAGGCAGAAACATCCAGCAAGTTTCAGCTCAATAAACAGAAACGTAGTAGACAGTAAATATTGTGTTGTTAGTCGCGGGTTTCTAGTTTAGAGTCTGCGCTAGCGGTTTTAGCGAGTGGAAAAAGATTGCACAACACTCTGGATATCATTGCTTAGCCCACTAATCGTCAAGAATAGGCGATCGCCATTGAGAACAAATTGATAGATGTGGCTTTCACGCAGGGTAGGAGTGCGTCAAAGCAGCTGTCCGCTTGTGGCATCAAGTACGCTTTTTGGATTTATCCCTCAGTCTGTGAGCAATCAGTTGCATAACTTGATATTAAGCGATCGCTATCATGTCACGGTACTCACTCAAAAGTTCCTCTTGAGTGAGCGCATCGGTTTCTGTTTGTGGACTCCAGAGTAGTTCAAACACCATTAGATAGTCGAGGCTGATTGCTGTAACTTTCTCGCTTGCTTGCTTGACAGCTTGTGCAGAAGTGAGGTTTTCAAATAACGGCTGGTCATCAGCAGTACCGATGAGCAATGTTACTACGATATATGCTGGTAGTTCTTCATCTAGATCGAGTTCGACTTGTTGCTGGGTAATTTTGCCATCTACGTTAGAGAGGGTTTCAGCCGTAAATTTGCTGCGTTCTTGTAACGAAAGTTTGTTGAAAACTGTTTCCGCTTCTTCCCGACTGGAAACTGTTTCTGAACTTCCCAAGATATGAGTCCAGCATTCGGAATTTTCTAGCAGTGCTTGCACAGATGCTTGTAGTAGCTGCATCAACCCTTCCTGGGTTTGGGTATTAGCCGTGAGACTTAATTGAGACAATTTTGATTGAATCGCACCAGCTTGGGCTGTTAGAGCTATCTGTAGTTGGCTAATGGTGACGATATCATTTTCCAGCTCATTTTGATTCATGGTTTTGAGTTTTGGGTTGGAACTAGAATCTTTCAACCAAGCAGCAAATAAATCGGGACGGCGATCGCGCGTTCTCTCAATTTGTCTATCTCGTCGCCAGCGTTCAATCTCCGCATGATTTCCCGATAGCAAAACATCCGGCACCTTCCACCCGCGAAAGTCAGCGGGACGGGTATATTGAGGATAATCTAATAATCCCGCCTCGAAACTTTCTGCTTTCAAAGACTCTTCCTTCCCCACCGTTCCCGGTAATAGGCGGATGGTACCGTTGAGCAGTGCCAGCGCCGGAATTTCTCCGCAAGTTAAGACAAAATCCCCTAAAGATACCTCCCGTGTCACCAAATTCAGCACCCGCTCATCGACACCTTCATAATGACCGCAAATAATTACCAATTGGTCATAATTGGTTGCCAATTCTCGCAACAGCGGTTGCTTCATCGGTTCACCCTGCGGCGTCATCAGGATCGTCTCGCGTCTGGGTAGAACTGGCAGCGACTCCACAGCACCAAATATCGGCTCTGGCTTCATCAACATCCCCACTCCGCCGCCGTAAGGCTCATCATCCACGCGGCGGTGTTTATCGGTAGCAAAGTTGCGGGGATCGATCAGATGCACGGAAGCAATCTGTTTGGCTAAAGCTTTCCCCAACAGTCCCGAACTCAGGGGAGAGGAGAAAAAATCTGGAAAAAGGGTGACAATATCAAATCGCACAGCAGAAGTCGGTGATAGTGAGTAGATAGGTTGATTTTACCCATTACCTACGACTCCCTACCCATTACCGACTACCCGGTATCCCCAATCTGAAGCTAATGTTAAATATTTTATAAAAAAGGTTGACTCGATCTGGCATTATGCATATAGGATTAAGCCGACAAGCGACAAGCTGTGGCGATCTGTAACGTTTGTTACTCAACAACCTAGAAAAACAATTAAATTGTTTGGTGATGTTGATGGAAAATCGCCTGCCAGAAAGATTGAGTGGGAAATTGAGACGATTGACAAGCGTGAAAATAGGGATTGTCCTGGTGTTCGAGGGGGCTAGACAGAGTTGAGCGAGAACCATGCATCAGGATAAATTAGCATTCCTATCAACTGGCAGAAAGATCCTATTCGATATCACCCTATGCTCAAGAGCAACATGATGCTGCAGTTAGAACCTCAATCCTTAGTACAGAGGATGCCCCAATCAACGAAAACCGCCATCATGGTGATAGGCGGTGCGGAAGACAAAGTTCACGGACGCGAGATCCTACAAACTTTTTTGAATCGTGCTGGCTCGACTGATGCCTGCATTGCGATTATTCCGTCAGCATCCAGAGAGCCTGCGGTGATTGGCGATCGCTACCTCAGCATCTTTCAAGAGATGGGTGCCAAAGTGATGAAAGTGTTAGATATCCGCGAACGGGAACAGAGTTACGATCCCTTGATGCAGGAGTACATTGAAGAGTGTACAGGGGTTTTCATGACGGGAGGCGATCAACTGCGACTTTGTGGACTGCTTGGCGAGACGCCATTTATGGAAAGAATCCGATACCGAGCGCAACTGGGAGAGATTACGCTGGCAGGCACCAGTGCAGGAGCGGCGGTGATGGGTCATCATATGATTGCGGGAGGCGGTAGCGGCGAGTCTCCTAATCGTTCCCTGGTCGATATGGCGCTAGGATTAGGTATTCTCCCGGATGTAATTGTGGATCAACACTTTCACAATCGTAATCGCATGGCGCGTCTAATTAGTGCGATTTCGGCTCATCCAGACAAATTAGGAATTGGGATTGACGAAGATACCTGCGCCTTAGTGGAGGCAGATGGTCTTTTGCAGGTAGTAGGCAAAGGCACGGTGTCTATCATCGATCCTGGGGAGATATCTCACACCAATCAATCCTTAGTGGGAGCAACCGATCCGATTAGTATTTTCAATCTACGATTGCACATTCTCAGTTATGGCGATCGCTACCATTTACACCAGCGAGTCATCCTGCCACCCGATGGCTGATGAGTGAATATTACCAGCGGTACTTCAATTCCAAATTTTAAATTTGTCACGATTGCCCTTTTGGCAAAAAACTGTTCGTGGAGAACAGTGCAGTGACTTTTTAAAGCTGGAAACTAGGGAATTGCTTAAAGTAGCAGCGGATTCAGTAAGGGCGAAGCCTTTCTGGCAAAGTTTTCTCTTAAAAGCAGCAGATGTTAAATCGCTTGCATCTTCGTCCCTACCCGCCATTCGACAGCCCACATCCTCTGAATCACCCGCAAAAATAGCCATGAGAATTTTAAAAATCCAGACATTACGGGGTCCCAACTACTGGAGTATTCGACGCCAAAAATTGGTCGTCATGCGCCTAGATTTAGAAGAACTCGCAGAAAAGCCATCCAACGAGATTCCTGGCTTCTACAAGGGATTAATCCAGGTGCTGCCAAGTCTGGAAGAACACTTCTGTTCCCCTGGTTGTCGAGGTGGTTTCTTGAGCCGAGTCAAAGAAGGCACCATGATGGGACACATCATCGAACACATTGCCTTAGAACTTCAGGAACTTGCCGGGATGCCAGCTGGCTTTGGTCGCACCCGCGAAACAGCCACCCCAGGCATTTACCAGGTGGTCATTGAGTACCACGATGAACAAGCCGGTCGCTATGCCGTCAGAGCAGCCGTGCACCTCTGTCAGAGCATTGTAGACACCAGCACCTACTCCGCCCAGGAGTTAGCACAGGATCTCAAAGACCTGAGAGATTTCGCGCAGGATGCCGCCCTCGGTCCCAGCACCGAAACCATTGTCAAAGAAGCAGAAGCGCGAGGAATTCCCTGGATGCCTTTAAGCGTTCGCGCCATGATTCAGATAGGCTATGGCGTCTACCAGAAGCGGATGCAGGCGACTTTGAGCAACCACTCCAGCATTTTGGGCGTCGAGCTTGCCTCCGACAAAGAAGGCACCAAAAAAATGTTGCGCGAAGCCGGGGTGCCGGTTCCTCGCGGCACGGTGATTCACTACCTGGACGAACTCGAAGACTCCATTCAAGAGGTGGGTGGCTACCCAATCGTACTCAAGCCCCTCGACGGCAACCACGGACGGGGCATTACTATCGACATCACCGACTTAAAACAAGCAGAAGAAGCCTATGATGCTGCCAGTACTGCTTCTAAAACTCGCTCGGTGATTATTGAACGCTACTATACCGGACGCGACCACCGAGTGTTGGTGGTCAACGGCAAATTGGTGGCAGTTGCGGAACGAGTCCCCGCCCATGTGGTGGGAGATGGCACATCCCGCATTGAGCAATTGATTGAGCTAACCAATAGCGATCCTCATCGGGGTGAAGGGCACGATAACATCCTCACCAAAATTGAAGTAGACCGCACCACCTTCACGCTGTTGCAACGGCAGGGATATACCCTGGAAACAGTGCTACCCGCCGGAGAGATTTGTTACCTGCGGGCAACAGCCAACCTCAGCACTGGCGGGATTGCGGTTGACCGGACTGACGAAATCCATCCAGAAAATATCTGGCTTTGCGAACGAGTCGCCAAGATTATCGGGTTGGATATTGCTGGAATTGATGTGGTGACATCCGATATCAGCAAACCCTTGCGAGAAGTGGATGGGGTGATTGTTGAGGTTAACGCCGCCCCCGGATTCCGGATGCACGTTTGTCCCAGCCAGGGTTTGCCGCGAAATGTGGCTTCCCCAGTGCTAGATATGCTCTTTCCGCCGGGAGCGCCTACCCGCGTTCCCATCGTTTCCATCACTGGCACCAACGGCAAAACGACAACGACTCGTCTGATTGCCCACATCTTCAAGCAGACGGGGAAAACGATTGGCTACACCACCACCGATGGCACCTACATTGGGGATTATATGGTGGAACCGGGAGACAACACCGGCCCTCAAAGTGCCCAGTTGATTCTTTCAGATCCCACAGTAGAAGTGGCGGTGCTAGAAACGGCGCGTGGGGGGATTCTCCGCTCTGGCTTAGCCTTCAGTGCCTGTGATGTGGGCGTCGTCTTAAACGTGGCTGCTGACCACCTGGGAATTGGCGATATTGAAACGATTGAAGATATGGCTCATCTCAAGAGCGTAGTGGTGGAATCGGTGATGCCAGAAGGCTATGCTGTCCTCAACGCCGACGATCCCCTGGTGGCAGCGATGGGGCGGCGGGTGAAAGGACAAGTGGCTTATTTCACTATGAATCCGGAGGAAAATGAGCTGGTGCGAGAACATACCAGCCGGGGCGGTTTGGCAGCGGCTTATGAAAATGGTTATCTGTCGATTTTGAAGGGAGATTGGGTATTACGGATTGAACAAGCGGTGAATGTGCCGCTGACGATGGAGGGACGGGCACCTTTTCAGATTGCCAATGCGCTGGCAGCAAGTTTGGCGGCTTTTGCGGAAGGTGTGAAGATTGAGGAAATTCGTCAGGGCTTAAATACGTTCCGCGCTTCGGCTTCTCAGACCCCAGGGCGGATGAATATGTTCGATATGGGCAAATTTAATGCGTTGATCGATTATGCTCACAATGCAGCCAGCTATGAGGCGTTGGGTGGTTTTGTCCGCAACTGGCCTGGTGAGAGAATTGGTGTGGTAGGTGGCCCTGGCGATCGCCGCGATGAAGATTTCATCACGCTGGGCACACTCTCGGCAAATATGTTTGACCGCATCGTTATCAAGGAAGATGATGATACGCGGGGGCGTCCTCGCGGTGAGGCAGCAGCGTTAATCTCTCACGGCATTCAGCAAGAAAAGCCAGATTCCCGCTATGAAACCATTCTGGAGGAGACGACCGCCATAAATACGGCGCTGGATCAAGCACCAGAAGGCAGTTTGGTGGTCATTTTGCCAGAAAGCGTCACCCGTGCGATTAGCATAATTGAGGCTCGTCGCCCTCAAATGGAGAACGAGCATCAGCCAGTTGCGCCGTCGGTGGAAAATCAAAATAGCTTGAAGGCGTCTGTAGCACAGACCCTTTAAACGCTCATCGGTTATATATTTGTAGGGACACGGCAATGCCGTGTCCCTATACGTTATTTGAGGTCTTGATTTTCATCTGATGGTTCCTCGTCCACGCCCCTTACTCCGTCCTTAAAGCCGCGTAAAGTCTTACCCAGCGAGCTTCCCAGTTCGGGGATCTTCTTGGGACCGAAAATTAAAATCGCCGCGATCGCTATCACGCCCACTTCCGGCCATCCTAAACCAAACATACCGAGTCTCCTGCAAACTATCCACGATCAACTATAAGAGACTATCGATCGGCTGGAGGAAGATAATCTCTGGTAATTGGTATTTCCAACCATTCGCTGAGTTCATGCGCTAACCATTCGAGTTCCGGTTGAGTGAGGGAAGCGTAATACTTGCTTATGAAATTTATACCGCCAAGCTCATATTTTTGAACACCCGCCCAAACAATCAGCCAAACTAAATCCTACGCTTTGGAGTTTTATTTCAATAAAAGCTACATTTTTTGTGAGTTTAATTTTACTATCAAGGGGTTTCTTAATAATTAAAGGAGCGCTATTATCTATTGTAAGCTGTTCTTGTTTTAGTGCTTGCAGTGCTTCACTAGCAGAATTCAAGCGTCGATTTAGACTGGGATGTGTCATCCTCTTTAACCAATTGATAAAAGCAGGACTGAGATTGGCAGCTTTTTAAAATTCAATTTGCAAGTTATCTGTTTGGGGTAAATCGGCAGGATGTTGACCTGTTACCAGATAAATTAAAGTTGCACCTAAACTGTAAATATCAGAGGCGGGAACAGCACGTCCGCCAAATTGTTCGGGTGGCATATAGCCATAAGTTCCCACTACAGTAATCGTCCCACCTTCCTTTGCAGCAAGCGTTTGCACCGAACCGAAATCTACTAGATAAACCTCTCCGATACTATTACCAGAACGATTGGTTAATAAAATATTGCTCGGTTTGATATCGCGGTGGATGACAGCAGGTTGACGCCCATGTAGGTAAATTAGAATTTCTAAAATTGATGTTGCCAGTTGTTTGATTTCGGCTTCGCTGAAACTACGTCCACCTTTAAGATGTTCTTCTAGAGATTTTGCTTCTATATAAGTTTGTACTAAAGCAAATCCCTTACTGTTAGGTGAATTAACTTCAAAAAAGTCAAGGTAGCGCGGAATAGCAGGATGTGTTAATGATTTTAGAGTTTCCGCTTCCCGTTCAAATAATTTAAGGTCGTCCCACACAAAGTCATTGCCAAAAGTCAATATCTTGACGACGACTAATTGTTGCGTTTTTTGGTCATGTACTAGGAGTGTGCGTCTTCCAGCGCGTTTCCCAAGCTGCTGTTCGATTTGGTAGCGATCGCCTAAGACTTCACCCTTCATACTTGTCGCCTGTCCCTAGCTATTAGCTGTTTTATAACTTTGACTCATTGCCTATGGCAAGCTGATATCCTTAACCTACCTGCCTTTATTGCTGGATTCCTGTAAGCCAAAGAAAACAAATTTAAAAAAAATGCTCGAAACTTCCAAGCCATCCTTACGCGAACAACAACACCCTCTGATTCGCAATTTAGCGGACACCATCGAGGCAGTTTGGCACCGCCATCTCGACCTTTCACCCTACCACCTGCCAGATGAGTTGGGGTATGTAGAAGGACGATTAGAGGGCGAAAAGCTGACGATTGAAAATCGCTGCTACCAGTCGCCGCAGTTCCGCAAAATGCACCTGGAATTGGCAAAAGTCGGCACGATGCTGGATATTTTGCACTGCGTGATGTTTCCGCGTTCAGAATACGCGCTGCCAATGTTTGGCTGCGATTTAGTCGGGGGACGGGGACAAATTAGTGCAGCGATCGCCGATCTTTCTCCTACTAGCAACCTCACCTTACCGGCAAACTATACCGCTGAACTTCAGGCGCTACCAGCCCTCGACTTCTCGCAACCGCGCGAACTACCCGCTTGGGGCGAAATCTTTTCGGAATTCTGCATCTTTATTCGACCAAGTAACCCAGAGGAAGAAACCCAATTTCTCTCCCGCGTCGAGGGGTTTTTAGAAATTCATTGTGTCAGCGCCAAAGCCGCCAAACCCGTTTCTAGCGAACAGCAAGCTGAAATTTTACAGGGTCAACACAACTACTGCACCAAACAGCAGCAGAACGACAAAACCCGTCGGGTGCTAGAAAAAGCTTTTGGTACGGAGTGGGCAGAACATTACATGACGACAGTTCTGTTTGACTTGCCGAGTGCTTAATCTGCTAGTAAAGATTCATTCGCCAGATTGAGGCGTTCCTCTTAAGATTAATTAATAAAAATAATTTCCTTAGAGGTTATGGCGCAGGAATCAGGCTCCAAGAATCAACCATTCGTAAAACCTATAGGGCGGTGGGCGATCGCGGTTGTCGTGGCTGGTGCTTTAGCGACCAGTGGCGTTGCCGTTTACAACCTCTATGCCTTGCGAGAGGCTGCTCAGCAGCCGGTGCCGACAGCGGAGCCTACTACGCCTCCCAACGTTGCTGTGACTGCCTTGGGGCGTCTGGAACCGCAAGGGGAAGTGATCAAACTTTCTGCTCCCATGTCGGTTCAGGGCGCGGCTCGCGTGGATCAACTTTTGGTCAGAGAGGGAGATAAGGTCACAAAAGGTCAAGTGGTGGCAATTCTCGACAATCGCGATCGCTTACAAGCAGCTTTGAACAAGGCAAAACAACAAGTCAAAGTCGCCCAAGCCGATCTCAATAAAGTGAAAGCTGGGGCGCAAGCGGGGGAAATTACTGCTCAGAAGGCAGCGATCGCTCGCACCCAAGAGGAGTTACGCGGGAGAATTGCCACTCAACAGGCGACTGTAGCCCGCTTAGAAGCCGAACTGCAAGGAGAAAAAAATGCGTCTGTTGCCAAGATTGCCCGTCTGACAGCCCAGATGGATAATGCGAAAACGGAGTTCGATCGCTATGAGCAGCTGTATCAGCAAGGTGCAGTTGGAGCCTCTCTCTTTGACACCAAACGCTTAGAAGTAGAAACCGCACTTCGGCAACTCAACGAAACTCAAGCCACTGCTAACCAGAAAGTAGCCACCCTGGAACAGCAAATTAACGAAGCGAAAGCCACGGCGAAGGAGACAATCGCCACTCTGCAACAGCAAATCAACGAAGCGAAAGCTACCTTGGAAAAAATTGCGGAAATTCGTCCCGTTGATATCGAAGCAGCGCAAGCCGAAATTGAGAACGCGATCGCATCTGTCAAACAAGCGCAAGCAGACTTGGAATCAGCCTATGTACGAGTACCCGTTCCCGGTCAAGTTTTGAAAGTTCACACCCATCCTGGAGAAACCATTAGCAATAATGGAATTGTCGAAATTGGGCAAACCGAGTCGATGGTTGCTGTCGCAGAAATCTATGAAAGTGATATCGGAAAAGTGCGACTGGGGCAGCAAGCTACGATTAATAGCGAGGGCAATGCTTTTGCCGATGAACTCAAAGGAACTGTCAATCAAATTGGCTTGCAGATCGGTAAAAAAGATATTTTAAATACCGATCCAGCCGCTGATGTAGATGCCAGAGTAGTGGAAGTAAAAATCCGCCTGGATGCAGACTCCAGCCGCCGCGTTGCCGGTTTAACTAACTCCAAAGTCACCGTCAAAATTCATATTTAGCCATCCGTTTTCAGTTAAAGGAGTGTTTAATGCCACAGCTTAAGTGCTGAGCTATTAAGTAAACAGAACACTCCTAGTTTCTATTACTTCCCTTACGCTACGCGGTTATTTTTCTAGCCATGCTGCCAACAGTACGTAAGATAAAAAAAAGCGATCGCGCACACGATTTTCCTAGGATAAATACCGAGCAAGGTTTTACCTTGGTTGAGATATTAATTGCCCTTTTTATTGTTGGAATACTTTCTGCTATTGCTCTAACTTCTTACCTCAGTATCGTACAGAGAGCAAAATCATGTCGTAATTACTTATGTATTGGACTTGATCCTATACAAAAAGGATGCGCTACTGAGATAAAAACAATAGCATCGACTGTATTCCAGGGGACTACCATTGAAGTGAGATACTCAGCCAAATGTGATGCTAGTTGGGCTAGAAAAACAGGACCGTTTATTTCCGGTTCAAGTGATTACGTTGAAAATCGTGAAGGACAAAGATATGGTCAGGCTCTAGTTCGAGATGGATATATACAGCACTATAGCGATATGGGTCCTGGCAAAGAACTCAGAGCTTGTATTGAGCTACCAAGTGGCGAAACTGGATGTACAGACTTCCCTAATTAACTAACGGTACTATGCACTAAAAGTATTGCAAAACTTAATTATATGAATGATATAATTACCCTACTTTACGGCTTTACGAAATTTGTACATTTTAATTCATTTTGCGGGGTTTGAACACAAGCCCTGATTTCACTTGTAAACAAATTAAAAAAGATTCCACTTTTTCCTGCTCCCATATCGTTATAATATTCTCGATATGGATGTACCTTGGGAACTGAACTTTTACCATATTTTATACCTTGATTATCCTCAATGTAAACAATTGAACCAGGGATATTAGCAATATACTTTTCTCCCGCTATTTCAACCCAAGTAGAATTGCATCGCTCTGAATATTTTAATTGAATCTTAAAATTTTCGATGCTGCCTTTTGAAGTCAGAAAATCTGCTGGTGTAGATGTTATTGTCTGATAGTTTTTAGGCTCATCCCTAATCCTGCATTTATTGTCTGCTGGATCGCGGTTAATACAGGAACGACCGTAGCATAGTGTTGTAGTGGAAGAGTTGTCTAGCACAGTTGTTCTCAATGTATTGATTGTCCAAGCCCATATTAACGATGTAAGCACTAGAAGAAGCGGCTTATATAACCATTGAATAATACGGTTGCGATCGCTAACAGTTCCATGCCGCAAAGAGTGCCAAGTTAGAGGTAATTCTGCCGGATTTTGACAAATTATAGGTAACCAAGACGCAAAGGAAAATAGATTTTCTCGACCTTGTAATCTTTCCCGTGCTTCCCTTACTGCTAAATATAAAGACTTGCCTTTGGCAAAGCTTGTCAGAAAATGCTTCAAAAATTCCTGCGCTACCACATCTGGCACAGGTTCGCGCATCACAATGATTTGTGGAATGTGCAAATCAGCTAGTTCTCGCGCTAAACCCAAGCCATCGCAAGAGTTGAAAATTGCTAGCTGCAAACCATGTGAGATCGCTCTTCTCAGGGCATTCTTTAAATCGGCAATTGATAAACTATCAGTTGAATTGATATAAATTTTACCTGTATTTCCGTCCATTTCGCTAGAACTATGTCCAGCAAAAAAGAGAATTTGCCATTGTTTATCCCAAAGCTGATCGTTTAACTCTTGACATTGAGGTTCTACAAGGAAGGTTGGCGGTTCTGCATTCGGTAATTGCTCAAGTATTGCTCGATCTTTCTGCACATCAATGTCCGTACTATCGCCTAAAATGGCTAAAATTCTAACTTTATTGTTACGGGATGCGGTGCTGCCTTGCGGTTTATACTCTGGCGCACTCAAGGCAATTTCCGCCTTCGTGTAGTGGTTAGAAAATAAATCCCACGAGTGCCAAGGCAATCGCCGCAGTCGAATGTCCTCAGTTTGGATAATGACCCGAATCTCCTCAGTTTCAACCAAGTTCCGCTGCAATCCATCCCGAATTTTTTGCCAGTCTCTAATTCCCGAATTGAGCCAGTTATTGAGGCGCTTTTCCAGCTCCAAGCCAAGCTGAGGGCAGGAAAAGTTGGTTACTTGGGCTAGCTTGGGTTTGATGCGAGAATTCGGCATCACCAACTGGCGATATACTAACTGCCACTTGTTGAATGCTTCCAGAACATCAGGCCCAGGAGGCAGCTTACCTTGGATTTCAGTTTCAGCAGGAGCGCTATCCTCCTTAATCCGCAGTATGACTGGAAACCCCTGCTCAAAGCTCCCCTCCATCAGCGTGAGGATAACTCGCTTTGCCATTACTGTCTCCTGATATTTGTTGATGCACTCAAATTAGAAAATCTTCGGTGATATTAACATCTCCTAAAGCCACTTTGACACTAAACCGTTCTCCGGCTTGACCACTAAACTCAAGCTGTATCCAGTTATCCGCACTTCTAGCTTCAGTCTCCAGGCAAGTAGCTCCAGATTCATCCAGCACAACCAGTTGCAGATTTGGTGGTAGATAAATCTGCCCATCAGCTGGATAAACCCGCAGGCAAACATCAAATTCTTTATCCGCTTCTGCTGGCGTGAGAGTGACTATCAGAGCCACAGGATTACCAGCCACCTGTATTCCCAAATCAATCAGTTTGCCCCGATTAACACCTTTTTCTGGTGGGGTGTTAGCGTTATTTTCTCTCACGCTTCTAGCACTAAAAGCTGGATTGCCTGCTTGTGTGCTAAACAGCTCTTCCACAGTCTGCCAACCCGCTTCAAAGATATTTTGAAACCAATCGCTCAGCTTGACTGGCACCTGCCTAGTTGTATTGGGTTGGGATTCGGGAACTACACCCACATCTAGGACTTGAACACCAAGCAACTTACTCAGCTCTCCAGATTCAAAAAGAGCTTGAATTTGCTCAAATTCCTCCTGAGAGCCTTCAAATACAAACAATTTCCTGCTGTTTACATCTTGATTTTTGCTCATAAATTACTCTTTTTATATTATTGAAGGTTTATATAGCAATCCTATTTAAGTCGTAAACGGGTATTTGCCTTAGTGTAGAGACGTGATATATCGCATCTCTACAGGAATTCACGAATCATTTAGAATTGCTATATTACTCTTTTGATTATCAGAGTACGCATACCATGTTGCCGCAAGATTTCAATAACTTCTTCAGGAAGTTTATTACCTTCGCACAGAAGAAAAAACTCTTGTTTTGTATTTAAACTGGCTTTACTCACTGCCTGATTTTTTTTGTATCCATTTTTATTGAGAAATTCAATTATATTAAACCAAGAAGGTCGGCGTTCATCACTTTCTAAATTCATCATTATTTTAATATAAGCATTAACTCTATCTGACATTTCACTTTTCATGTTTCGTTCTATTCTTTTTATATCCGCGCAAGAAGATAACTCTTCTAAGGTGGGAAATCGATGTTTAGATAATCTATATGCTATTTGTAAATTACTATAACAGCAACATAAGGATAAACATAAATAAATGGTTTCTGAATGAGAAAGCAATTTGCCTTTGATGGAAGTTAGTCGTTCTAAAAGACGACTTATATCTATTCCTGTTTTTTCCTCAGCCTCTATACACTCTAAGCAGAGTTGTGTCATCTTAGCAATAATCCTTCTGTTTGAAGAGCAGATTTTAAAAGTGTAATCCAATAGTTTGGGAAAGGTAGTATTTAACAACCCAACAAAAAGTTGGGTTGTTGGGTTGCTTGTTGGGCTAGATACCCAGTTATTCTCCTGAATATCTGAAATATCAATTCTACAGGAAATTGACATTCAGATACAAAGCCTCAGCACCTTACTCCTATAGACCAGCACAAAGCACCCTTTAAATCTCAGTCCATCCATCTGCATGGCTTGGATTTAGGTTGCTGTAGGTTTGATGCTTGAGTAATTGCTCACTTATAAAAGGAAACCTGCCATGCACAAAAACCAAAAATTTGGAAAAAAAACTATTTTTTTCATGTTTTCATGTTCATTAATCTTCTGGGAATTGTTCATTTTCTTTATTTTGGGATCAAAAGCTCAAGCGGGTGGTTACGACGAACCAATCCCACCAAGTATTCCATCTTTGCTAGCAGCACCTAATAGCCAGTTACCTGTTCTCTCCCTTTTAAATTGGGATAAATGGGAATCGCCCTACTGGTTGAATAAGAGCATTTGTCGAGAAAGTAATGGCAACGTTGTTTGTTTACCTCCTCAGATAGCTCACCAATTTGGCTGGAAGATTTCCCAATAGTCCCACATTTTTCGGCCAAACAAAAGCTTCATTCATTTTCCTGCTTTAACCTCAAACATAAACTACCAGGAGTCATCAAATTATGGCAATTAAATCTTGGCAAATTGCACTAGGAGCAATTATTACCTCAGCTTTAGTTATCAGTGCAGCAGTAGCACAAGCTGCTGAAACCTTTTCTATAGATAACAAAGCATTGAATACCAATAACAACTTCAACAAGATTGACGGTCAACCTAGAATGTCAATCTGGGAGCGTAATAATAACGATCCCGATCAACAATTTGACAAATTATCCGGAAATCGTGGTGGTAGCCTGTTAAAACAGCGTTCAACTGGCAAGTGCTTGAATGGACGTTACTTGCGGAATGGGGCAGAGATAAATGTTTGGCCATGTGATGCTAATGACATCGACCAAAATTGGAATTTAGATGATGTTGGTAATGGTCGGTTTTTGATTAGAAGAACTAAGACAACTTTTTGTGTTGATACTCCCACACGGAATAATGGAGGCAAGGTTTATTTATGGGATTGTAATAGTAGCAATTCTAACCAACGGTGGTTGAGCAGTGCTTATGTTGCTCCTAGTGGCAATAATATCATTGTCAAGCCAGGAACAACTAGCTTGAATTTTTATCGAGGGAAACAATGGATTACCTCTACTAACTACAAGTTTGTATTTCAATCTGATGGAAACTTAGTGCTATATAGTCCACAGGGAAAACCACTTTGGGCAACTGGAACAGATAGAACAAGTGCTGATTTACTGGCAGTACAAACTGATGGAAATGTTGTGCTTTACGATCGCGGGAAACCTGTTTGGGCAACTGATACAGCAGGTAATCCTGGTGCTTTTCTATCCATTCAAGCAGATGGAAATATTGTTGTATATACCTCGAATAATACACCGTTGTTTGCTACTGGCACAGATGGAGGAAGGGTTAAAACATTTACCGCATCATCAGATTGGCTGAACAAGTCCAAGCTTAGTTATCGCTCTAATATTGAATCCGTACTCCGAAACTTCTTTAGTAACACAGCTAATACTAATAAGGAAAACTGGAGTCAAAAAACTATTACTGATATGTGGGATCGCATTGGTGGTGAAAGCGCACAATTTCCTGGTGGAGCCTCCACTCCTGGCGATATGTGGCAAGTAGATATGCCTTCAGATGTGTATGGGGTTTACCAAGATTTATCCAATGTTATTTTTGGCTCCCTTAAAGTCGTTACTACAGGTTATGCCTACGATAAGGGGTACTATCCATCATATGGCGCACATTCTGCTTTGGATATTGGTGCAAGTAATGGAACAAGCCTAAAAGCAGTGGTTAATGGTATTGTTGTTGATAACAGACCTCAGTATCGCACGAATGGTTCTTTTAATGGCTACTGGATTGCCATTGATGAATTAGATGCAAATGGACAGAAAACAGGTCGACGTTGGTGGTATGGTCATCTAGCAACAAGAAATGTCAATGTAGGTACCAAAGTAACTGCTGGACAAACTGTTTTAGGTACAGTGGGTCAAGGTCATTTACATCTTGGTGTACTCAGTACATATACTGGTTATACGACTTCTATGTATGGGAATGAAGTCAGAAATGGTCAGGGTAAAGGCAGTTATAGTGCCGATGTTCAAGATGTTCTAAATCGTACCATGAGTCCTTTACAGGCTTACTGGAACTCAAGAAACGGCATCAAACAATAAACAGTCTAAGAGCGATCGCCCCTCATCTTCAAGGCGATCGCTCCTCAGGTTCCCCCTTAGTCAACTCTTCAGTTATTTTCAGGCATACCATGCTAAAAATCCTTTCTGTGACCGCTACTTTGTCTATTGCAGCTGACGGAGCACTTGATGCTGACAACGCTGCATATTAAGGATGATGTTATTGCGATTCCCCGTTTGAAAAATATTGGTCTCGATCCCGGTTTAGTCAGCGATGCCTTATTGGGAATTGTGGCGCAGCGTTTGGTGCGTAAGGTTTGTCAGCGATGTCTAGTTGATTTGCACCCAGAACCCCTGTAGAACACTCAAAGGCGATCGCGCTTCCTGTTTCAGGTGCGATCGCTACTCATTCGTTCTCAGCATTTAAAACTGAAGATAGCTGACCTCTCGCAGCTGTTATGATGCAATCTAAATCATGTCTGCGTACTCGGTCTTTTGAAGATGGTTCGGAAAATTCCTCTAGCCTGGTTACAGCTTACCCGTGAAAAAATGCGGCTGCTTGTGGCACTTGCCGGTATTGGTTTTGCTGACATTTTGATGTTTGTGCAGTTAGGGTTTCGGGATGCCCTTTTTAAAAGTTCCGTAAGCTTGCATGAAAATATGCAGGGGGACGTTTTTTTGATCAGTTCCCAGTCCACAGCTTTGATTGCTATGAAAAGTTTTCCACAGCGGCGACTGTATCAAACTCTCAGCTTTGACGGAGTAAAATCGGTCAGTCCAGTATATCTTGGCTTTGGCTTGTGGAAAAACCCAGAAAATCGCCGCACTCGCCAACTGATGGTAATTGGATTTAATCCCGCAGCGGAAATTTTAAATTTACCTCAAGTTAACAATAACCGAGATAAAATTCAACTTCCAGATGTTGTTTTATTTGATGAAGCGTCTCGTCCGGAATTTGGGTCGGTTGGTGAATGGTTTAAGCAGGGAAAAACTGTTGAAACAGAAGTAGAAAGCCGTCGCGTCAAAGTACAAGGCTTATTCACGCTAGGCGCATCTTTTGGAGCAGATGGTAATCTGATCACGAGCGATTTGAACTTTCTTCGGATTTTTCCTAGACGACAGAGAGGATTGATTGATATTGGAGTGGTTAATTTAGAAGCCGGTGCGGATGTAAGTCAAGTTATTCAAAATATGAAGGAGTATTTTAACTTAAAGAAAAATGATGAAAAATGCCAAGATTTAAAAAATATGAATAAAGATTGTGCAGATATACAAATTTTGTCCCATGAAGAATTTATTGAATTTGAAAAGACATATTGGCAAACCAGTACATCAATTGGATTCATTTTTGGCTTGGGAACCTTAATGGGATTTGTTGTTGGTACGGTTATTGTCTATCAAATCCTCTACACTGATGTTGCCGATCATCTGGCTGAATATGCTACGTTAAAAGCGATAGGATATACGGATCTTTACTTGCTGATTGTTGTTTTTCAGGAAGCTTTAATTTTATCATTTTTAGGTTATATTCCTGGCTTTTCGTTGGCGTCGGGACTGTATATTTTTATAAAAGGCGGTACAAATTTACCGATTGCAATGACTGTTGTTAGAGCAACCGTAGTGTTGCTTTTAACTATTTTCATGTGCTTGATTTCGGGCGCGATCGCAGTCCGTAAGCTACGAGCTGCCGATCCCGCTGATATTTTTTAAGATAGTTAGTTGCTAATTGTAATGAAGTAGGAACATTATGCCGCAAGAACCGATTGTTGCAATCCAAAATCTCAGTCATTACTTTGGCAAAGGTTCGCTCAGGAAACAGATTTTATTTGATATAAATCTGGAAATGCAACCGGGAGAAATCACGATCATGACCGGACCATCGGGGTCGGGAAAAACCACATTGTTGACTTTGATGGGCAGTTTAAGGTCTCCTCAGGAAGGCAGTTTGAAAGTATTAGGACAGGAACTGATTGGAGCTTCTAAAAGCCAGATGGTGCAAGTGCGGCGGCACATTGGCTATATTTTTCAAGCTCACAATTTGCTGAAGTGTCTAACAGCGCGACAGAACGTGCAAATGTCGGTGGAACTGCATAGGGATATTCCGTCACAGGAAGCTGCAAACAGGTCAGCAGCGATGCTGGAAGCAGTGGGGTTAGGCGATCGCGTAAATTACTACCCGGAGAATCTTTCTGGGGGACAAAAACAACGGGTAGCGATCGCTCGTGCCTTAGTGAGTCATCCTAAATTAGTATTAGCTGACGAACCCACTGCTGCTTTAGATAGTAAATCCGGACGCGATGTCGTCGAGCTGATGCAGCGATTGGCAAAGGAACAAGGGTCTACGATTTTGATGGTGACTCACGACAATCGTATTTTAGATGTTGCTGACCGAATTATTCACATGGAAGATGGGCGTCTAGTCCGCGATGCGATTATTTCTGAAAAAACGCCTGCTTAAGTCAGATTTTTGAGTTAGAAATTCGATTAAATTGGCTTGATTTCCCTTAATACACTCATTAGTTTTTTGCTAATGGCTCATCGACAAAAGGCAATCTTTTAATTGGCAATCTACACTTCGAGAAAGCCTTTTGTTTTGAGCTTATCGTCACTAAGGAATGACTGGGCAGAATACACCCCGATCGCTGACGGGAAAGTACTTTTTTCTCAACATCCTAGCGCTTCGTGCGAATGGTGACATTGCCGCCTTCACTCAATTGTTCTAGCACCAACAAAGGTGTCGGCTTGGCTTTTTGATCCCATTGTAGTTTCGCAAGACGACCCTGAATTGTTGGTTGCCAAGTATCGTGGTCTTCTGCTGGACTGAGGAACGTTTCAATACAATCAATAATTTGGCTAATCGTAGCAGAAGTCGCTTGGGTAGGTAATTTCATTAACTTGATTTGAATGCGGAAAAGCACCCGCTTAGAGCGCTTCGTTCCCTCTCCCGTCTCATAAATGACATCAAAAATTTCATCAACTTGGCGTCCGGCTGTACTGGCAATGCCCACCGATGCTTGCGATGCTTGAGTAGGACGCAGGGCGATAGTGATTAAGTCTTTTACTCTGACTTTTATTTGATTAACAATGGCAAAGTGAAATACCTCTTCATCCATTCGCATTCTGAGGTAATCCAGGTTGAACTCGCGTGAGTTAACCAAGTCAGGATTGCTTTCCATTCTGTGAATAGAGTCAAGTGCCAACTTTAACTTTTTCTGGAGGTCTTTGACTTTGAAATCTTGGATCTTGGCTCTCTTCATCGTTTCGTCATATTTGATCTTGACAAATACTACCCCAGCAACGAGAAGTAACAGCAGTCCTCCGGAGGCGTACATCCAGATGGGCGCGGGTTGAGCGTTGACGGCTGCGGCTGCTGGTTGGGCGGTTTTAGTTTTTTTGACAGGGGCTTTAGGTTGAGTCTTCTTGGCAGGGGTTTGAGCCAATAGCAAGTCTACAAAAACGCTCGGAGTGGACATAGTCGCTAGCCTAAAAAAAATTGATGTCTATTTTCAGGATGCCCAAAAAAGGAAAAATTACAAAGTAAAAAGTATCAAGGATAAATAATCGAGTGTGAAATCATGTCAAACCGTTTTTCGGACGGCTTGACTTTTAGTTTAGACTCAAATCATACTTCATGAGACCTGACTTGAAAGTGGTGTTAGCGCAAGGTGCGATCGCGCGGACTGGGTGAAACCAGAGAGACTTTTATCGTTGGTTTGTGAACTTCGGTCAGGGGATCTTTTGCAAAAATCCCGATCTGCAAGACTCTCCAAAACTCTTGAAACCCTTGAAAAGTCGTAGGTTGGGTTTCGCTCCCCTTTGCCTAATTTTAGTTTCGCCAGCGTGCCCGGTAGCTTCGCGCATCAAGATGACACAGGTTTGGAAAGCTGGTGTAACGACCCAAACCACCGGGCCACCAGGGATCGAGAGACCAGTAAAGTTGATCGCCAGAAAGACCTTCACACAGAAAATCCATAGCATCTCCAACAATATGACGGCTGTATCTTGCCCCGCCAACTGCACGATTGATCGCTGGAGGGCGATACCAGCTAGTGATGATGAAGGGTCGCCCAATGCGATCGCGTGCCCTTTGTGCCAGTCTCGCAATCCGAATCATGGCATCCAGCGTCGCTTGGTTAGGAGGCATCCGGGTGCCGCCGTGGGTGGCTTCTGCCCAGGTAAAGTTGCCATCCGGAACGATGGGGGCAGACAGTTGAATATTCCTCAGCGTCCACCTGTCGGGACGCTGGGCGGCAGCGATTGGGACGGGCTTGGGTGCGGCGTCTTGAGAATCTTTCCGCGCCCGATCTAGGCGTTTGAGATCGTCAAATAAGGAGCGAATGGCTTGATCTCTGGTCGCCAAATTGCGCCAAAGTTGAACCAGGCGGATTAAAGCTTCCCGTTGGTGGTCTAATTCTTTATACTCAATCGGCAGACGCCGGACAAAATCCAGCAAGTCTCGATCCATTTGGGCGGCAAGATTTGCTAGCCTGGTGCGATCGCTAGTAATGCCACTCAGCAATAGGGGATCGATTCCCAAGGATGCCAGCGCCCCAGCGCGAGAGTCCAACTTTCGCCAGATCCGAACTAACTCAGTTAGAGCGTTGCGTTGGTTGCCTGAAGCTTGATAGTACTGCGGGATGCGCTGGATAAAGGCAATCAGAGCAGGATCGACAATTTTAATCCCCGTATCAGGGGAGGTGTTGTTTTTCAAAGAAGCGATCGCCACTTCCCGCGATGCTAGCTGACGCCACAGCTGAGCTAGCCGCAGCAGGGCTTCTCGCTGATAGGGATAACCGGAGTAATTGGCAGAAATTCGCTGGATAAATTGCTTGAGAGGAACATCTATCTGGGACTCCTCGAAGTTATCTCCAATGACAGTGCCAGGAGACACCAAAGATGCGATCGCTGCTGACTCCGTATCCAGCTGACGCCACATCCGCACCACTTCCAGGGCAGCATCCCGTTGGTGAGGCAAGCCAGTATAGTATTCCGGAACTCGCTCCACTAGCGTCAGTAGCGCTTTATCCAGGTAGGCAAGATTTTGGGGCAAGCCTTCCGCACTGAAATCGGTTTCGATGTCTTTCAGGTAAGCTTGCAGTAACGCCTTGGCATCGCCCGCTTCCAACCGCGCTGCCGTCAGTTCGCTCGCTGGGGCTGCATAACCATCAGCCACAGCTTGAATAAAGCGATCGCTGTAGCGCCCTTTTTCTGGCTCCCACAGATCCGGTCCTTTCCACCCCTGAGCCACCAGATTGTTGCTGAAACTGCGGATGGTATTGGCGGCATATTGCACTTGTTTGGGAAAAGAATCCACCTCCTCTAGGGGAATGCGGTTAGCTGGGGAGATGCCCAGTCCCTTTTCTTCGTCCGAAAGCAGCGGTGAAGATAGCACTTGATAAAGCGCTGCCAGAATCGGCTTGTGAATGCCAGTTCGTTCCGCTTCTAAGAGGTAGTAGTAATTGCGCTGGTCTGGTGTCAGTGTTGGCATAGCCAGTTTTGATAATCCACTTAACCACTCTATGACTTTGGCAGTCTTTCAGAAGCTTTTCAGGAATGATTCAAGAGAAAAATATCAATAAGTGCGATCGCTAACTAAATGGCACGTTGACGCCCCAAGCGTCCGCTTGTATGGAAAGAGAAGCCAGAAAATCCAGCTCCCTCCGCTTGTAGGGGAGGATTGGGGAGAGGTCAAAATGCACTGCACCCAATTGAAAATTGCGCTCGTTCTTCAGCGCTGGCGACGAAATTCTACGACATCTTTTTTAATGGTGATGTCATAGCCGTCATAGAAGTCATGTCCCAGCAGTCCAATGTCTAAGTCTGGTTGTCCGATCCCAACCAGCACATCTCTGACGAGATTCCCACCCAGTTGAATCGAATTAACAAATCCAAAGTATATTCCAACCACTCCATTAGCCGTCTTCACTCCCGCCATTCCTACAGGTTTCACCTTCAGGTCATAAGCCATCCGTCGCGTGATCAAGGTTTTGCTAGCCCCTGTATCCAGAAACATTTCATATTTCTTTTTGCCATCAAATGTCACTTCAACGACGGGAATCGTTTCACCTTCTCGACGTTTGATGGGAACCGTGAAAAAGGGTTTGTTAACGATTGGAGGTGCAGAGGGTTTGGGCTTGGGCGGAGGAGTCGCTTGTTTCTGAGCCGAGGCTAGAAAGCGCTGGTATTGAAGCAACTTCTTTTGAGCGATCGCGTGGTTGCGGCTAGAAGTTGGCACGGCTTTCATTAATGCAACTGCCTCTTGCCACCGACTAGCAACTAATTGCCAATCATCTCGGCTTTTGGCAGATTCACTAATTGCGATCGCGCCGAGGGCAGTATCAACCGCTTGGTTATAGGTGTCAGGGCCAGTCTTAATCGGTTGGTTAACTGGTGTTTTTTTACTCGCCGTTAATGCTTTTGACTTAGCTGTTGACGCAGGTTTAGCCGGTTGAGCAGCAGCAGAACTGGCAACAGTCGCTGGGGCTGAGGCTGCTGGTGGGCTAGGAGGGCTGGCAGCATCATTATTACAGCCAAGACTGCCAAACGCTACGGAGCTGCATAGAACAATCAGGGCGGTACGGCTTTGAGAGGGTTTCCACATGATTAATAGCCCGATCTGATAAGCGATTTATTCCGGAGAGGACGCGGCTTTGCTTTGAACACGGGTCTTATACACCCTAAAATAAGTTTTTTTCGTAGATTTTTCCGGATTCAAGCAGTTTCTTTTTGTTTAATTATTGTTTAACCTGTCAATTGCGATCGCTTCCCTGAAACTCCCCATGCCGCCGTTGTTGCTGACACGTTAAAGCCAGTCCCTAAATCAAGGGTTGAGTCTAAGTGTCTTTGCTATCTACCATATCTGATGCTACAAGCGCAACCGCAATTACCGTGAAATAGGTTTGGTAGGTATACAACAGCCATACTCTTGACTAATCAGTCCTTATAACGTCAATTGCACTGATGACGCCGCTGTAGAATAATGCCTTTTGGTCTACAGTCAAGTCAAATCGGAAACTTCGTGCAATCTCATCTGATCAAGTTAAATAATCCTCTCGAAGAAGAATTATATTTGGGTCACTCAGAACCCCCCTTCACCCTTCAAGACTTGAAAGCCGCAATTCCCCCAGATTGCTTTGTGCCCTCCACCAAGCGATCGCTGTGCTATTTTTTAGGAGATGTAGGTGTAATAGGCATCCTCTACGCTCTAGCCAGCTACCTGGATTCCTGGTGGTTTTGGCCTGTATTTTGGTTGGCGCAGGGAACGATGTTCTGGGCGTTGTTTGTAGTCGGACACGACTGTGGTCACGGTTCTTTTTCCAGAAAGAAATGGCTAAATAACCTGATTGGACATCTGGCGCATATTCCCATACTCGTGCCCTATCATGGGTGGCGTATCAGCCACCGAACTCACCACCAAAATACCGGCAACATTGAGACGGATGAAAGCTGGTATCCCATGACAGAAAGCCAGTATCTGCAGATGCCCTGGTATGAAAAATTTATCCGCTTTAATGCATTAGCCTTACTGCTGGCTTATCCTTTGTACTTGTTTAAAGGGACTCCTGGAAAGCCTGGTTCTCACTTTCTCCCCAGCAGCCCTCTGTTTCGACCCTCAGCAAAATGGGATGTCATCACTAGCACAACCCTCTGGACGTTGATGCTGGGTTGCTTGGGCTGGTTAACTTATCAGTGGGGCTGGATGTGGCTGGTCAAATACTATCTAGGCCCATACGAGGTTTTTGTCGTCTGGCTGACCTTAGTAACATTTCTGCACCACACCGACCCAGATATTCCTTGGTATCGTGGCAAAGACTGGTATTTTCTCAAGGGTGCCTTATCTACGATTGACCACGACTATGGGTTTATCAATGATATCCACCATAATATTGGCACCCATGTAGCTCATCATATATTCCTCAGCATTCCTCACTACCACCTGAAGACAGCTACTGAGGCGATTAAACCCATTTTGGGCAATTACTACCGAAAATCCGATCGGTCAGTTTTCCAAGCCTTCCTACGCTCTAACCCTTCCTGCCATTTTGTACCGAATACAGAGGGGAAGGTTTACTACAAACCTAAAAAAGAACTCCAAAAAGGCTAATACAGTCATTTCCTGAGTTCGCGGTAGGGGCGCAAAGCTTTGCGCCCCTACTTGAGTTTTAAGACAATTTTGATGGTTTGTTCCAGACGCAATCAACCCTTACCTCTACGGTAAATGAACCCTTCAGATCAGGACTTACGCAAAGCTTATACATATAGAGTTCTGTAGGGGCAATCCCCCTGTGGTTGCCCTTACTATGCGGTGATGTTGCATAAGTCCTGAGATCAAACCTGACAGAGTACTACCCCATTAACGACGAATATCCAGATAAGTAGGGGCAATCCCCCTGTGGTTGCCCTTACTATGCGGTGATGTTGCATAAGTCCTGAGATCAAACCTGACAGAGTACTACCCCATTAACGACGAATATCCAGATAAGAGTGGAGAGCAAATTAAAATTGTAAACTTATGTTAAATTAAGTTCTCGCTTTTCATCATGATTTCCCGTCGCACCTTTCTCAATACTCTATTCGCAAGTTGTTTCGCCCTCATCACCTGGTTGAGCATTTCACCATCAGCGGCTGCACTGGGCGGCAAGCTGCCTACTGTGAATCAATCGGCTCCAGAGTTTACCCTGCCAACGAATATCGGCGATGGCGAAGTCTCCCTCTCCGATTACCGAGGTAAATGGGTGGTTCTCTACTTTTATCCCCAAGACTTCACCTCTGGTTGCACTCTAGAAGCCCGCAGATTTCAGCAAGACTTGCCGAAATACCTGGATAAAAATACTCAAATCATTGGCGTCAGCGCTGATTCCATCAATTCTCACGCCAAGTTCTGCGATACGGAAAAGCTGAAGTTTCCGCTGCTGGCTGATACGGATGGCAAGGTGAGCAAAGCTTACGGTTCTTGGATTGGATTTGTCTCAATGCGCCACACCTTCATTGTCGATCCACAGGGAGTGCTACGCGAGACATTTACAGGGGTAAACCCCGCAATTCACAGTACCGAGGTTTTGGCGCGTCTCAATGAATTGCAGGCAGCATCCTAAGGCTGCTAATGGCTAAGCACAACAGTGAAAATCAACATTAGACCTATCTTGAAAATGTCAGTTGAGTAGTGGTTCAATCGCCGTCAGACTAAAAGCAGAATTTTGAACCCAAAATTACTATCCCCTGCGACTGGCCTCAAACCCTGTTCCAGCTTGGTCAGCGGGTCACTGGGTATTGGGATTACATCAAGTTTATCAGCACCGTCATCGGGTTTGGTTACTTGGCACCCAACCAGAGTTACCTAACGACATAGGTAGGCGATACGACATTCTTGTTGAGTCGGCTGCCTTGAACGGAGGACGGTCGGGACAAGCCACACTATCAGTCAGAACAATCAGTTTCCAGGTGAACTGATCCTGACTGAAGTAGGTACTTTCTGAGCCAGACTTTGCAAAGTTTTTTAACAAAGGCTGTTCGTTTTTGGCTAGTGGTATCTAACCTTGGATAGATATTTATTGATGAAAGTAATTTATAAATGCCAATTGAAACAGTATCCGGAACTTCCTTAAAGTATTACCTGCTATCCTTTGATGCCGCAGGTAAAGAACGCGAAGAATCTGGCGGGCGGATGAGCCAAAAAGTCTTGGAGGCACTTGCAAGCGAGCCAATCACAGATGTATTCATCATGAGCCACGGTTGGATGGGTGACGTTCCAGCAGCGCGAGATCAGTACACCAGATGGATTGGCGCAATGGCTAAACAATCAGCCGATCTCGAAAAAATCGCACAAGCGCGACCGGGATTTTATCCCTTAATGATCGGAGTACATTGGCCCAGTAAAGCTTGGGGCGATGAAAACTTAGAAAGTGGTTTGGTATCCTTTGACGTGAACGACGCAGATCCCATCGATAGCGCCGTCGATGAGTATGCTGAACGCATCGCTAACACTGAGACAGCACGGCAAGCGCTACAAACAATTCTCACCGCAGCGATGGAAGGCAGTCCATCTGATAGCTTACCGCCAGACGTACTGAATGCCTATCAAGTATTGAACCAAGAGGCAGACTTGAAAAGTGAAGGTGAAAGTGCAGCACCGGGTTCGGATTGGGACGGTTTTGATCCGGAAGCTATCTATCAAGCTAGCGAACAGGAACCAGTTAGCTTCAGTACCGATAGCAGCTCAACTTGGGATGCGGTTTTGAACCCCCTAAGAGTGCTATCTTTTTGGAAAATGAAAGACCGCGCTCGCAAAATCGGTGAAAGCGGTGGTTTTAACTTATTAAAACAACTTCAAGAGAACACTCCTGAAACTGTGCGATTCCACCTGATGGGTCACAGTTTTGGATGCATTCTGGTTTCTTCCACCCTAGCTGGTGCAAAAGGTGAAGGCAAATTAGTCCGCCCAGTTAATTCTGTGACTTTGGTACAAGGAGCGATGTCGCTCTGGTCTTACTGTGCAAAAATTCCCTACGAACGCGATCGCCCAGGTTACTTTAACTCAATCTTGGAGCAACATAAAGTCACCGGTCCAATTGTGACAACCTACTCTGACTTCGACTATGCAGTTGGCAAGATGTATCCCTTGGCTGCGGGCATTGTCTTGAGCAGTGTAGACTTTGCCCCCGGTCACTTGCCTAAATATGGCGGAATTGGCAGCTATGGCATCTGCGGATACGACCTCACAGCCGAATATCTCGATATGCTTGACTCTAATACCTCGTATGAGTTTAAACCAGGCAAAATCTATAACATAGACAGCAGGAAGTTTATTAATGACGTGACCGACAAGTCTATTGGTGCCCATAACGACTTTGCCAAGCCTGAAGTAGCTCATGTGGTGTGGTCGGCAGTTTCTGTCAGTTAACTGCAAGTGTTAGTTAAGACTGTTTGATCCGCCTACTCTCTCCAAGCTCTTTGCTATACAGCCAAAGGGGAAATGGATGCGCCTCTGCTTGCGAAACAAGAGCGGGGAAAGAGGTCAATCAAACAGTCTTGCAGTGTTAGTCGCTGAAAATTATCAGGAACCAAAGAGATGTCCGAAGACCTGCTATTCTTCAATGGAATTAATGGAGCAAGCGGCGATTATTTGCTGCCGCCATTGAGCGCTGAGCAAGTATCTAAGATTGCCCAAGGCGAAGAGTTCGATCCAGAAAGTTTAGAAGACATTGAGCTAAAAAAGCGACAAAAAGAAGAGACTGATTTTGCTCCTATAGAGGGAGTAGATCCCAAAAACCTCGCAGAAACGGGTTGGGGAGTAATTTTTACCTACGATGCCGATCCAGCAATCCGAGAAGCGCTCAGCGAGTTGTTAGATCATCGCCAAAAGCAAGCCACCCAAAAGCACGAGCATTATTACCAGGAATACATTGGTCCCAAAGGCTATCGTTACGATAAGGCAAAAAATCAATACGAGACAAAAAATAAGTTCTTGTCACGTCAGGGATTAGGGCCAGGTCCTGCCGATCCGGATAAAATGCCCTACTACCTTTTAATTGTGGGAGATCCAGTCACAATTCCCTATCGGTTTCAGTCCCAACTTAGCGTTCAATACGCCGTAGGGCGCATTTATTTTGATACGGCACAAGAGTACGCGCAGTACGCTCGCAGTGTAGTAGAAGCGGAAACTGGCAATCTATCCTTATCCCCTAGCGCTGCCTTTTTCGGCGTGTGCAACTCAGGAGATGCTGCCACTAATCTCAGCACGCAAGACCTGATTGAGCCGTTATCGGAATGGGTGGTTGAGGAACATTCTAACTGGGATGTGAAAACGATTCTTAAAGAAGAAGCAACCAAAGCTCGTCTGGGGCAACTGCTAGGAGGCAGCGAAACGCCCAGTTTGCTTTTCACTGCCAGTCACGGCATGGGCTTTCCCAATGGCGATCCGCGACAGTTGCCTCACCAAGGCGCATTACTTTGTCAAGACTGGCCGGGTCGGGAATGGGGACGAAGACCGATTCCAGAAGATTTTTACTTTTCTGGGGACGATATTGGCGAACAAGCGCGGCTGTTGGGAATGATTGCTTTTCACTTTGCTTGCTATGGTGCTGGCTGTCCCCAAAAGGATGAATTCGACGGTCACTCTAAATTTCTTTCTGAACGACCAGATATTGCGCCATACGCCTTTCTTGCCCGTTTGCCGCAGAAACTTCTGAGTCATCCCAAGGGAGGTGCCTTAGCTGTAATTGGTCATATCGATCGAGCTTGGGGCTGTTCTTTCTCTTGGTCAGATATTCGCGGCTCAAGTGCAGAGCAACGGCAGATAGCAGTTTTTCAAAGTAGCGTGAAGCGTCTGCTGGAAGGTCATCCAGTCGGCTCGGCGGTGGAGTATTTTGACGAGCGCTATGCCGAAATTTCCTCTGACCTGAATATTGAGTTAGAAGATATTAAGTTTGGCGCGACTCCCAACAATAAGACTTTGGCTGGGATGTGGACGGCTAATAACGACGCCCGCAACTATGCGATTATCGGCGACCCAGCAGTCCGGTTGGTGGTCAGTAGTAGTAAAGATGCTGCCGAGCGCCCTACTATTGAAACTGTGCATTTGCCCTCTGCCGAGTCGAGACAAGCAGAAGGCAGCACGGACTCAGTGGCGGGTGAAGCTGACCTCAAGCAGGCTCAGACGCAGCTAATCGCTGCACTGGAGCAGTATGTCAAGACTGCTCCCAAGGCTCTGGCTGACGGCAGCGAAACCCTTCAAACAACAATGTCAATTGCCACCAATCTGTTGAATGTGTTGAAGGGATGAAGTTAATAGCGATCGCCGCACGTAAGAAAAAGTATAGAGACGTTCCATACAACGTGTCTATACAAGAAGGGATAATAGATCACTTAGCTTTGCCTGGATTATTAGCAGTGCCGATACCATCACAAAGAGGGCGATCTTCGGGCATAAGTTTGGAATCTGGATTATTGAGATAGTCACGTACCCAAGTGCAACCCCGCACCATCAGCTCATCTAATCCTTCCACCCGCCACAACTTAACCGTTCCATCTTGACCACTCGTAGCCAGAAGCTTGCCATCAAGACTAAAACTGACGCTCTTGACCTCACCTTTATGACCTTTGAATACAGCCACCTCTTGACCGGATACATCCCATAGACGAGCAGTTGAGTCAGCTCCGGCAGACGCTAGCAACTTACCATCATTACTCCAACGGAGTTTCTGCACCGCACCTATATGACCTTTTAATTCTTTTAGTTGATGACCGGACAAATCCCACAAACGGATAGTGCGATCGCTACTACCTGTAGCCAGTTTTTGACCGTCATTACTCCAAATAACGCTGTTGATCCAGCCTTGATGCGCTTTGAATTCCCTTAGCTGCTGACCTGATAAATTCCATAAGCGAACCATGCCATCCGTTCCTGAGGTAGCTAACAGTTTGCCATCCGGGCTAAAACTGACACTCAGGACGGCACCTTTATGACCTTTGAATTCTCTCAGTTGTTGACCAGACAAATCCCACAAGCGGGCAGTGCCATCCTTTCCTGATGTAGCTAAAAGTTTGCCGTCCGGGCTAAAATTCAGCCCATAGACTTCACCTTTATGACCCTTGAATTCTCTCCGTTGCTTACCAAATAAGTTCCACAAGCGGGCAGTGCCATCCTCTCCTGATGTAGCCAAAAGTTTGCCATTCGGGCTAAAACTAACCTTCCAAACTACACCTTTATGACCTTTGAATTCCGCCAACTGCTCGCCTGATAAATCCCACAGGCGAACAGTGCCATCAGCTCCAGCAGTCGCCAGCATCTCGCCATCCGGGCTAACACTGACACTCCACACTGTGCCTTTGTGCCCTTTGAAATCAATTAGCTGCTGGCGATCTTGCAAATTCCACAAGCGTACAGTACTGTCATATCCAGCTGTAGCCAAAAGCTTGCCGTCATAACTGAAAATAACGCTCCTAACTGAGTCTGAATGCCCTTTAAATTCCCTCAAGAGTTTTCCATTCAAATCCCAGAAGCGAACAACACCGTCCTTGGAACCAGTAGCGAGGTTCTGACCATCGGGACTAAAACTGACGCTAAACACCCAGTTTTGATCTTGATCTCCTAACAATTCTCTCAACTCTTTTCCTTTCAAATCCCACAACTTGGCAGTACCATCCATAGAGGCAGTTGCAAGTTTTTGACCATCCGGACTAAAACTAACACTCAACACCGTATTTTTGTGCCCCAGGAATTTGCTTAATAGTTTGCCGTTCAAATCCCATAACTTGGCAGTGTCATCCCCAGCACCAGTAGCGATCGCCTTACCATCAGGACTGAAACTGATACCCCAGACTTTTTTATTAATACCAGTATTATGGGCAGGAAATTTTTTTAATAATTTTCCCTGCAAATTCCACAAGCGAACGATGCCATCCCCAGAACCAGTGGCGAGAGTCTTACCATTAGGGCTGAAAGTAATGTTATATACTCCTTCTCTATGTCTCGGAAATTCTCTTAATAATTTTCCCTGCAAATCCCACAATTTCGCAGCTCCATCCTCAGCACCAGTTGCCAGTAGCCGACCATCAGGACTAAAGTTGATATTTCTAATTCGCTCTTTAGTGACTACAAATTTAATTAATTTTTTGCCGTGTAAGTCTGACAAACGAACTGTGCCATCAACTCCAGTACTCGCCAGCATCTGACCATTTGGGCTAAAACTGACATCCGTAACTGAGCCTTCATACCCTCCTAAGCGATTGCGTTCGTTGACTTCAGAAGTTACCTGGTGCAGCTTGCCCGTTACTTGATTAATTAAGGTTGTTTGTGGCAGCCACAATTGCTTAACTTCTTTGGCAGCTTGTAAACTTCCGATTAATGCCTCTAATTGATCTGTTTCCAACTTAGCTTCTGAGGAAGCACTTAACGCCTGAATTTGCTCGATTTTTGCTTTGCGCCACTGATATCCAGCAAAGATGGCAAATCCAGCAAAGACAAAAGCTGAGCTAATAGCGGCGAAAAGCAGGCGATGTCTGCGTTGTTTTTCTTGCCTGCGGAGGCGATCGCGCAACTCTACACAAGCCAAGACATATTCTACCTCATCTTGGTTGAGATGCACAAATTTGGGCTGTTTCAACAGCACTTCAGCATCTTCTAATCTTCCCCCCTGATGTATTAAATAGCTGTTTTTGTCTGGCTTATCCTTGTGTTTATGCCAATCTTCTGCTGCCTGATTGATGGTTTCTCGCAGTTGCAAGTCACTGCGGTTCTGGCTCAACCATTCCTGCAACGTTGGCCAATAACGGATTAAAGCTTCATGGGCGACTTCCACCTGTTCCTTCCCGGTAGCTTCGTTCCGACTGGTGACTACTAGCCGCGCCCCTTCACCAGCTAGCTGCTGCACCAACTTCTTAGTCCCTGCCAAGTCGCCCCCACTTGTCACCAGATCCTCTAACTCCACTCGCTGGCGCGTGTCCCGTCCTTTCTCTCCCTGTACGCCATTCTTATCCAAGCGAGTTAAGCGCAAGAAGATATTCTGGACTTGCTCTTGTTCAAATGCTGGTAAGCTATTGTAAAAATCACTAGCCGTCTTAGCGATCGCCTGCTGAACTCTGCCAATCGCCCCGTACTCCTCATCGCACAGCCAGCGTCCGCGCCGCCGCTTCCACAGCTCCTGCAACGCATATTGCAGCAGTGGCATTGCCCCAGGCTCTCCTTGCACATCATTGAGAATCGAGTGGCTCAAGCCAGCTTCAAAGCGCAGTCCCCCACTGTCTGCCTGCATCTTCATCGCTGTAATTAGTTCGGCAGGTTCCATCGGTCCAACCAATTTTTGTCGTGTTTCAATTCGCTTTCTCAGTTCTGGGTAGAAGGTACACTCTCCCAAAAAGTCCGCCCGCATTGTAATTACAACTTTCCGCCGCTGGGCAAGGTGTAACAACTTTTCGATAAATTCTTGCCGATTGGCTTTATCCTCACACAGAGTGAACAGTTCCTCAAATTGGTCTACCACCAATACTGAATACTGCTCTGATATTTTTAATAGTTTTTCTAATTGTCTTTCTAGTTGTTGCAGCGGCTCCCTACCTGGAGTCAGGTAAGCCGACTGTAAGCTTGGCTCCTCTTCTTGAAGCTTAGGAATCAGCCCAGCTAGCACCACGGATGACTTGCCGCTACCCGAAGTGCCAATTACAGCTAAGAAATTATCCTTCGCCAGTTCTTTTTGTAAGTCTTTAATTAGCTCATCGCGCCCAAAGAAGAACTTGTGGTATTTTTCATCGCTGAAGGAAGATAGACCCGGAAAAGGACACTCAGCCTTGTATTCTGGTGGTTCCTTACCCAAAGCTGCCAGAGCATCAAAGCTGATTTCTAGGACTTGGTCGCACAGGTTATCGATCTCTACTATTGCTTGCTTGCGCTCTTCACGGGCTGTGCGTGACTCTGCTCCTTGGGTATCTTTGAGCTTCTCTACCTGCGTTTTAAACCTCTGCTGGAGTACGGAGGCATTAGGGGCGCGTTCTGCGAGGAGTTGCCTAAGTTTGCCAATACCATACTCGATTTCCTCGTCAGTCAGCTCCCGATCGTCGAGGCGATCGCTAAATAAGGGACGCCCACCCAAACGGCTGAACAGAGCCGGAACAGTAATATCATGGCGCTTGGACAGTCCGGCTGTTGCCTCTTGTAGCGCCATGTCTACCTCTCCCGACTCTCTCAGTCGTCGGTAAAAGCTCTGTCCTAAAGCCAAGCCTGTCTCTACGCTCACCTTGCGGGTCATCGCTATTACAGCTGGCATCCCCAAATTTCTCACCAATCTTTGAGCTAATCCACCTAATGCTCCTTCTGCTCTTGGATCGGCACTCTCGCAAGTACACAAAAAGGCAAAGTTAGGTAATCCCCTTTGATAATTACCGATATTCTTCAGCTCTAAGAGCAAGTCTTCTGCTGTAACTGGCAGAACTTGATTGTCAGCTTTTGCCCAGAACAGAACAGTTTCTCCGTTATCCATCAGCTTGCCGTGGCTGACAAAGTGCAGTAATGTGTACGGCTTCTTTGCATTCGTCAGTTGTTTGGACAGTTCTTGTAGCGTTGGTGGCCCGATAGCACCTTCAATATTATTTGCCAGAACCTCATAAGGAATGTCACCAAAGGCTTCTTTCAATCCAGATAAGACAGCTTCAACGTCAAAAGGTGCTAATTGATACTTTCCTATATTAGAGGGACTTGCCACTAGGACAAGTGCCCGCAAGTCACGCCGCCCAATGGGAGGAAAGCGGCGATCGATAATCGTGGGAATGTAAAGGGAAAAGGGTACGCGCTGATCGCGAGCTAAAAGACGCCAAGTCCCATCGGCATCAATAGGAGCGCACAATCTTTCCCAATGCAAGGTTTTGAGTTCGTCATTGTCAGCAGCTTCAATAGATAGCAAAATTCGCAAAGGGGAGTCCTGACTACTCTTAGATAGGGCACGAACAAAAGTCTCGTACACAGCCCCTCGAAAAAGGGCTTTGCCTAGTAGAGTGCCGTATTCCTTCTCGTTCTCTTGCTGTTCTGTGAGTTTGTTAAAGTCATTCTGACTTAGTTGTAGAGTTTCTTTTGAATGGATGGTTAGTCCATCCGGTTGCTTACACCTGACAACAATGGGCCAGCTACTAACGTCTGACTTGCTCTGAATGGTAATCTCGAACTCAAAGGTGTTCATGCGTCATGTCCTGGTGATTATTTCTCGCTCTCCATATCTCAGATAACCAATTATCTGTAGTCAGAGACTATTTATAACAATACTCCGGACAGAATTAAGCAGCAATCGCCCTATAAAAGCGTAAGTCCTCGTAGTTGGGGTGATTTTTTATCAAGGTAGGCTACAAATCTAACTTGGAAATAAAGGTCTCAAGTAGATGCACATTGAGCGCTAGTCGTTTATAAGTGGTTATCGAAAACACAAAGGGTTCAGGGTCAGCTTGGTTCAGTCTCTAGTCAAACTTGGTAAATAAGGCTACCAAACTAGCATTGACAGGACTCGCCGCACATCACCACATCTGCCACCGCAATCCCCCAGGAGGATTGAACCGACAAGAACGCTATATGTATAAGCAAGGAATATTTAATTTCGGATGAATTTTGCATAATTACTGGCATTTTTACGATTAGCGATTAACGATGAACTATTAGCAAAAAGCATAAATAACAAAATTCCTGGTGGAGGTTAGTCTCCACCAGGAATTTTTAAAGTTGTTTCTAAAACGTAGTTATCAATCTTAAGTGACTACGGCGAAACTATTGTTGTGCTTTACCGACGAGAAGTAGAAGAAGTTGCTTCATTGGGGTCGCGGTAAGCTACACGTTCGTCGTGTTTACGACCAGAAAGACCAGCTAAACCAGCTAAACCCAGCAATCCTAGCCAACCCCAATTAAAATCGCGATCGCCTTCATAATTTGCGTTATTCACGTCTTGCCGGGGGGCAGTGGTGGTATCGGGAGCTGTATTCGTGGTAGTGTCGGGAGGTGTATTATCCGTTTGGGCGGAGGCAGGTAGGGTCAAGGGAACCAAAGAGACGCTAGCGGCAAGAACACCAGCACTGACAAGTTTGGACAAATTTGAAATTTTCATCTGTAAAACTCCTATTCTCATGTTTCCAACTGATGGATTTCCAACAGGATCGCCATCCAGCAAATTGGTTTTAAAACTGATGGATAGACATTAAACGTCTACGAAAAAGCTACCCTGTCAGCTTTAGCGGCGAGAAGTAGAGGAACCTACTTCATTAGGGTCGCGGTAAGCGGTTGGTTCGTTGTTCTTACGACCAGCAAGACCTGCCAAACCTGCCAAACCTAACAATCCTAACCAACCCCAATCAAAATCGCGATCGCCTTCGTTATTCGTATTATCTACGCCTTGGCTAGGGGCAGTGGTGGTGGTTGTATCGGGAGCTGTATTATTAGTTTGGGCGGAAGCAGGTAGGGTCAAGGGAACCAAAGCGACGCTAGCTGCAAGAACACCAGCACCCACCAATTTGGACAAGTTTGAATTCTTCATGTGTAAATCTCCTCTTTTGTTACTCTTAATTTATCGAGTATCAAGAGAATCCAAATCCCTCTGTAGCTGGAAACTTCCCATTCTCTGTGTTATTACTGAAGAGATAGAAAAAGCCTTTTCCAGGAGATGGATATATACAGCTAAAGCCGTATATACATTTACTGCAAATCTTATTTTTTTTCTCCCAGGTGTCGTTGTAGTTGTTTGAGAGTTTGATACATCTCTGGGAGACGATGGTAAATAGCTGCTGCCTTAAGGAACACTTTGTGGGGAATCGCTGGAGTGCCGGTGACAATGGCACCGGGTTCGACATCATTGTGGATGCCTGCTTTGGCGGTAGCGATCGCGCCATCTCCAATATGCGCTTGATTGGCAATCCCCACCTGTCCGGCTAACAGCACGCGATTGCCAACGGTAACGCCGCCTGCCATCCCCACCTGTCCGGCTAAGGCACAGTTAGAGCCTACCTTACAGCCGTGACCGATATGCACCAAGTTGTCAATTTTCGTGTTTTGGGCGACGCGGGTTTCTCCCACGGCGGGGCGGTCAATGGTACTATTGCAGCCAACTTCGACGCCATCTTCCAGAACAGTGTAGCCAGACTGCTCCATTTTGAACCAGCCAGTCGGGGTGGGGACAAACCCAAAGCCTTCAGCACCGAGGACGGCACCGCTATGAATGACGCAATCTGCGCCGATCCGGGTGCGTTCGTGGATGGAACAATTGGCGTGTAATATAGTGCGATCGCCTATCTGCACGTCTGGGTAAATGACTACATTCGGGTGAATGATGACAGCATTCCCAATCTCTGTTCCCGCCTCAATGACTGCATGAGCGCCGATGTAGACATTTTGACCAACTTTGGCGTCGGGATGAATCACTGCTGTGGGATGGATTGCAGGCGCTGGACGGAAAGGTTTATAGAAAAGAGCGATCGCTGCGGCAAACATTAATCGCGGATCGGATACCGCAATCCAGGCAATTCCCCGCTCAGATGCTTGTGCTTGTAGCTTTTCATCCAGCGGTAAAATTAAGGCACTGGCAGAGGTTTTCCCCACAAAAGCCGCAAATTTCGCCCCCTCTATGTAGCTGAGGGTGGCAACGGCAGCCTCATCGACAGGTGCCACTCCCGTAATTTCCGGGTTGCAATCTGTATTGGAGGTCAAACTATTGCAGGCGGCAGCAGCACCCAGTTTTTCGACAATTTCGTGAAATTTCATCGGCATATCAATGGACAACTGTGAATAAATTGGCAGCTATACAAAAGATTCATCAAGAATTTGCACCGCCAAGACACAATTAAAAATTAAATCTTTGGCTTCTTAATTTTTAATTTTTAATTTTTAATTTTTAATTTCTTCCTTGCCCATTGCTTGACCCGCTAAGTAAGCGGTCGTCCAGGCACTCTGAAAGTTAAAGCCACCCGTTACGCCGTCAATATCGAGGATTTCTCCGGCAAAGTAAAGCCCCGGACAGATGCGGCTTTCCATTGTCTTGAAGTTCACTTCCTTTAAGTTGATACCGCCACAGGTGACGAATTCTTCCTTAAAGACACCCTTCCCCTGAATTTGGTACTTACCCTCGGAAAGTTCTTGAATCAGCTGATTGAGAACTTTATTCGATAATTCCGCCCAACGCTGTTCCCCACTAATCCCAACAGCAGCAATTAAACTCTGCCAAAGGCGTCGAGGCAAGGGAAGCGGACAGCTGGTGGAAACGGCGCGTTGGGGCAATTGGGACTTAACTGCGAAGAGCATTTCCCGCAGCTTTTCTGGGTTGTACTGGGGCAGCCAATTAATTTGCAATGTTGCCTGATAATTGCAATCGTGCAGCACTCTGGCAGCCCAAGCCGACAGTTTCAAGGCAGCAGGGCCACTCAAACCCCAGTGGGTAATCAGCAATGGCCCTATTTGTTCTAGCTGGGTTTTACCGGCACTGAATAAACGCAGACGCGCACTTTCCACGCTTACCCCAGCTAAATCTTGCAACCGGGGGTCGGAAATCGTAAAAGTGAATAGAGAGGGAACGGGTGGTTCAATCGTGTGCCCTAAAACTTTGCAAAAGCGGTAGCCTTGGGGGTTGCTGCCGGTAGCGAGGAGAAGGCGATCGCACTTGAGGATCTCTCCAGACTTCAACTTGATCTCAAAGCCGGTGTTGAGTGGTTGATTCAACTCAGGAGTAACTTGCCGGGAAATCCCATCAACAGGTGTCTCCCTGCGAATCTGCACCCCAGATGCCTTTGCTGCCTCAAACAGACAATCCACAATTGTTTCTGAACTATCTGTGACGGGAAACATCCGTCCATCCGGTTCAGTTTTCAATTCGACACCGCGATCGCTAAACCAAGCGACTGTATCTTTAGCTTGGAAACGACTAAAAGCCCCCCGAAGCGCTTTTCCGCCTCTGGGATAATATTGCACTAAACCACCGGGGTCAAAGCAAGCATGAGTAACATTGCATCGCCCGCCGCCAGAAATGCGAACTTTAGTTAAGGGTTGTCGTCCTGCTTCTAACAAAATTACTTGCGCTTGGGGATAAGTTTCGGCACAGGTAATTGCACCAAAAAAACCCGCTGCCCCACCGCCAATGACCACTACTTTTAAAGGTTGCACAATCAAGCTATTGCCGATGTCACGGAATATTTTCCGTACAGATGCGATATCATCTATCTACTCGTCGTATGGTTCAAAATCCGCTTTTGCGGCTCCGCAGACAGGACATACCCAGTCTTCGGGGATATTTTCAAATGGCGTACCCGGTGAGATATCGCCATCTGGGTCGCCCTCTTGTGGATCGTAGATGTATCCGCAAACTGTACATATATACTTCTGCATTATCGCTCCTCAACAATTTACCTATATATATTAAAAGCCTATGTAGTCGAAATTACATAGGTTTTTGCATAACACATTGTTAATCTTCGAGGAACTTAAGCCAAAATTCCGTAGGCTGGGTTGAGGAACGAAACCCAGCAAACCCTATACGGCGTTAGGTAACACTCTCGTTCAACCCAACAACCGACAGTTTAAGACAAATCAAAGGTTTTGAAACCCGCGCAGGCAGGTAAAGTCTCGTGTAGACGCGGTTTCAACCGCCCAGTTAAGAATGCTATAGCTTTGCTTTAGCCTTCGACCAAAAGCCGTGTTCGTCTTGTTCAAATTGCTCAGAAACGACATCCCAGGCATGATGTTCGGCTTTTGATTCATCGCCAGATTCTTCTAGCGCTTTGTTGTAATTGGCGATAAATGTCCTTTGAGCATCCTCTGAGAGGTGAGAACGAACTTCCGGGGACAAATCGCCAGGAGTTTCCAGTTTCCCAGCGCGTTTGCGGGGTAATGTGGTTTCGCTGGTATGGACTTCTTCGCCACCAGCACTTTCTAGCAGCAGCTGAATTTCACCGGATTGATTGGCTGGGACTTCCACAACTACCAGAAAATCTCCAGCTTCGATGCGAGTTTGATAAACGGCGGCTTTGTCTTCTGGCATTCCCAAAGCGACCAAAGCGGAGACTAAACCAGCGCCCGCTGCACCCGCTAAAGCGCCACTTGCTGCACCCAGCAACGCCGCACCAATCGGTCCAGCCGCCACGACTGACCCCACAAAAGGAATGAACAGCACTCCCACGCCAGTCAGCAAACCAAGGGCTGAACCAAATAAGGAACCAAAGATGCCTCCGCTTCTCAGCCCGCCTAAAATCACATCTTTTTTGGTGATGAATCCAGCGATGCGGGTTTCAGAATGAAAGTTTTTGCCGATTACTGAAATATCGTCGCGGGGAATACCGCGATCGAGCAAGCGGTGAATCACGTTCTCAATTTGTTCGCGATCTTTGAAAACGGCTGATATACTGCGTTCTACGGTGGAAACACTAGGCTGTGTAGTTGGGTTTGTCGCGGTCATGCACTGCTCCTGAAATTTGTTTTTAAATTTTTGTTAATTCCTTTTGGAGAATACCGAACATGACAATTCCAGCGAATCGCCCCCAGGGTTGAGATTAAATGTATTTAAAGATACTTAACGACTAAACAAAGTTTGAAAGACAAAGCAATTATCGTCGAGTGCGCTGAACGCCGTAAGCAATCCCAGTGGCAATTGAAAGCAAAATTAATATCCAGATAACGCCGCCAGGGATGAAAGTGAGAATTCCAAATCCTCTCAACAGATACACTGCAATTGTCAGCCCTACAACACTGGCAAAAATAGAAGAAATCAGGGTTTCGGGGTTAGGAGTTTGGCTCACAGACTCGACCAAATAAATAGTTAAAACAGAATATTGCGATCGCCTCGGCTACGTCCGCCCAAGCTGGAAATTGCCGCCGAGGATACCAGCACCCAAGGTCAAGAAAACTCATACCATTTCACCTGGTCATTATTGTTACATACTGAGTCGCCCAAACAGCGATGGAGGATCAAATTAGGAGATTAGCCAACCATCTTTCGTTTCAAGTCCGAGCAACCTGTGTTAGCTTGACATCGAATTACTATTGATCGAGGAGTAGCTGAGTTAGCATGAGTATACTTTTTCCGTCGGACTCGATGGATGCCGCCTCAGACTTGTCGCTGAGAAAGAGATACTCAACGGCGCTTTTGCAAGGTGAGATTTTGATAGAAACGCAGATGCGCTCAACTTGGGGGGGTGCTGTTACTGCCCAAATGTACTTGCCAATCGAGCGATCGCGCGTTTGGCAGCAAGTGACAGACTATCCCCGTTGGGTGCAATATTTCCCAGATGTCATTCACTCTGAGGTACTCCACCCCAACGTCTCCTTGCCCGTTGGCTTACCGGAAGCAAGGAGGGACAAGTGTGTTTACCAAGTTGCTACCAAAACTTTCCTGTTTCTCAGTCTTCAGGTTGAGGCTTACCTGAGGGTATCTGAGATCGTGCAGCAGCAAATTCATTTTCGCTTGGAAAAAGGTACTTTTACCGATTTCTGTGCTGACTTAAGTTTGCAAGATTACGAGAATGGGACTTTGCTCACCTATACGGTAAAAGCAACGCCCAATATCCCAGTGCCGTCAATTTTTATCGAACAGGCAATGCAACTGGAATTGCCTGTGAATATGCGAACCATGCGCCAGGTTATGTGCGGCAGTTAAAAGGGGCGAAAAACCCGTTTAATTCCTAATACACATGGATTATCGGGTGATAACGACACCTTGTAGCATCGTTCCTCGGATATCCGCCTGGTATAGATTAGCATTGTTAAAGTCAGCCCCAAGCAAGTTGGCATTTCTCAGCTTGGCACCTGTCAAGTTAGCAAATCTCAAAGTCGCTTTTTGCAGGTCAGCACCTTCTAAATTGGCACCCGTTAAGCGAGTAAATCTCAGGAAGGCATTTTGTAAGTTAGCGTTTTTGAGCTGGGCGCGATCTAAGTCAGCTACGTATAAGTTAGCACTAGCCAGATTGGCTCCGGTTAGGTTGGCTTTCCTCAAGTTAGCCCGTTGCAGGTTCGCTTCTCTCAAGTCGGCACCGCTTAAATCGGCACCGGCAAGGTCGCACCCTACGCATTCTTTCGTTTCCAGCAATCGTTTGACGTGTCCCAAATTTGCCGCTTGTACGGGCGTCGCTAGCCATAGCGGCACCGATAAAGCGGCGGCAACCAGTATTGTGAGTTTCATGACGTTTATCGCCTCCTAAGCTTATTATCCAGCGAGGCGTTGTCTATGAGGAGAAAGAGAACCGCCACGTCTGTCTATCCGGTTTGGTTAGTCTAATCGTGTTTCATAACGCCTCTTCCTAAAGTCGTCCGAGGCGATGAGAAACGGTTCCGGCAAGTTTTAATTAACTTACTTGGCAATGCAGTCAAGTTTACAGAAATTGGCGTTATAACTTTCAAAGTAGGCTATCAGGCGGAGAAAACCCGGTTTCAGGTGGAAGATACAGGCATTGGTATTGCACCGGAGCAATTAGAAGCAATATTTCTGCCATTCCAGCAGGTGGGCGAGAAGAGCCGCGAGACTGAAGGAACGGGATTAGGACTGACAATTAGCCGTCAATTAGTTCAACTGATGGGTGCTGAAGGTCAAGAGTACCCTCCGCCTGCTGAGGAAATCGCAGTCTTGCTCGATCTAGGCAAGGAAAGGCGATCTCAGAGGCATCATAGAGCGATCTGCTTACCTTGAGGCGTTGGATCGGCAATGAATACCGTTTCCCACCCATTTTTGTCAACTCGCCAAAGGTTTTAAAGGGAAATAAGTCCTGAAGTTTATTAAAGAATTTAAGAGGGATGAATGAGTGTTGATACGGTCGAAAAAGGAGCCATCTTTTACGTTTAATAATATTCGTCGGCTTGATATCCTGGTGAATCACCTGATGTTCGTGGACAAATTGCAGGACGGGCAACAAATCATTTAATAAGTCTCGAAGTTGTTCTTCACTGAATGCTTCCTGCCGTTCCAAGTTTTGACCTAATTCCTGCCCTTCGATATATTGCTGCACCAGATACAGGCGTTTATCTTGCTCGAAATAGGCAAATAAACTGGGAATTTGTGGATGTTGTTCTCCCAGTTGCAGTAACTGCCTCCCTTCTTGCTCAAATAGCTGAGTTGCCTTCTGCATTGCCGCTGAATTGCCTTGAATTTCTGGGACTGGCAAAAATTGCTTGATTACACAAGCAGCTTTTAGCCTGTCTGCATCTTCAGCCAAGAAAGTTCTGCCAAATCCACCCTCACCCAGAGGCGCGATCGCACGATATCGATCCTTGAGCAGTAACTTGGTTCCGCAACTTGTACAAAAATTTGTGTCAACAGGGTTTTGAGGCTTGTTGCAAGCTGAATTCAGGCAATAGCTCATACAAAGATCGGCAAATTGACTCTATGATAAAGCTTTTTGTGGGGCGGACATCTCTCTCCTTGTTACCAGCTAAGGTAGAGACAGAAAAATCGCTGCCTTGGATTGCGTCGCGCGATCGCTAACTTACCCAAAGTCAAAATTTATCTTTAAATCTTTCTCTTGATAATAGTTTTTAAAGCTAAACTTGCAAATTATATAACTTGGGCGAATATATAATTAATCATAATTTTTAGAAAAACCAAACATCTACTCAACTCATTATTTTATGGAATCCGCACCTTTTTTGCTCGTGAATGACCAGCCGATTTCCCTTGAACAGGCTTTAAAATATCTGCAATCTTCTGGTAAACTTACTTCTTTTATCGGAGAGATTCTCCGCCATTATGTTATAGAACAACAACTACAAACAGTCAAGTTAGATATTAGCTTGGCGGCAATTGAGCAAGCAGTGATTGATTTTCGGTTGCAGCGAAATCTAGCAGATGCCAAGAGTTTTCAAGAATGGCTGGCTCGTAACAGAATCGACTACGAAACATTCCACCATCAGGTGAAATCTGGCTTTCAGTTAACAAAGCTTAAAGATCAGATTGCAGAGCCGAAACTGCAAGAATATTTCATTGAACGCAAGCTATTTTTGGATCGAGTTGTACTCTCTCGTCTTGTGGTAGCTGAACAAGAATTAGCTGAGGAATTATATACCCAAATTGGGGAGGGAGCCAGCTTTGAGCAATTAGCTCAAGAGTATTCTCTCACAGATGATCGAATTGTAAATGGCATGATGGGACCTGTCAGCCGAGGAACGCTCCCAGATCAAATCCGAGCCGTGATTGATACCGCGAGTCCAGGGCGATTAGTGGGACCATTAAAACTTGAAGAACGTTGGACTTTGTTTCGAGTTGAGCAATTCCTTCCAGCCTCGTTAGAAGATAGTCAGCTAAAGGAAGCACTACAAAATGAACTTTTTGAGCAATGGCTAGCACAGAAAATTCAAAATTTAACGGTCAAACTGCAAATCAGTTGAGTAGTGTTGAACTCGCTAAAATTTTACCTCGGAATATTCCACCTCTGAGCTTGCTGACACCCGAACGGCAAGCGAAATTCCAAACGCAAGCCGAAATCCGCTACTACAGGTTGGGGGAAAAAATTTGGTCTACAGATCGTCCAGGCGACCAGTTTTTAATTGTGTCTGGAAAGGTGCGTTTGCGGGAAGAAGGAGTGGCGAAACCGCTAACAACTTTAGAGGAGGGAGATTGGTTCGGTGACTTGCAGCAACTCCTGGGACAATTCAAAGCGGTAGCCTCTAGCAAAGAAGTTGTGGTAGTGCGCTGGGATACTGCGTTATGGAATGAAGCTTCATCACCAGAACTGGATAGCTTCTGGAACCAATCTAGCGGCGTGAAATCTAGCGGCGAAAAGGCAAAGATAGAAGCCGAACCCAGGATACCTGTAAGTAATTATCCGTTTGTTTCTAGCCCTAACTCAGCGGCTGCCTGCTTAGCGATGGTGGCGCAACATCTACAAAATCCAGCTTCTCTAGAGTGGATAAAACGTCAGCTGCGGGGACAACGCCCCAGACATCTTGTGGAAGCCGGTGAGAAATTAGGGCTACAGATGCGACGCTTGGTAGTATCCGGGCGCGAATTGCCGCAGCTATCTTTTCCCGCTTTGTTGCATTGGAACGAGGAACATTGGGTGGTGGTGTACGAAGTAAAAGGCGATCGCGCGATCGTCGCTAACCCCCTCAACCCCAGTCAAACTTGCGAAAGTATTCCTCTTCCCTCACTTGAAGCTGCTTGGGATGGGCAACTGTGGCAAGTTGAAGCAATTCAGCGACAAGACAAATTTAACCTCAGTTGGTTCTTACCGGCAGTTTGGCGTTACCGGAGTTTACTGGGAGAAGTGCTGGTTGCGTCTTTCACGTTGCAGCTGTTGGGTTTAGCGACGCCAATCATCACTCAGGTGATTATTGACAAGGTGATGGTGCAGGAGAGTCTGCCGACTTTGGATGTGATGGCGATCGCGCTTTTGGGCGTTGCTATCTTTGAAGCGATTCTGGGCATCTTGCGGCTATTCATATTTACTCACACTGCAAGACGCCTAGACCTCAGTTTATCCGCTCAATTGTTTCGCCACTTGATGCGGCTACCTCTGGCTTATTTTGAGTCTCGCCGCGTCGGAGATACTGTAGCGCGAGTACAAGAACTGGAAAATATTCGCCAGTTTCTCACCGGCACGGCGTTAACTGTCATCTTAGATAGCGTCTTTGCCGTTGTCTACCTGGCGCTGATGTTTTACTACAATGTCAAGCTTACCTTCGTTGCCTTGGCAGTGATTCCGCTATTTGCAATCTTGACATTAGTAGCGACGCCGATTCTCCGGAACTGGCTGAATGAAACCTTTAACCGCAGTGCGGATAGTCAATCGTTTCTGGTAGAGACAGTGACGGGAATTCATGCAGTGAAGGCTCATGCAGCCGAAAGAACCGCACGCGATCGCTGGGAAGGTTTATTTGCCCGCTTTATTCGCACCGGCTTTAAAGCTTCTACCACCTCCAACATCAGTAACAATATCGGTGACTTTCTCACTAATCTTTCCAACTTACTCATTCTCTGGTTTGGAGCCGCGCTAGTCATTGACCATAAGCTCACAATTGGTCAGCTAGTCGCTTTTCAAATGCTGGCTGGAAGAATGACCGGGCCACTTTTACGCTTAGTGCAATTGTGGCAAAATCTCCAACAAGTTTTACTTTCTGTAGACCGCATTGGAGATATTCTCAATGTAGCCCCCGAAGCCGAACCCGGATCTGGTCTAGTTCTTCCGACTCTAAAAGGTGAAGTTACCTTCGATCGGGTTTTCTTCCGCTATCAACCCCATCAAGAACCAATCCTGCGAGGAATTACCTTCACCGTTCAACCGGGAATGTTTGTCGGCATTGTTGGGCGAAGTGGCTCTGGTAAAAGTACCCTTTCTAAGCTTTTGCAACGACTTTATCCAATTGAATCTGGTCGCATTTTCATTGATGGGTTTGATATTAAAAATGCTGATTTAGCATCTGTCCGCCAACAAATTAGTGTGGTTCTCCAAGAAGACTTTCTCTTTAACGGTTCTATCTTGGAAAATATTACTTTAGGCAATTCAGATATTACCACCGAACAAGTTGTAGAAGCCGCACGATTAGCTGTCGCCAATGACTTTATCAGCGAATTAACCCACGGTTACGAGAATAATGTCGGAGAACGAGGCACTGCTTTATCTGGCGGTCAGCGTCAGCGAATTGCCTTAGCTCGTTTATTCTTATCTCAAGCTCCTATTTTAATTCTCGACGAAGCGACAAGTGCCTTAGATAGCGAAACAGAGCAGCAAGTTTTACAAAATTTACAAGCAATTTCCCAAAACCGTACAGTTTTTATGATTGCCCACAGATTTGAGCCACTCAAGCGGGCAGATTTGATTTTGGTGCTGGAGAAAGGGGTACTAATGGAACAAGGAACTCATCTAGAATTGATGCAAAAAAAAGGGCTGTATTGGTTGCTTTACCAACGTCAGCAGCCATCCGTTTAAAGACTGCTTAAAATCATTTCCCTTTCAAGCAATCCCCGCAGTAGGCAGACTAAACGAGTGCCATGCTAAGGCAAACAAAATTGCAGCGATCGCGCCAATGAATGTATTTATAAAATTCACTACTTCGTTGGTAAGCCAACTATAGCGAGATTGCAGCGTAGCACCGATGACACTTTCCAAATTGGTGGCAATAAACGCTGCCAGTACGCACCAAACCACCCCGATGAGATCGATCGTACCAACGCCCCAGCCAACAAAAGCGATCGCAACAGATGCCACCACTCCAGCCATTGTCCCTTCTAAAGAAACCGCCCCTTCTGTTCCCCTGGCTACGGGTTGTAAGGTAGTAATCAAAAACGTCCGTTTACCATAAGCTTTCCCGACTTCACTGGCGCAGGTATCCGAAAGTTTAGTGCTAAAACTGGCTACGTAGCCTAGCACTAAGAAAGGCACCCATTGGGGTTGCCCTAAATAACTCACCAGTAGCGTTCCTAAGGCGCATAGAGTGCCCGTGAGCGCGGAACCCCAGACATTCTCCGGCCCCCGCGCCCCAGAGCGTTTCTCGGCAATTCCCTCGGCTTCTTTTTGAGCCATGCCGATGCGCGTGACGGCAGAGCCTACGAGAAAATAGAACATGACGACTAAATATCCCTGCCAACCGAGGGTACCCCAGATAATGACGCCCAGCGCCCAAGCGTGGAGGAATCCGGCGGGAGTGAGTAACTTTTTAGGGGCAAAATAAGCGATCGCTAACAAAACTGTATTCAATCCCACTCCAACTAACCAGGGATTGAAAGAATTAATTGTAGAGAGCATCTGTAAAAATCTTGAATTCATAACACTCTTTCAGAATACTCTCGCCCGTGACAGAGGCGCAAAAAGGAACCGCAGGTGAAGGATTAGTAAAGCACAGCACTCAGATATTACCGATGAACCCAACAATCTTTCATCTTGCTTTTCCCATCTCCGATGTTGCCCAAGCCAAAGCGTACTACGCCGATGGACTCGGCTGTATAGTAGGGCGTGAAACCCGCGATGCCTTAGTTCTGAATCTCTACGGTCATCAGCTTGTAGGTCACGTTAGCAAAGAACCGATTACCCCGCAACGAGGGATTTATCCCAGGCACTTTGGGCTGGTTTTTACATCAATTGCTGATTGGGAAAGCTTGCTAGAACGGGCACAACAGCGATTGCACTTTTATCAGCAGCCGAAACATCGCTTTCCCGGTCAACTCACCGAACATCGCACCTTCTTCCTCGAAGATCCGTTTTATAACCTGATGGAGTTTAAATACTACTCTCATGCCGAGGCAATTTTCGGGGTTCGGGAGTATGCCGAGATTGGCGATTCTCATTAGGAGACGCTACACTCTTGCGCTTCAGCGGTTCTAAAAGTGCCTTTTCCACAGCCTTAACCCCTTTGGCATCTGTAATCATCCACGGGTGCAGCAGTACCGGCACCTGTAGGTTTTGACCTACGGGCATTTGCGAACTATTTGGTGGCAGAATGATTAAATCAAAAGGCGTCCAGATCGAGGTAAAATTCAGCTGCTCCAGCATAGCCACATCCCGATTCAAATCCTGTAGAAAAGCGCTATCAGGGCGCATCTGAACGCAGCCAAGCCCATTGTGAAAGTAGCCCGCCCAAGTTCCGTGGTTTGGCGCTGATATAGTAATGAAGCGCTGCACCCGGTTAATGCCCCCTAGTCGCTGCACGTAGTAGCGGCTAACGATGCCTCCCATACTGAAGCCGACCAAATCAAATGGTTGGTCGGGTGCAAAGGTCTTGGCAACGTAATCAGCAACCTGCTGTGCCAGAGAATCCAGACCCATCTCACCATTATTGGGGAGGAGACTGAGGTCGTATACAGACCAGCCTTGCTGTGCCAGGTAAGGAGCCATTTTATGGAATACAGCCGCTGTGTCGTTGATACCGTGAATTAGCAATACGGGATTGCGCTTATGGGCACTGTTCATTTTGCCAGGAATTAATCTCATATAGTTCCAGCTTAGACATGAGCGATCGCTGCTGGGGTTGGTTTAGGACAGCCTGCCGAGTGGCTGTGGCTCCAAATCTGAGATCAATGTAAATTCTTGCAACAAAAGAGCGTTTTCCAGGGAGAATCGGCTGGGTAACTGTACTTAGCGAAACAAAATTTGTAAATTTTTGTGAATAACTATCTGGGAATCTTGCGTTTGTCCGCCGTAAAACTTCATAATTCGATCTGGATTGCAATGGTAGAAACGCTTTATCCATATTGTAGAGCGGCTGCTTTCTGAGCTGAGCAGTTGGGTTTATCCTTGGCGATACCAGTCTTGCATCAAAATTAGAATAGCTTGCTCCAATGTTTCGGTAATCAGTCAACGTCCTCATTTAAATGTCAGGAGTAATAGTAAATGTTTGGTTTTATCAAAAAATTGTTGGGCGGCATTGCCGCTTTCTTCGGTGGAATTTTTCGCTCCAAGAAATCTGAGGAAAATGAAGCTGGCGCTGCTCTACCTCGTAAAAAGTCTGGCGGATACTACATGGAGATAGACGAGTCTAAAGACACAAAACCAGATGCCGAAAAGAATCAGAAGAAGCCAGAATCAGTCAAAGCTCTAGCCTCTGAAGGAGTGCAGAAGATTCAATCAGCCACAGCCGAACTTTCGGAACTACCGAAGGCAGCACTAGCTACAATCGCTGCACCTTTTTCTGATGATAAATCTGATGATAAAAAGGATTCATCAAAGCCTCAAGAAAGCTCAAAATCTGTAGCGGCTGCATCAAAGAAAACATCAAGGAAGGCATCAAAGCCTCAAGAAACCTCAGAATCTAAAGAGGCTCAACGACCCCCAGTAGAGCTAATTCAAACAGCTGAAGGTGTTGAGGCAGTGCCTGCTGAGAAATCAGCAACGCCTATCAACGGCAAGGTTCAAAGCCAACCCGATACCACGTTTGCTCCGAAATATTTGAATCCAATTTCCAGCTCTAATAGTCGTCGGCGTCCCGGTCCCAGCATGAGCAACTTCATGGACATGGCGCGTCAGGTGAAAAAATAATCAAAAACTAAAAATTAAAAATTAGCAGGCTTGTTGTCTAATTTTTAATTTTGCGTTTTTAATTCTTTGACCCTCTGAGGAAAACCAGCCCACTGTACAGTTGGAAAGTTGGGTCCCAGAGGGTTTCTTCGCGCCGAAATAAGTCGATATGAGACTTGAGACTTTTTAGCATTTCTGTGCGATCTAGCGCAGTTTGAGCAAAATCTGTAAAATCTGCCCAAATCGGCGTCTGAGCCAAATGTTGTTCTAGAAAATGGAGTAAATTGTTCCAGTTACTGCGGTTGGTAGCCTGATTGGCTTGAGTCGGCTGCTGTGGATTGAAGGAAATCCCCTGCCCAAACTGGTAGTTGCTATCGCAAAGGCGAAGAATACTGCGTCTGGAAGGAAGATGCAGGTCGATCAATTGGGCATAGTCTTGGGTTTGAGTTTTCCATTGCAGTTGGCGACGGGCATCTTGGTCGATGACTTCTCCAAAGATTGGTAAGAGTCCTTGCACTTGTTGTCTGACTTCTGACCAGTTGAAGGTCAGAGAACCTATCTGACCGTGTTCGTTTTGGCAAACGACGCTAGCTTGTGGGGAAGCAGAGAGGAAATGGCTGACGCGAAAGACGTTAAGTTTCCGAACATCCGCAAGGCTTGCCCAGAAGTTGGGAATTTCAGCTTGCTGCATCTGTTGACTGTAGAATCGCAGTTCTCCTACCGGACCAGTACGGTACAACCGCCAGCCGCGACTGGGAAGTTGTAGCCGTGCGGTGTAGGGGTCTAGCTGCACGATTCGAGCCAACTGTTGGGCGGCTACTGGTTTCTTTTCGGCGCTGACGGCTTCTAAGACTAAAACGCCTGCTTCTGTGTCTTCTGGGGAGGCGGTGGCTTGAGCGATCGCGTCTCGTCTTTTTTGTTGGGCGATCGCTTCTAAACGCCCCAATCCTTGACGAGTTTGAGTCATAATCTTGGGATTGGTGGTTTCCCGTAGCAGCTGCCGATAGGCATTTTCTGCCGCCTCTAACTTGCCCGTTTCTTCGTACAGCCGTCCTACATAAAACTGTACTAAGGGATTTTGCGGCATCTGTTTTACCAGATGGTTGAGTAACCAGGCAGCGGTTTTATAGTCTTTGCGCTCGAAAGCTTCCGCAAGTTGTTCAAGCATTACAGTAATTAAAAATTAACAATTAAAAATTAAAAATCGAAGCATCCTTCATTTCTAATTGTGCATTGAGCGGTACCTTAAATCTCTCTGATTTCTGATTCCCATGCCGCAGCTACTATGGACAAGGCGACCATTGGAGCGGTGATGGCTCGCAGGACACGACGCCCTAAGGAAACGGGTTGGAAGTCAGCAGCGATCGCTTGTTCGACTTCTGCTGGTGTCCAGCCTCCCTCTGGCCCGATGGCGATGACAATCGTTCCTTGTCCTGTGTTCTTCAGCTCATCTGTTGCACCTGAACAACCTAACCCCCCAGCCCCCTTCCCTAAAAGGGAAGGGGGAGTCGGACTCCCCTCCCCTTTTAGGGGAGGGGTTGGGGGAGAGGTCTCTTGCGGCAAGATATGAATCAAGCAATCGAGTAAATGGGGAGAATCTCCACGAGCAACGCAGATATAATTCTTGTCTCTTATCGAAGAAGAATTACTCTTGAGTGAAGACAAAGCAGCAGAAAAGGAAACGGGTTCTAAAATTGTCGGGACGATTTGACGTTCTGATTGCTCAGCTGCTTCTTGGGCAATTCGCCGCCAGCGTTCGAGTTTCTGGGGACTGGGATTGAGCAGAGTGCGATCGCTCATGACGGGCGCAATGGCTACCACCCCTAGCTCGGTACTGTAGCGCACCACTTCATCAAAGCCGTTTTTTGGCAACGCCACCATCAGCGTCATTGAGCAGGGTAACTCGGTTTGGACGGAAATCGGCTCTAGAAGCTGCCCCTGATTCGCCTCCAGCTTAGCCAGCCACCAGTGACCCCGTCCATCCATTGCAATAAAGCGATCGCCCTCCCGCAACCGCAACACCCGACTGAGGTAATGCTGTTGTTCGGCAGTCAGGATAATTTGCTGGTTTTGAAATTGAGAGGGAGCGATCGCTAATCGTTGCAACTGAGCCAATCTATTTTCCCACTGAGAGCAGACTTTCTGATTTTATCGGAAGGAACCTTCTTGGGCTTTAATTTCCACTTGGTGAACGTCTACTGCTTTGGTGCCATCTACTTTGGCAGCAACCGCTTCGACATGACTCAAAATTGATCGATTAGGTACAGAACCCGTGAGGATAATCGTGCCACCGTCTTGAGCGATTTCCAGAGTCTCAATATGTTTGATGTTCGGATCTTTATCAAATGCAGCAGCAACGCGCTTGGCTAATCCGTTGGCATCATATTCCCCCTCAAATCCCATGTATTCTGGCAATGTCGGAGGTTTATGCATTCCAGCCTTCTCGCGCAACTCCCAGTCATACTCACCCGTAAGTCCTGGACTCATTTGTTCCTCGACAGCCTGAGCGTCATGCTTGCTGTCTTCTTCTTTGCTAGTATTTTTTTGTCCAAACTGCCTTTCTAACCAAGTCATAATTATTGTTCGTCTCCTAACGGAGTTTTATATTTTCTATTACACATTTATCCTAGTTCTAATTACATCTCTCATCAGGAATCAGCCATCGGATATAGGATAAATTACTGTTTATTATCTAAAAATTAGCCGGAATTTACGTGCATTTGTCAACTATTTTTTTAAAATTTAATATATAGCGGTTGGCAATTGGGTGAGGTACACCTGTAAGGGCTTTCGCATTCTTGCAGATAAATCGGTTAATCCAATATTTTTAAACAAGAATGGGAAAGCCCCTACGCACTCACAAGCCTAATTGTTGTATTTCATCCAAATGAGAAACGCTATAACTACGAATTCAAAAAAAATATTAATTGATCGAGTGTTGGCAAAAAACAAGCCAAATAAGCACAACAGAGGGACTGCGCCAGTAATCCCGATAACATTGATGAAAGATTAAGATATCTACAATACATACCATCTTAATTACATTACCAAGCCAGTAGACGCGGATTGATTCCTAAAAATTGTCAAATTAACCTTTGAAGTTTTAGCTCATAAAGATGGTAATGCTGCCTAAAGAGAGGGGAAATGCTGGAAAAAGACCCTCCAGTAAAAGAATGGAGTGCAACCCATGCAGACTGAACCGATCACCGTATTGCTTGTGGAGGATAACCCTGGCGATGCCCGTCTGGTGCGGGAACTGCTGCGGGAAGTGAATGCTCCCCAGATAAAGCTGCTCCACGTTCAAAAGCTCACAGAAGCCCTGGATTGCCTTGTCAGTTCAAAAGGGTTGAACGTTCAAAAGTTGAAGATTGAAGGGTTTAATCAACCTACTAACCAGCAACCTTCCGAGCCTCTCGGCTCTAGCCTCTCACCATCTATAGGGGTGATTTTGTTAGATTTATCGCTGCCGGATGGTCAGGGTTTAGAAACCGTGAGGCGAGTCCGCAATGCTGTACCAGAAGTGCCGATTGTGGTGATGTCAGGACTAGCCGATGAAGCGATCGCTCTTTGTGCCGTGCAAGAAGGAGCGCAAGACTATCTCGTCAAAGGTCATGCCGACAGCCATCTGCTGATCCGCACCGTGCTATATGCGATTGAGCGTCAGCGGATGCAGATACGACTCCAACAAACCCAGCAAGCCTTGCAGCAACAACTGGAGCGAGAAGCCTTGGTAAACCGCATCACTACCGCCTTGAATTCCAATCTCGATCCAAAATCAGTCGTTGATGAAATTGTCCGACAGACGGCAGTCCCGATGAGCTGCGATTTCTGCATGGTAATCCGGGACTTGTCGGAATCAAACCAAATTTACATTGAAGCTGAGTATTGGCCCCATTTGTCAGATGCCGTAAAGCCGATTTATCAATCACCTCTACAAGGGACAACCCTGCCCTTAGAAGGCTGGGAAACGGTGCGAAGCGAGTTACTCCAAAACCGCCCGGTAGCCATTGCAAACACTACTGACTTTTGGTTTACCCCAGCCTACCAAGAGCTTTGCCCGGAAACTAGACCGAGTGCGATGCTCCTGGCTCCCATCTTCGTCAGGGAGCAATTCTACGGCTATCTGGTCGTCGGCTCGGTCAAGCCGCGATCGCCGTTCTTAGAATGGGAAATCCAACTGCTGCAACAGTTGGCTGGACAGACAGCGATCGCTCTCTACAATGCCCAAGAACTTGAACAGCTTGAAAGCCTGGTTCAGGAGCGCACTCAGCAACTCGCTCAGGAAAAAACACTGCTGGAAGCCATTCTTAATTCCATTCAAGAGGGAATTACTGTCACCCAACCCGACGGTCAAATCGTGCTGTTAAATCAGGCGGCATTGCAGATATATGGTCTTGTCGGGAATGGTGTTACACCTACCTCCGCACCAGGCTCTGTGCCTCATGTCAAGAATTTTTTAACTAAATTAAAAGTCCGTAACCCAGATGGTTCCCGTCCTCGTCGGTCAGAGCTACCTCTCACGAGGGCACTTCAAGGGGAAGTTTTTACCGATCAGGAACTGGTGGTACACAGTCTCAATGGAGAGCGCAAGTGGGTGAGTATCAATGGGGCGGCAATCTGCAATGAAGCGGGGAAAGTCTTGCTGGCGGTCAATACGACGCGAGACATTACCGAGCGCAAACAAGTAGAAAAGGCACTGCGGGAATCGGAAACCAAATTCCGGACGCTCTATGAATCAACCAGCGCGGCGGTGATGCTGTTGGATGAACAAGGATTTCTTGATTGCAATAGTGCAACCCTACAGCTATTTGGCTGTAATGACTTGGAGGAGTTTTGCGGGAAACATCCCAGCAAATTATCGCCGCCAACTCAGCCCGATGGTCAAGATTCCCTGAGTTTGGCTTGCGATCGCATTACCACCGCCCTAACAGAAGGCAACTGTCGCTTTGATTGGATTCATCGGAAGTGGGATGGCACAGATTTCCCGGCGGAGGTGATGCTAACGGCAATCGAGTTGGGCAACCGAAAAGTGCTGCAAGCGGTTGTGTATGACATTAGCGATCGCATGAACAAAGAAATCGAACTGCGTGAAGCGAAAGAAGCGGCAGAAGCGGGAAGTCGAGCAAAAAGTGAATTCCTTGCCACCATGAGCCACGAACTCCGAACGCCCCTCAATGCCATCTTGGGACTCTCCCACATTATGCGGCAAGAACTTTTTGGCACGCTCAATGACAAACAGAAAGAATATGTCACCTGCATTAACAACAGTGGCGAACATCTTCTATCGCTAATTAACGATATTCTTGACCTTTCTAAAGTCGAAGCAGGCAAAGAGCAACTCTGTCCGATGCCAATCATCGTGCCCAATTTGTGCGAATACGTCATCACGATTATGCGGGAGCAAGCCTACGAACGGGGGCTACAACTCACCAGTAAAATTGACCCAGAAGTTGATGTTTGTGTCGCCGATGAACGGCGTCTGAAGCAGATGTTATTGAATCTGCTATCGAATGCAATTAAGTTCACACCATCGGGTAAAGTTTCCCTGATTGTGCAAAAGCAGCCTGGAGGCATTGCGTTTACTGTAGCGGATACGGGCATTGGCATTGCCCCAGAGAAGCTGCCATTGTTATTTGAGCCATTTCGCCAATTGGACAGCGGACTGAACCGACAGTTCGCTGGCACTGGTTTGGGGTTGTCACTGACTCGCAGTTTAGCCCGACTTCATGATGGAGATGTGACGGTTGCCTCAACGCTAGGAAAAGGCAGTGAATTTACCTTATATCTGCCCGATGTGAGCGATGAATCAGCCTCCATCTACCAGCTTCCAGGCGAGAGGGACGATTTTTCAGTCTCTTCTGGACTGAACAATGGCGAGTTAAGAGTCGCCGCTAACCCTTTTTCTGTACCTGGCAAAGGACGAATTCTAATTGTGGAAGACGATGAAACTAGCGGGTTGCTGTTGCAGGACTATCTACAAATTGTGGGTCACTGTGTCGAGTATTTGCTCGATGGTACGGATTTCCTCCAGCGAGTGCGAACCTTTAAGCCTCATCTGATTTTATTGGATGTAAATTTAACAGGTGGCTACAGTGGGTTAGATTTACTGAAAGACTTGAGGCAGCAGCCGGAACTGGAAAAACTGCCAGTGGTAATGGTGACGGCACAGGCAATGCTGGATGACCGAGAGTGTTGTTTAGATGCTGGTGCCAATGATTATCTAAGCAAGCCGATAGGCATTCCTCAGTTGGAGTTAATCTTGATGAGATATCTCAATTAAAAATTACAAATTACAAATTACAAATTACAAAACATTGAAGGTTGAGTTATGGGTTAGATTTCTGGGTAGAAACGATAATTGGGCCAATAATCCTTGTCAGTTCTTCAACTTCGGTTTGGAGTGGCAAAAGTGCTGCTTGAGATAGAACTTCTGTGACAATCAGCAGCCGCAACCAATAATGAGTTTCGCGGGCTTCCTTGAGTGCGATCGCCATCTTACTCAAAAAATCAGCCCTACTTTGCCCCGCCCGTGCTTCTTGAACATTAGCCCCAATGGATGTTCCCGACCTCAACAGCTGATTGCTAAGAGTCCTTCTTACACCTGGTTTCTCATCTAAGTGCTGACACAATCTCACCTAGTCTAGGCAGGATGCCCGCACTGTAATCTCTGATTCAGTGGCGGGAGGAATGCCGCGTAGATTGCAGCGCGATAGGTGAACCATGTTTGACGCGAGAATCTATCAGCGCTGCAATCTACAAACTCTTATGCTGCAAACCGACTATTTCTCGTCGGATTGTCTATGATATTCACAAGTGAGCTTTTAGGACTCATGGAATCAACGATTACGCTAGTTTGCTTCCTCAACCCAACGCCAGAGCAGGCAGATAAAATTGATGCTCTGTTACAAGCGTTTGCGGATGGCTGCAACTATACGAATCAAGAAGTGGATTCCAAGATTACCAACAAAGCAACGATTCAAACGTTGGTCTATCGTGACTTACGGGCTAAGTTTGGGCTAAGTTCCAATCAAGCGGTTCGAGTTTGCGCCAGAGTTGGAGCAAATCGTAAAACCGCAAAGTCGAAAGGGGCTATCGTAGAAGCGTTTTCTCCGACCAGTGCTGATTACGATGCTCGGATCTTCTCGTTTCGCGAGAAAGACTGGACGGCATCATTAACGCTTTTGGGCGTAAGAGAACGGTTCAAGTTGATGATTGGCAACTACCAGCGAGGCAAACTCAAAGGTAAGAATCCAACATCAGCAACCCTTTGCAAGCACCGCGACAGCAAATATTATCTGCATATCTGCGTCGATATCCTTAGCGATGATCCATTGCCATCAGGAAAGGTCATCGGTGTTGATTTAGGCAGGCGCGATATCGCTGTAATGTCTACGGGTCAGAGTTTTTCAGGCAAGCCAATAACGGAGGTTAGAGATCGGCATTCCAGGGTGAGAGCTTCTCTGCAACAGAAACGCTCGAAGGGCACAAGAACCACGCGCCGTAGGGTGAATGGGATCTTGCAACGGCTATCGGGTCGCGAGAAGCGATTTCAAGCTTGGGTCAACCACAGCATCAGCAAAAAGATTGTGTCTGAAGCTGTTCAAACCGCGTCGAGTATTGCACTGGAAGACTTAACCGGAATTCGGGAACGCACCAATGAGCAGCCCAGAAACAAAACAGAGCGACGACGCTCTAACTCATGGGCGTTCCACCAGTTGCGAACTTTTATCCAATACAAAGCGGTGATTGCTGGCGTGAAGGTTGATCTGATTCCGCCTGCTTATACGTCTCAAACGTGCGCGAAATGCCTGCATATCGGGCTAAGAAGCGGCAAGACGTTTAAGTGTAGGCATTGCGGCAACCACGATGATGCTGATGCAAATGGCGCAAAAATGATTGAACTTTGGGGCTGTGCTGTAAACCAGCCTAGAGGCTCGGAGATTCTAAGCTGTCGCTTGGATGAACCAGGGCTACTGAAAGCCTACACCATACCCGCTTAGGGTTGGTGTAGGTAGTTTACTATCCGAACTGCAAACGCAAATGTACGCTCGCAAATGTCTTTCTTCATCTTTCTTGTGACATTTTTATTTTTGATTCTGCCTTTTAATCCTCTTAATTTTTAATTTTTAATTTTTAATTTTTAATTCTTCCCACGTCTGCCAAGCTTTTACGAGATTGCCTTGCATGAGCATTGCCACACCATTAAGGGCTTGAAGTTCAGATAAGTTAGGGTTGATGGCAAGGGCTGGTTTCAAAGCTTTTTGGGCGTCTGCGGGATGCCAATCGTAAAGATGGACAAAGGCGAGATAGGCATAAGCATAGGGATTTTGGGAGTCGAGCTGAACGACTCGTTCTAAGGCAGCGATCGCACCTTTTACTTGTCGCTTCAGAGCCTTTGACAGAGCCAGCGCGTATGCCCAATCCCGGTTTTGCGGTTCCTGTTGCAGCCGATATTCCAAGGCGGTTAAGCTCTGATTGAGATAGTCTTGAATGGGATCGTACTGGTTGATGCGCCCAGTTTCTTCAAATACCGACTCTAGAGCGTCTGTTCCTTGGGGTAAGGTAGCGGCTAGAGTCCGCAGATGTGTGAGCAAATCCAATTCAGGCGCGGGTGTGGCGGCTGCTAGGGGTTCAATCTTTAGTGTCACGGGTGGCACCTGGATTGGGTACGTTTCACCCGTTTGTCGGTTCAGATAAGTCGCCTCCAGAGTGTAAATTCCAGCCGATATATTTGCTGGAGGCAGCATCGCCATCTTTTCTATCACTCGAAAACCATCAGCAGAACGCCCAGATGGAAGAACTTCTGGATACAATGCTCCCATGCCAATCCCGTGATCGTGCAGCCAGCGATAATCTGGACTCGTAGGCGAGGTTTGAAGACTCGCAGGCGAGGTTTGAAGACTCACAGGCGAGGTTTGAGAACTGACGATTGAGGATTGAAGACTCACGGGCGAGGATTGAAGACTCACGGGCGAGGATTGAAAACTCACGGGCGAGGATTGAGAACTGACGATTGAGGATTGAAGACTCACGGGCGAGGATTGAAGACTCGCGGGCGAGGATTGAGAACTGACGATTGAGGATTGAAGACTCACGGGCAAGGTTTGAAGACTCACGGGCAAGGTTTGAAGACTCACGGGCGAGGATTGATCGCTCATTCGCCAAGTCAGCAGCACTAAACCGGATTGCAACTGTTCCCAAGAACCAGACCATTCGTAGGTGACAGGTACGGGAATCCCTGGTGGAGCATTGTCAGGTACTGTCAACCGTTCTAGACTGACTTGAGTATGGGGTTCTGATAATAGTGGTTGTACCTGGATGGGCGGCGTTTTGCGATGATAGAGTTTCAGAACACTGTCATCGGGTAAATCCCAAGTCTTGTGCAACTGGAAATCCGAACCTTGTTCTACAGTTTGGACGATGATTGCTTGCGCGTCTGGAATCGATCCTTGCTTGCCAGTTTTCGTGAGGAACCAAGAAAGCGATCGCGCATCTTGAGCGACAAACTTCTTTCTGGTTCCCACCTGACGCCCATACACCTGAAAATTTTCTAAAGCACCGTAGTAATTGAAATTGTGCTGGTTAATTTTTGCGGTTGAGGGTAATACTCCCAGTGTCGAACGCAGATAAGGTTCGGTTTGAATAATTTGTGCGATCGCTTGTTGGTGAGGCCATTTTTCTCCCAGATAAACTGGATGCTGAGCGTAGGGACTGAGGACTTGCCTTAAATTGGAAAACATCCCTCCCACCGGAAACAAGTTCAGAAACATCAGCAGCACCGCCAAACCAACCGTTCCCCAACGGATGTGATGTTTCCAGCGCCCTGTCTGGCGTGTCAAACCATAAGCTAAAAATAGCGCCACCACCGGCAAGTAAGGCAAGACATAGCGAGAATCCTTATTGATATTCAGCGAACAAAGCAAATAAGCTCCCACCCAAAACACCGCCAGCCAAGCAATTGAATTAAAAGTTAAAAATGAACAATTAAAAATTGAAGAATTCTCATTTTGAGTTTTTAATTTTTTAATTGAATAGATCAGCAATCCCACAATCGGAATGAGTAACAAAGGCCAGGATACATGGTAAGGGAGAATTTTCCAGTAGTAAGTCCAGGCGTCTAGAGTATTGAGGGCGGGATCTCCCTCAGCGATCGCTGAATCCACTGTCGCCCGTTTTCCAGCCGTCAGCATCAGCAGCCAATTGGTGCGATACCAAGGACCAAATACCAAAACCGACAGCAGCAACCCAGTAACCAGCTGCGCCAAACGTCCCCATGCCCGGTGCCGAATCGTACCAAACCCCACCCACAAAATCGGCGTCAACAAAAAGAACAGCGCTGTCTGCTTTACCATTAGCGCCAGCCCCAAAGAAAGCCCAAACGCCGCCGCCCAAACCCATTCTCTTCTCTGCGCCCTCTGCGCCTCTGCGCCTCGACAATTCCGCCAAACCGTCAAGCAAAAGAAACTCAACGTCACAACAGCTGTCAGCGGATAATCCAGCAAAAAATCCAGACGATATTGATAGATGCCCGGTAACAATTGGCACAGCCCAGCCGCCCATAAACCGACTTCAATGCTAAATAGCTGGACGCCCAAACCATAAACAGAACCCAAAAGCATCGCACTGAATAGCAACTGAACCAGCGTGGCTTGATCCGCCCCCGTACCAAAGAGATGCTGGACGATAGCAGTCGCAATGTAGGTCAAAGGCGGCACTTTGGATGTCAAAAGCCAAAAACTTGTCCACCACTCGCCTGAAAACCACTGGGGTTGTTGCAAAGCCCTCCAGTAGTTCAACGATCCAGTCAAGTAATCCGCCTGATCCCAAGCTGGCACCGAATGGTCAAGAGTAAACCAAATGCGATCGCTTACTGCCCCCACCAGCCAAATGATCCCTAGAACTAGCAGACTTTTATTTTTAAACTTAGTGATTTTATCTTTATCGGTCACAAAATCCAGATGGGTTCTCCTAACTTCTTTCTCATCTTGACATGAGGAATCCCTGCTTCCTCTAATCTTTTTCCCATTTACTCCAATCCATTTTTTATATAAAAGTTACCCCTACCCTTGAGCAGAAAACATTTTTTTGTTTTATTGATGGAGTATAGAAACCCTTTTCTATAAAGCTATCACTCTCTAAAAAACTATGACATCTAACTAAGGCACACATTAATTTTTCACTACTTTCCAAAGCTTTCGTTTGTAAATAGGCTTTATTGTGTCGTTATGGTTTATCTGTAGCCCTGATAGCAATGTCTTAGAAGGGCTGAATAAAAATGTATCGCTAAAACCATCTACAATTTTTGGTATCTTTGGTTCAATTACTAGCTGGAAACGCACTTTATTATCCAACAAATGACTCAGAGAAAGGATATCACCATGAGAAGAATCACTAATCACCAGCGGAGAATCAGCTTGGTTAATCATCCGAGCAATTTGAGCATTTTGCGAGTTATGAAACTTATTCCACCAACCTTCTGCTTGAGAACTGGTCGCACATGATAGAACTCCACATGAAAATAATAAAATTATTGCAACCCTCCCTATTTTTCTTTGTTTATTATTAACATAAAATTTTATCTTATTAGCCAATAGATAAACAACAGCTATCTGAATACCTAAATAAAACGGGGTTAGATATCGAGCAACACTTGACCAACGCCCTCCCTTTATTATATCTGGTAGTAATAAGGCTAGGGCTGTTACTCCCATTAAAGTGAATATAAAAACAAAAGCCTGCTTTGTAGCGTTGCGATAGAGGAAATAAATGGAATAGCCTACCAAAATTAAAATAAAAGGAATTAAATATGTAAGTGGATTGTTTAAATTAAATTTAATATCTAGGAAAACATGAATTAGGTTAAGTACCCAAATTTTAACCATATCTAACCAGGAGATTTTTTCTGCTGTCCAACTCATTGAACTATGATGAGCGAGGATAAAAAAAAACCAAGGCGTAAAAATTACAACTCCTACAACAGATGCAAACAAATAAGAAAGAGTTGTTTTATTCAATCGCCAGCTTGCAGTTATAGCTACATAGAGTCCATGTCCAATTAAAACTAATGCAGAAAACAAATAAGTATAGAGACTAACTACTACAGTTACCGCATAGATTACCCAACCAATTTTGGTTTTTAGCCGTATAGCTTGCAGCAGAGCCGCGCTTGATAGTAGAATTGTCACTATCCACAAACTATACTCTCGTGCTTCCTGTGCGTACAGGACGTGAAAGGGTGAGACAGCTATCAGTGCGATCGCGATCCATCCTACTAAAGGTGACTCAAATAATTCTAGACACAGCCAGTAAATGCAAGGGAACGCTAGCAAGCTAATGACAGCAGACAAACTTCTCGTCACTGCCACTGAATTGCCAAAAAGCTGCACCCAAAACCGCGCCATTATGAAATAGAATGGTGGATGCTCTGGGGAATCTAACGATAAAGAACTAACAGTATCAATTAAGCCTTTTTCAGGATTGGGGTACTGATACTTTAATAAATCTTCGACGCCAACTTCACTACCATTGAAGACTTGTTGATATAACTCGTCTTTAGTAAAGCCAGAAATTGTTAGTGAGGTAAGAGTCTCATCGTACCAGTAAACTTTTTTATCAAGATTGACGAATCGAAAAAATACACCCAGCACTAACAGAACGATGATTAAGAACCGTAACCAAGTCGGAGGAAGTGCCCAAGTCAACTTTAGTTGGTTGTCCATATATCAAAATTATTTAATTTTTAAGAATCAAAAGTTGCTAAAATCCTAAATATTCAACCTAATCTACTGGATAGTTTCGGTTAATAGTTAGTCGTTTAGGTAGGTCTGCAATTAACGTACAGATGCGTTAATAGTAGCTGCACCAACCAACAAAAAACGACTCATCATTCTGTGCAAGTTAGATGCAGACAATCTTATAATTCAAAGCCAATCTTTACTAGATTTGTCAAAGTTTTAGTATAGAATTGCAAAAAACTGGCAATTTTTTAGGAAAATTTAATAAATATGCCCGTGAGAGTGAGGGAAAAGTCAGTCAAAAAAAATAAGGGCATCACCGAGTATGCGATCGCCCTTATCACCATATTTCAGGATGTTGAACAGATGAGCAGAGAATTAACCACTTTGGAGGCTGGTTTCTCTAGCGACTAGAATGATGCTCTAATCGACTCCTTCAATAGGAGCAAATCCTTGGCGTTGGATATTTTCTGTCACCACGCGGGGTTCGAGGAATTGTAGCAAGTAATCTGGGCCACCTGCTTTAGAACCGACACCGGAGAGTTTGAAACCACCAAAGGGCTGCCTTGCTACAATTGCGCCAGTGATGCCACGATTGATGTAAAGATTGCCCACTTCAAATTCGCTTTCAGCTTGTTGAATGTGGGAAGGTGTGCGCGAATATAGACCGCCGGTAAGAGCGAAGTTGGTGTTATTAGCAACCGCGATCGCTTCCTCAAAATTCTTCACCCGCATGACTGCTAGAACCGGACCAAAAATTTCTTCTTGGACAATTGTCGCCTCTGGCGGGACTTCTGAGAAAATCGTCGGACCGACAAAATAGCCGTTGTTGGGTGCGGACATTTCCAGCGCCACTTTGGCTTCCTGACGCCCTTTCTCGATATATCCCAAAATGCGATCGCGTGCGGTTGCATCAATCACGGGGCCAACTTGGGTGCTGGGTGCCTCCGCAGGGCCAACATTGAGCGATCGCGTCGCTTCCACCAAACGCTCCACAAAGGCATCATAGATGGGTTCTAGAACAATTACCCGCGAACAAGCCGAACACTTCTGTCCGCTGTAACCAAAGGCGGAATGCACCACACCTTGCACAGCTTGGTCGAGATCGGCACTTTCATCGACAATAATGGCATTCTTGCCACCCATTTCGGCAATTACCCGCTTTAGGTGTTTTTGCCCTGGTTGTAAAATCGCCGCATCGGCGTAAATCCGACAGCCGACTTCCTGAGAACCCGTGAAAGTAATCATCTGGACATCGGGATGCTTCACCATATAAGCACCCACCGTTGAACCCTTTCCGGGTACGTATTGAAACACCCCACTAGGAATGCCTGCTTCTACCAGAATTTCACTGAGTTTCGCTGTAATCACCGATGAAACTTCAGCCGGTTTGAGAAGCGTACAATTTCCCGCCACCAGCGACGCCACTGTCATGCCGGTGGGAATCGCCAAGGGAAAATTCCAAGGGGAAATAATCAGAGAAATCCCTCGTGGCTGGTAGTTATAGCGGTTGGTTTCCCCCGCGATGTCATAATTGTGCCCAGCATCCAGCCGTTCCATTTCGTCGGCGTAGTAACGGCAGAAGTCTATCGCCTCGGAAACTTCACCATCGCATTCCCGCACTGGCTTACCAACTTCTAATACCATGCACGCGGATAATTCGGCGCGGCGTTTTTCCATCAAATCTGCTGCTTTACGCAACACTCCAGCCCGTTCTGGCACCGGAGTCCGCCGCCAACTGGTAAATGCTGCTTTTGCGGCTTGGATAGCCTGTTCTGCCTGTTCTACGCTAATCAATCCGATTTTGCCAACCACCTCACTGGGGTTGGAAGGATTCACTGAATCGACGATTTGGGAAGTGTTTACATATTCACCGTCGATTAGAGGTAAATAGGTTTTACCCAACTGTTCGCGCATAGTTTGCAAGGCTTGTTGCGATCGCTTCCTTTCCTCCGCCTCAGCATAATCCGTATCCGCCGCATTCGGGAATTGTCCCTGCTTTTTAAGGGGGGGTTTGGGAGAATTTACCACTGGCGGTGCTAACAATTCCTCAATCGGGCGCTCTTCCAAATTTTGCCGCAAGAATGAACTATTGGCAGTATTTTCCAGCAACCGGCGAATCAAATAAGCCATTCCCGGTAGCAAATCCCCATAAGGACAATACACCCGCACCCGATAACCTTTATCGACGAGAGCTTTTGCCAGCTTATCGCCCATGCCGTACAAAACTTGCATCTCAAAGCGACGGCGGGGAATTTTCAAACTTTCAGCAATCGCGATCGCCCGCGCTTGCGATCGCACATTATGACTGCCAATTGCCGCGTACAAATACTCATGATTTTCCAGCAACAGCTGGGTCATCTTCTCAAAATTGGCATCGGTTGCAGTTTTGTCGTTGTAAACTGGCACTTGCCAATCTTTCTGCATCGCCTTGATAGTTTCTTGATCCCAGTACGCCCCTTTTACCAAGCGCACTGTCAGGGGATAGCCACGCTGTTTCGCCCAGTCAATCAAGCCGCGCAAATCTTGTTCGCTGTCGCGCAGATAAGCTTGCAGCGTTATCCCTAGATCCGTGCGACTCCGGAACTCCTCTTCCATCAACAACTGTTTCAGGATCGAGAGCGTCAAATCTTTGTAGGCATACTGTTCCATATCAAAGTGAACGGCAGCCCCCAACGCTTGGGCGCGACGTAATAGAAGCCGGATGCGATCGCTCACTCGCTCCTCACTCCCCTTGGCATCCAACGGATCGAACTGCGAATAAAACGCTGTTAACTTGACAGATACCTGAACTTGTGGTAACTCTTCTCCATCTGCTTGGTCAATTGTCGGCACCCGCGTCCACGTCTTCGCCGCTTCCGTCAGCTGCTGCATCAATTCCAAATATCTGTCTAAATACGACTGCGCCTCAGCTTCCGTAATCACCGCCTCCCCCAACAGGTCGATGGTGAAAGCCATTTTCTCCTTACGCAATCGCTCAACCGTCTTAATAACCTGTTTAATGCTTTCCCCAGCGATATATTTATGCGCTAAGGTTTCAACTGCTGTATTCACTGTTGTCGCTGCTACCTGACCGGGCATCGAGTCTGGAGAAGCAAAGTTGAGCATCCCTTTCAGATTCGCCGGTAATTCAACCGACTCATCCGCCAGGTATTCTTGCAAGTGACGAGCAACTTCCGGTTTGCTATGCAGCGCAGGCAGACAGTCAATGAAGCGAAACAGCTGCACCCGCAAACCAGGGTTGCTCATTGCCCAGGCAAGTAATTTATCATCCCAGCGCATTTGGTCGCGCATTTGGGCAAACAAGGAGCGATTTTCTCTCGTTGCTGCCAACAGCTGTTTGGCAATTTCTTGGGTCTTGACTTCGTAGGTGCTATCAGATATTTGTACAACCACAGCTGGCAGACTCCTAATTCAGGATAAAGGCAACAATGCTGGGAACCCTCTATCTTCTATTTTCTCGATTTCCCACGCGATCGGCATCAACTTTACTTCCCAACAGCCGCTGTTGACTGTAGCGGATTCAACACACGACCGAGAAACAAAATGCTACCCGATCGATTGTCCCGAATCAGGAACACAAATGGGCGATTGGCTCGAAACTCTTTGTTTGGGCCCCTAGTCATCCCAAGCGCTGTAGACGCAGCTGCCTCAGTGCCCTCCTCATTCACCTCCACAAAGGCTTTGTGGATCACCTCAGAGATGAACAAACCTTTCTTGCCGGTCATCGCCGAGAAGTCAGCTTGAAGACTGAAAGCATCGGGCATCCCCATATTTGCCAGTAACTTGCTTAGCTCGAACTCTGAAGTGAGGTTGAACTTAGGCAGCCAAACTGCAACCATCTGTTCGTATTTGAGGGACGATAACCACCGTTCCAAGTTTTTCGGCGTCAGCTGCTGCTCCATATTAGCCAGCCCATCCACTTGCTTGGGCAAGAGAATGACCATCGATAATTCCTCGGATATCTCCTCTCCTTGACCGTAGGGCAGCTCTAGCACTTGCAAGCTATCGAAATCTGCCCAGCCGTATTGATCCGTCTTGGACATCATCGGCACGCTAATCTGCTGCGTTGGAGTGACATTAAACGGCTGATCTTTGGTTTTTTCCCGATCGAACGGGCTGAACCAGGCACCTTTAAAGTAAATGGCATTTGTCAGCACCAGCGTCGTCTTGGCAGAGAGAATCCCTGGAGCAATCAGGTCTTGAATCTTGTCCTCAGTTTTTTGAGCGACCCAGTTGTTGATCGTGCGGCGAGCCTCTTCAGTCGCACTGGCAAAGTCTACCTCCTGTAGTCCCCCGCCGTAGTCGTTCTGAGTGGTTTTCAAGAAGCGATCGCTGAAGGCATAGCCCTTTTGACCCCAAAGCCGATTCGCAACTGCAATTTGATATCCCTGTTGTTTGCTGGCGTTTAGCTCTGCCATGAGCGCAGCAAAAGTCGGATGCAGACGTTCTTGCTCTAAGGTGAAGTGGAGAACTTTCGCCATCTCGGTCGCCGTTTGTCCGCCAGCTCCAGCGTAGGTCATGGCGAGTGCCGTCGAAATGCTGTAAGGGGAGAAAAATAGGTTCCCTTCTTGTTTCCGCAGACGGCTATAGAGATCGAGGGCGAACGAGCTGTTGCCCTTCACCACCGTGTCTAAGAGCGCCGAAATTTCCTCTGCTGGTTGTTTTGGACTGGAGGACGCGGTTTGGCTGGTTAGTATCGGCGGTGGAGGCAAAATCGCATCTGCTTTGCCTGAAAACGAGGTGTGATTCCTGAAATAGATACCAGGTTCACGAGCCATAGCGGAACCAACCGAAGCGATCGCCAAACCTACTAAAGCGGCGGTAAAACCCGCGATAAAATGTCTCATGCTGCTTTCATGCAAAATCACATAGCCGTGGTTTCTGAATGTAGCAGATGCCTCTGGTAAGCCCAGCCTAACCTATCTTTTATTCCAAATAAAAGATTGCTTCAGGAGTATTAAACTCCTGAAACAAGCTGGTATCGTATCCGAATCAAAATTTTGAATGATGATATAAAACTCAAAATTTATTTAAAGCTGCTTCACTTCAGCAACTAGCTTCGACACCACATCCCGCGCACTACCAAATAGCATCATTGTTTTGTCTTTGTAGAAAAGCTCGTTATCCACACCGGCAAAACCCGCACTCATGCCGCGTTTAATCACAATCGTGTGTTTTGCCTTATCTACTTCCAGAATCGGCATCCCGTAAATCGGGCTAGCAGAATCGTGACGCGCCGCTGGATTCACGACATCATTCGCCCCAATCACCAGCGCCACATCCGTCTGCTCTAACTGCGGATTGATATCATCCATGTCGTATAGCTGCGGATAAGGCACATTCGCCTCAGCTAGCAATACGTTCATGTGTCCTGGCATCCGTCCCGCGACTGGGTGAATGGCATATTTCACCTCAACACCTAGTTTTTCTAGCCCGTCAGCCAATTCGCGGACAGCGTGTTGTGCTTGAGCCACCGCCATGCCATAGCCGGGAACAATCACGACAGAACGAGCATATCCCAACATCATCGCGCCTTCTTCTACATCGATGCTGTGGACATTTTTATCGCCCCCATCTGCACCACCAGCACCACCAGATGCCCCAGCTTTCCCGAAGGCACCGAACAGCACGCTGGCAAGGGAACGGTTCATCGCCTTACACATGATTTCGGTCAAGATTAAGCCAGACGCGCCCACCAAGGCACCGGCGATGATCAGCATATTGTTCATGACCACGAAACCAGCCGCCGCCGCAGCGACCCCAGAGAGCGAGTTCAGCAGCGAAATCACGACGGGCATATCGCCGCCGCCAATCGGAATTACGAACAGCACGCCTAGGAGTAAGGAGATCCCTACCATTGCCAAAAATACGGGTAAGTTGTCTGGCACGACGAGCAGATAGGCACTCGCTACCGCAAAACTTACCAATAGGAGGGCATTGATGGGTTGCTGCAAGGGAAACGTGATGGGGGAACCACTAATGAGTCCTTGCAATTTGGCAAAGGCAATCATACTGCCAGTGAAGGTGACGCCGCCGATAAATACGCTACTGATAATCGAGAGGTTGGCGTCGAAGGGGATTGCTTGCTGCGTGCCCAAGAGCCGCCAAAATTCTCCTACGGCGACGAGAGCAGAGGCTAAGCCTCCCAAACCGTTGAGCAAACCCACCATTTGAGGCATGGCAGTCATTTCTACTTTATAGGCAGCGATCGCTCCCAACACTGAACCAATCAGCAAACCCACCAAAATCATTTCGTAGTTCAACACCTGCCTATCTAGCAGTGTTGCTACGATAGCCAGTAGCATCCCTACAGCTGCCCACTGATTGCCTGTGCGAGCTGTCGCCGGTGAACCCAGCTTCTTCAATCCCAGAATAAATAAACACGCTGCTACTAAGTAAGTCAGCTGTATCCCAGTTGGCAGAAATTCGGTCATATCACTTGTTAGTCGGTAATTGGTGATTGGTAATCAGAAGAGTTTTGAGTGTTCGGGTTTGAATTTTGAGTGGGAAATTTCTTCTATTCAAAATTCAAAACTTACCTTTACCCTTACCCGCTTACCTTTTTCTTAAACATTTGCAACATCCGATCCGTCACCAAGAAACCACCTACCACGTTGATGGTTGCCAGCACCACGGCAATCAAGCCCAAAATAACGCTGAGATTTGACTCGCGCGGCCCACAGACAATCAGCGCTCCAATCACGGCAATTCCAGAAATCGCATTTGCCCCAGACATTAGGGGAGTATGGAGTGTCGGCGGTACTTTGTTAATTACTTCAAATCCGATAAAAGACGCTAGGACAAATACAAACAAAGCACCAATTAAGGTTTCTGTCATTCAGTTCGCTACTCCTTCTTGATTCAGCGGTCAAGGTGGACAATGCCCACCGGCAATCTTCAAATTTGAGCTTACTTATTTGATAGCAAAGAAACCCGCTTTCCAGAGAGAAAATGGGTTTCTTACACCGTTTTTCTAGGCGTTAATCGTTACCTGAGTCAAACCCTCCCGTACTCGTTGATTGAGAATCTCACCGTTATTGGTGACGCAGGTACTGCTAATGATGTCATCCTCAAAATTCAGATGCAACGCGCTATCTTTAATCAGGTATTGCACCAAAGTCAAAACATTCTTGGCATACATTTGACTGGCGTGAACCGGGATAGACGCAGGTAAATTCATCGGGCCAATAATCGTGACTCCGTTGCTCTGTACATCCTTGCCTGGTTCCGTGCAGGCGCAGTTTCCGCCTTGCTCAGCTGCCAAATCGACAATGACCGAACCCGGTTTCATCTGGGCTACCATTTCCTCAGTCACCAGGATGGGCGCTTTCCTGCCCGGAACCTGAGCCGTGGTAATGACTACGTCGGCTTGCTTGACGTGTTCTGTGAGGACTTCCTGGGTGCGTTGCTTCGAGGCTTCAGAAACTTCTTTCGCGTAGCCACCCACCGCCACGGTTTCTTCATTTAGCTGCACTTCGACAAATTTCGCCCCTAGGCTTTGCACCTCTTCCTTCACGGCGGGACGAATATCAAAAGCTTCTACGACAGCGCCCAGGCGTCTAGCGGTGGCGATCGCTTGCAGTCCCGCCACCCCTGCACCCATGATAAACACTTTCGCCGGTGCTATTGTCCCCGCCGCTGTCGTCAACATCGGGAAAAACTTCGGCACAGCCGCCGCCGCAATCAGTACCGCCTTATATCCAGCCACTCCCGCCTGAGAAGACAAAGCATCCATACTCTGCGCTCGACTGGTGCGGGGGATCAACTCCATACTGAAGGCTGTGACTCTGCGCTCGGCTAAACGCTGGATTAGGTTTGGATTTCCCAGAGGATTTAGAAACCCAATAAACACGCCACCTTCCTTCAGTTGCTGAATTTCATGCTCTTTCGGCGGATTGACTTTTAATAGAACATCCGCTTCGCGCCACAAAGCACCTGTATCCGAGACAATAGTTGCACCGGCTGCTTTATAGGCGTCATCAAAGAAAAACGCTTGCTCACCAGCACCCGCCTCTACCCACACTTCTAGACCCTGTTTTACTAACCTGCCTACAGTGTCAGGCACCAGCGCCACACGACGTTCGCCAACTTCAATTTCCTTTGCAACCGCAATTCTCATGAACTCTCCCAATCAATACTACGAGACCCTTCTGCATCCTATCCTTTTGCATCCTAGGTGGATTTCTAAATTCCGATCCATATCTTTAACTTTGTTTTATGAATTTAGAATTTCCACACTCACGCGCGTCCGTAAGACAATATCACCTAGAACCCGTTTTCAAAGCTTCAACCGATGATAAAAAGCTTTCTCTTAAACCCTCTGGTGCCTATTATCTCTGGCGTCAATTCAGATTAATTGAAGGGGTTGTTTCCGGTTGATTTTTTCAAATTTATTAAATAAATAACCAAAAAAATACATAATGATATACATTAGTACATAAAAAAATGACGTTAAGCGCGATCGCTGAATCAGTAGCTAGTTTAAAATCAACTGTCCTTATTAGCTGCTCTGGTTCCATTACCCTAACCTAAGCGATCGCTCGACTCAAAAGCTCACCATGCTTGCCTCTGGGGGCACTTTCTTCCGGCTTCCCGCGTCACGGGGGAGGATTCATTCGGTGCGGCTACATACCCGCTTGAGTCAAAAATAGTAAAGTTTAGTAACGAAGCCCACTCTCAACTGTTGAGGTACAAGAGCCTATGTTGTCAACAAAATCCTCTAAGCGACGCCTAATTTCTGCCCTAGCAGCGACGGGTTGCGTGCTAACCGGGTTTGCCAGCCTCACCCAAGCACAGAGTCTACCCGGTTTAACCATTTTTAGCGGTGTTGAGCGGCAAAATCAGCTGAGTTATCGGTTAGATTTTGGCGGTCAAGCGGATAATTGGGATCGCTACCGGCTCAAGATTCCCGCTAAAAGAATGGAATTAGGGGCAGCTCAGTTTGTCGTCACTTATCCGGATTACTATAAGGGCAAGTTTGACACGAAAAACGTTGAAGTCCGTGTCAAAGGGAAAAATGTGCCCATCAAAGAGGTTGTCTGGGACAAAGAAAATTACAAGCTTCTGATTTATATGCAGGAGCCGGTGGCTGCCGGTAACAGCGTAGACTTAATCTTCTCTAACGTGAAAAACCCGCCTTTTGGTGGAACTTATTATTTCACGGGTGCGATTCTCACTCCCGGCGATGTACCGTTACCCCGTTATCTCGGTACCTGGATTCTGAGTATTAATTAAGGCGCAGTCCACGTCCGCTTCTGTGCCGCCAAGAGGCGCTGGCAAAAGCAGCGCCATGTGATGCTATGCTAGAGAATTGTGACTTTTTCTATAGCAGCGATTCCTAAATCTGGAGTAAAAACCGATGACTCAGCGCACTCTGGGCGGCACTAACCGTAAGCAAAAAAGAACGTCTGGTTTTCGGGCGCGGATGCGTACCAAAAATGGTCAGGCTGTCATCAAAGCTCGCCGAAAAAAGGGACGTTATCGCCTTTGCGTTTAGAAACACAAGTAAGGATGAAGGATGAATTTATTTCGCCTTCAGCCTTCTTTTAAGCCACGCAGTAGGGTGGAGTTTCCAGTGGCATTACCCAGAGCGAATCGACTCAGGCACCGGCAAGATTTCACGGCTGTGTACCAGAGTGGTCTGCGTCGCAATGCCCCTCACTTGGCTTTACGAGCTTTGAGGCACTCAAGCGGCGCGACGGTCATGAAAACTGCTGAAGTGATGCCAACCCGCATCGGCATCTCCATCAGCCAAAAAGTCAGCAAGCGGGCAGTCATCCGGAACCGGATCAAGCGACAGATTCGGGCAGCTATCCGTCAGATGTTACCCCGCATTGCACCAGGCTGGCGGTTGGTAGTCGTTGTGCGACCGATAGCAGTGGAGTGCGATTATGGTCAAATTTTGCGAGAATTAGAGCAGTTGTTGGCAGAAGCAGAGGTACTCAATGGGCATAAAAGAGGAAACCTTCTATGAAGGGGGTCCCCACATAGGTGATTTGATTATTAATATCCTGCTGGGATTTACAGTCATCTGTATACCTCTGACCGTAGGGGCGATTGTGAGAGCGCTTTGGTTGCGCTACCGGATTACCACTCGCCGCATCTCGGTAACAGGTGGTTGGATGGGACGCGATCGCACCGACATTATCTACTCAGAAATTGTCAATGTCGTTAAGGTTGCCCGTGGGATCGGTCTCTGGGGCGATATGGTAGTCACTCTTAGAGATGGCAGTCGCCTGGAACTCAGAGCCTTACCTCGATTCCGGGAAATTTATGACTACATCAATGAGAAAGTGGCAGCCAGAACCGGCAAACCGGCGGGTGGTTCCCCAAATCGATAAGATCGCCTCAAAAGCCCAGGAATTTTAGATGCTCGAATTGAATTGTCAATTGCTTATCTAAAATTCCCAAGTGACTCTGCCATTGCTTTTGTGTGTTTTATAACCCAAAAATCACAAACATTAGATAACTTAGATTAAGATTCATCCCAAGCTACTAGCGCCCCCTCTAACTCAGAACGAATGGACTTTGGTATCGGGTTTCTCTCCAATAACGTCATGCTGCCAATCCTGGATTTCTTCTACGGGATTGTGCCAAGCTATGGTCTCGCCATCGTGGCGCTGACACTTGTGATTCGCTTTGCTCTCTATCCCCTGAGTGCTGGCTCCATTCGCAATATGCGGCGGATGAAAGTTTCCCAACCGCTGATGAAAAAGCGACAAGAAGAAATTCAGAAGCTTTACAAGGACGAACCGGCAAAACAGCAGGAGGAAATGAGCAAGCTGTTCAAAGAATTCGGCAACCCCTTAGCCGGGTGCTTCCCCGTGTTGCTACAAATGCCGGTTCTCTTTGCATTGTTTGCTACCTTGCGGGGATCGCCGTTCTCGGATGTGAACTACACGCTCAATTTGCAAATCTTTCCTCAAGAACAAATTGAACAGATTCAGCCGCAAGCTTTCGTGACAACGCCACAAAACATTTACTTTTCAGATGGCGTTCATGCCCCCATTGCGGCGCTGCTGCCGGGAGGAAACCGCCTGACGATTGGGGAAAAGACTAAAATTGAATTTCAAACCGTGGAGGGCAAACCCCTTCGGGAACTCCTCGCCGCCTATCCTGAAACCAAGCTGATTCCCCACTGGAAGGTCACTAAAGGCGAAGAACGGGTACAGTTGAATGAAGATGGCACCCTGGAAGCTCTTCAGCCTGGGGAAGTCACAGTTCAGGGAATAGTTCCAGGACTAGCGGCAGATAAAGGATTTCTCTTCATTGATGCCTTAGGTCGTGTGGGCGCTTTTGATGAAGACGGAACCATCCATTGGGATATTATCGGCATGGTGCTATTCTTTGGCATCAGTTTGTATCTCAACCAAGTTCTCTCCGGACAGAACGATATGAGCGATGCAAACGCGCAGCAGGCTACGGTCAACAAACTTACCCCAATCCTATTTTCTGGGATGTTTTTGTTCTTCCCGCTGCCAGCTGGAGTGCTGATGTACATGGTTATTGCTAACATTTTCCAAACTGCTCAGACGTTTATTTTGTCGCGAGAACCCCTGCCAGAAAACCTTCAGAAAATGGTAGAAGTTCAAGAAAAAGAAACGAAAGCTAAGGAAAGAGAAGCACTTCCCTTTGAACCGGGTCGTTCTAAGAAAAAGGCTTCGAGTTAGCTATGAGCGATCGCAAAATGCAGCGGGGTCAGCAGTGGCTAGAGCAACTCCTGCAACTAGCCAAATTTCCTACTGGCATCAAAGAAACCGCAATCCAAACGATTCCACAAAGCAGCGACTCCTCCCAAACAGAATTAGAAACTTACTGGTTGACGATCGACGAAACCAAACTAACATCCGCACAAATTCAAGCCTTGATTGGTTCTGAAGGTGCGACTCTCGATGCCATCCAGTATCTTGCTAATGCCATTTTGAACTTGGGTCAAGAACGGGAGGAGCAGACAGCTTACACCATTGAACTTGATGGCTATCGCACTCGGCGTCAAGCGGAACTCCAGGAACTTGCTGAGTATGCCGCTCAGCAAGTTCGCTCCTCTGGTCAAGAATTTGAAATGCAATCCTTGTCTTCAGCGGAGCGGCGTCAAGTTCATACTTTTTTTCAAGAGTGCGACGATTTAGAAACCTATAGTCGGGGTCAAGAGCCAGACCGGCGTCTGGTTGTGCGATTAAGAAATTAAGAATTAAAAAAGGAAAATGAGAAAAAAAATCATTTTTCATTTTCCTTTTTTAATCGGGTTGGAAGGATGGCTGAAGCATTATGAAGGCGATTTATATTCCTGGGCTGCTGAAAGCGCCAGAGCGCACAGAAGTCATTGAAATTGATGAGTTTTTACCAGAGCTGGAAACTTTGACGCCCGTGCGCGGACAGATAAAAGTTTCCCATCAAGGAAATTACCTAGATGTTTCTGTTAAGGCAGAAGCAATTGTCACTCTAACTTGCCATCGCTGCTTGCAACAGTATAATCACCGGCTAGCTATCAATACATCAGAAATGATTTGGTTAGATGAAGCGGCTGAGCAACCAGATACCGGGCCAATAGAACGAGAAATACCACTCGAAGATTTGTTGGAAATGCTGCCGCCACAGGGTCATTTTCAGCCTGATATTTGGCTATACGAACAAATGTGTTTGACGATTCCCCCAAGGCAGCTTTGTGACAAAGACTGTTCGGGTATTCAACCAGCGAATCTTGATGGATCGGACAGTTTATCTGACCGACGATGGGAGGCTCTGGAAGCACTCAAAAAACAATTTCCTAAATAGTCAGTGGTTAGCGGTCAGTGGCAAGAAACAAGTATACGGGCACAAGCATAGCCCTTCCGGATACCAACTGACCTTTAAGGTGAGATGCTTTTTCTGGGTTTCTACAGCTAGCTGGCAACTAACAAGCAACAATGACTGTACGGGCGGGTTTAATAGAGACAGTTGTGGGTTGCCAAGATTTTTGTTCGCGCCCTTACCAACTGACCTGGAGACGCGATAACCGCAAGTCTTCTACCAACTGACATCCTATAACAGCTATGAGCTTCAGTGAAGAGTTTGAACTGCTGCTACGCGCCCGATATCCATTAATTTATATTCCGACTCCAGAAGAGGAGCGGGTGGAAGCAGCGATCGCGCAGGTGGCTCAACGGTTGGGCGATCGCCCAGTCTATATCTGGGATTTTGTCGATGGCTACCAGGGCAACCCCAACGATGCTGGTTTTGGACGCCGCAATCCGGTTCAAGCATTAGAATTTGTGGAAAAAGTGGCAGCATCTGCCCCAGGAATCTTTATTTTGCGGGATTTTTCCCGTTTTTTAGAAGATATATCAGTTTATCGCCAACTGAGGAATCTGTCACGGCGTCTGAAATCCCAGCCGAAAAATATTGTCATCGTCGCACCGCAAATTGCCATTCCCAGCGACTTGAGTGAAGTCTTAACCATTCTGGAGTTTCCGTTGCCAGCGCCAGCAGAGATCAAGACGGAAGTGGAACGCTTACTAGGTGCCACAGGTAAATCCCTCACTAGCAAAATTTTGGATGAACTGGTGCGTTCCTGCCAAGGTCTATCGATGGAACGGATTCGTCGCGTCTTGGCACGAGCGATCGCTACCCACGGCGAACTGCGCCCCGAAGACGTGGAACTGGTGCTGGAAGAAAAGCGTCAAACCATTCGCCAGACGCAAATATTAGAGTTTTATTCGACTAGCGAGAGAATTTCTGATATTGGCGGCTTAGATAACCTAAAAGACTGGCTGCTGCGGCGCGGCAGTGCCTTTTCAGAACGAGCGAGGCAATATGGTCTACCTTATCCCAGAGGGTTACTCCTGGTGGGAATTCAGGGGACTGGAAAATCGCTGACGGCAAAAGCGATCGCCCATCACTGGCACTTACCTTTATTACGCTTAGATGTGGGGCGTCTTTTTGGAGGATTGGTGGGAGAATCGGAATCTCGCACCCGGCAAATGATTCAGCTGGCGGAAGCTTTAGCTCCTTGCGTGCTATGGATCGATGAAATTGACAAAGCTTTCTCTGGAGTTGATGGGAAAGGCGACGCCGGAACCACCAGTCGCGTCTTTGGCACCTTTATTACTTGGCTGGCAGAAAAAACTTCACCCGTATTCGTTGTGGCGACTGCTAACAATATTCAAGCTTTACCTCCGGAAATGCTCCGCAAAGGTAGATTTGATGAAATCTTTTTTGTAGGTTTGCCCGAACAAGAGGAACGTCGCGCCATTTTTGCGGTACACTTATCCAGGCTGCGACCTCACAACTTGAGTAGCTACGCTCTCGATCGGCTAGCATACGAAACTCCCGATTTTTCTGGGGCAGAAATTGAGCAAACCTTGATAGAAGCGATGCACATTGGCTTTAGCCAGAACCGAGACTTCACCACCGATGATATTTTAGAAGCCGCCAGTCAGATTGTGCCCCTAGCTCGGACTGCCCAAGAGCAAATCCAGTTTTTGCAAGATTGGGCAGCCGCCGGTAAAGCCCGTATGGCATCGAGACACAGCCCTTTGAGTAGTCGCTTTCATCAGCTGCAACAACCGGAATCACAAGCATGAGTTGGTCGGGTTTAGTAAAATTTTTAATTGGTTTTTTTCTAGCGATCGCCCTCCTAGTCGTGGCTGGTGGTGCCACCGCCTATTACTTCCTAACTAAACTCTCAACGCCTCCGCCTAAGCCGGTTTATGCAAATGATAAACCAGCGCTAAAAGCCAAGGCTTCTCCTGGCGCTTCCAAGCCAACATCGGCGTCCTCCGCTCAACCCAACCCGACGCCGACACCCAGCGAGGCTGCTTCGGAAGTGCTAGAACCCGGAGCCTACAAAGCTCGCGTTACCTGGCGCGAAGGTTTAAGCCTACGGGAGGCACCAACTCTGGATGCCAATCGTGTTGGTGGGGTTGGATACAATCAGCGCCTTGTGGTCATCAAAGAAAGCGATGATAAAAGATGGCAACAGGTACGTCTGGAAGATGGCGAACAACAGGGTTGGATCAAAGCCGGTAACATTGAGCGAGTTGATACAGAACAACAGCAATAGGCGGAATCGGACAGAAATTTGAGTGCGGGGGATTTCAGTACAGCATCGAAATCTCCCGTTTCTGCAACCCTGGGACGTGTTAAGAAAATTAGCTTAATTTAAATCTTAATTGCAATATTCCGGCAACTTTTCAACCTAGTAAAGTCTGGTGGTAGGTTATAAAACTGTAAGTCACAGCTATTTTTAACTTGACAGCTGGATCGCAACGATGTTCAATAAAAACTCTCATCAAGATTTACTGGGATCTGCCGTTATAGCGGCATTGGGTGCTGGTATCGTTACTTCTTTTGCCGTTAGTCAAGGTCAACATCCGCTTCTAGCTTTAGGAATTACTGGTGTAGCGGTGATAGTTGCCTTAATTTTTGATGCCAGGGTTTAGTTTAATGGCTGAAAATGTATAGAGTTTCTCAAAAACCAGACCGGAAATCATCTACCTTAAAGAATTCTATCTTGAGTTAGTAAACAAAAAACGTGAAAATAACGTAAAATAAGCCAAAAATAGCAGTTCAAACCTCATTGAGCGGATTAGCTGCTGAAAGTTTTGCAGGACAATAATGGAGACGCTTGCCTATCTTTATGTAGCAGTAGCTTACGAGGAAACGACAGACCCTGGAGCTTTTCCGGTTCTAGAGAAGTTAGAACTTTTTAAGGATCTCAATCGGCAAAAGCTTTCTAGCACAGCGAGTAGGTATCTGCTATCGCTGGCGCTAAATCTAGCTCTCCTCAGTTTGCTCAACAGTGCTAGCGCAATACAGATAGAGGATAGGGGTGCTGAAGTGAGGGCTTTGCAAACAAACTTGATAGCAGCCAACTACTATAAGGGACCTGTCACTGGATACTACGGCAAGTTGACAGAGGCGGCGGTGAGGCGCTTCCAAGCAACCAGTGACTTAGACGCTGACGGCATTGCGGGTTCGGAGACTCTAGCAGCATTAAAGCAATATCTGGACAAAAGTAAGAAGTTAGACAACAGTCCGCAGTCGAGTGCAATGAGCGTTGGTAAGCGCGGGTTGCGACTTGGCGATCGCGGCTCGGAAGTCATCGAAGCTCAGGAAAGGCTGAAAGCGGCTGGTTTCGACCCCGGTTCCATTGATGGCAAATATGGCTGGCAAACCAAGCAAGCTGTGAAGCGTTTTCAAGTGGCGAGGGGCTTACAGGTTGACGGCATTATCGGTCGGGAAACCTGGTTTGCAGCTGGGTATCTGGCGACTTCAAATTCTCCTTACTCGGTGATCGTAATGGCTGAGAGTGCCGAGACGCTGCGCCAAGTGCGCCAGTATGTGCCTGATGCTTATGTGGACAATTCCAGTAGCAGTTTAAATATTCAGGCAGGGGCATTTGCTAATGAATATGGAGCCGAACGCCAGTCAGAGAGGTTGCGATCGCAAGGACTGAATGCACGAGTAGTATACCGCCGATAAAGAGTGCGATTTGATGCAATCAATCGGCTAGACTGGCGTTAAAATCTATACTGTAAAAAGTAATGGAAACCCTTGCCTATCTTCATCTAGCCTTAGTCTACGAAACACCTGTACAAAAAGCTGGTGTTTCTCCTGTATGGGAAAACCAGGAATTTCTGACCGGATTGAATTGGAAAAAGCTTTCTGTTCAAGCAACGATTCATTTTCTATCGATTGCTGTTACCTTAGCAATGCTAGGGATAGCTTCTCAGGCGTTGGCACAAAGAGCGCTCAAGCAAGGCGATCGCGGCTCTGAGGTACGCGAACTACAGGAGCGTTTACAGGAGCGAGGTTTTAGTGTACCCGCCACTGGCAATTTTGGCTCGCAAACTAGAAATGCGGTGATTCGATTCCAGCAAGCAAATCGACTCACGCCTGATGGTATTGTAGGTCGAGGAACCAGGGCAGAATTATTTAATGAAGTTAGACCGACTGTAAGCCAAAGCTTCAACAATAACCCGTTTACGACGCTGCCGCCTCCAGATAGGACTCTGGACAATGCTCCGGACAACCCCACCCTCTATGCTCCAAACCCCCCTATACTGAGGGCAGAAAATACCTATTCAGAAAATACCTATTCAGAAAATACCTATTCAGACATCAGGCTTGTCCAGCAACAGTTAGCGCAGGCAGGTTTCAACCCCGGTTCTATTGATGGAAAATTTGGTCAAAAAACGGCGCAAGCGCTCAGGAAGTTCCAGGAAAGTGTAGGTTTATACCCTAGCGGTACGATTACTTCAGAAACGCTGCGCGCACTAGAGGACTACGTTGCCGGTCGTCCAAGTCCACGACTGAGCGACTACAGCAACCGGAACGACAGGAGTAGTAGAAGTCTCCAACCCGGCGATCGCGGTTCCGAAGTCGAAGACCTCCAACGGCGATTGAAAGACCAAGGCTTCGATCCTGGTGGTATAGATGGGATTTATGGTTCCAATACCCAGCGAGCTGTCAGGCGGTTCCAGCAAGCTCGGCGTTTATACCCAGACGGCGTTGCAGATGCGCGAACCCTACGGGAATTAGGAATTGATTTTGCCGAGAATCGCTACGTGGTAGTCGTACCTGGGAATTACGCAACGTTGAATAAAGTCCTCCGCTATGTACCGAATGCGGATCTGGGGCCGAAATCGAAACGAGGTTCCTATGTAAATGCAGGGGCATTTTCCAATCGACATCTTGCCGAAAGCCGCTCCGAGCTACTGCGATCGCGCGGACTAGATGCACGGGTGGTATATCGCCCCTAGGCACTGATATGGTATAGCTAGTTGATGAAATTGACCTTCTTAAACTGTCTATCAAGAGTTTGCCAGTAAAATTATGGAAACCCTTGCCTACCTGCATCTTGCCCTGGTCTACGAAGCATCTACAAACAGCGAGTTTCCTCTAGTCTGGAATAGCCAAAAAATTTTTGAAGGACTAAACCGCCAAAAGCTTTCTAGTAGAGCGAGTTTGTCTCTGCTATCGCTTTTTGTCTCACTGAGCCTCTTGGGAATGTCTCAAGCTTTAGCAATGCTTGAGCCAGGAAACACCGGCTCGGAGGTAGCCACTCTCCAGCAGCGCTTGCAGCAGCTAGGCTATTTCAAAGCAGGGATCACAGGCAATTTTGGTCCGATTACAACGGAAGCTGTGATCCAATTCCAGAAGGCTAATGGGCTGGAACCGGATGGCATTGTGGGACCGCGAACCGAAGCCGCCTTACAGAAGAAGCGAGGCAAGCCAATCCAGGCGCAGACCAGCCAACGTCGGCAGGTCAGACAGGTCAGCCAACGTTTCCAGTCTTTCAGGCAACGTCCGCAGTCTGTCAGCAAGCCTTCCCAGGTCAGCCAACGTCCGAGGAGTGGCGTCCTGCGGGAAGGAGACAGCGGCTCGGAGGTAGCAGCCCTCCAGCAGCGTTTGCAAAAACAAGGCTATTTTCAGGCAAAGGTCACTGGCTATTATGGCCCGATCACTAAAGCAGCCGTCAACCGATTTCAGCAAGTGGCGGGAATGCCAGCGGATGGGATTGCCGGTTCGGATACCCAGGCAGCTTTGCTGGGAGTGGGAGGCGCAGAAGATCGGACTCCGCCTAAAAATACAGTTTCTAGTGGTAGTTCTAGTGGGTCGTTCCTACAGTTAGGCAGTAACAATCGGGAGGTGGTAGAACTCCAGCGACGGTTGCGGCAGCTGGGAATTTTGCAAGGTGCCATGACTGGTTACTTCGATCAAGACACCAAAGACGCCGTGATTAAGTTTCAACAAGCGCAAGGTTTAACAGCTGATGGAGTCGCTGGACCAAGTACTGTATTGGCGGTGAAAAAGACAAGCGATCGCTTTAATGTAGTGTCCTTACAAAAGCGTCTGAAAGAAAACGGCTTTTATCGCGGCCCGTTAAATGGAGTTTTCGAGGCACAAACCAAAGCCGCCGTCGAAGCTGCCCAGCGTGCTTATGGTCTCAGTGCTGATGACATCGTGAAGGGACGTTTTTAACCATAGCCATTAGCGATTAGCTAATGGCTAGCTATCGGCTGAGTTGGGAAGTGGTGCATCCCGCCCTACCCCTACTTGATTCGCTTTTTAAATGGGTAGTAACGCCCGCTGGCAAGTCGGACAGATAGCGTGAATCGTCATCTGACAGTCAAGCAGGTGGTACCCCTCTTTTCTGGCTGTTCGGGTGCCGGTTTTTAAAATCGAGTCATTCTTGAATTCAATCGTCTTGTTACACCGAACACAGATCAAATGGTGATGGTGATGCGGGTAAGGTTGATTGAGTTCGTAATGCTTATGTCCTTCCGCCAGTTCAAGTTCGCGCAAAATGCCCAGCCGAGCCATCAACTTTAAGGTTCGGTAAATGGTGGATAAGCTTATGTCGTCACCTTCACTGTGCAACAACTCGTGGAGGTCTTCAGCACTAAGATGCTGACCTCTGGGAAGATGTTGAAAGACATTCAGGATCGTTTCCCGTTGGGGAGTTAAACGCCAGCCCCGCTCGTTGAGTTCAGCCTTGAGTGAGGTTGCTGTGTAGAAAGACATGTTGACCTTCTCAAGAAAGTAGCCCTATTGAGAAGAATAGCGAATTCCCAGAATATTTGCAACAATCGAAGCTTATTGAGAATAATATTTAATAAGAAACCGGGTTAGGAGGCAGGGAAAGTAAAAGGAAAAAGGAAACAAGAAAAGTAAAGAATTATATCTTTTGCTTTTTTCCTTTTTCCTTTTGAACAATGCTGTGCGTGTCAGTTATCAGTTGTGGGATCTAGTTTGATGCGTTGTCCCTGCTGAGTGCAGTATTTACCGCTCTTCGCCGCTCCCTAACTTTCATTCCCACTTATCAAAAAAATTGCTACTTTAATTTTTGACTTGTTTATACCCATTCACTTTACTGGCGCTAGACTGGCGATTTTCTCTTTGTCCCCTAGAGAAAGGGTATTAGAACATTTCTCTATTGCAAGACTATATTTGAAGTCACCAAACCCCCCTTAAAAAAGGGGGGTTTTGAGAAATTAGTATTGGGCAGTTGTGAAAATGGGATTACTACCTCTTTAGCCCAAGGACTCTAGATAGTCGCGCACACGGTTGCGACGCTTGGGTTGCCGCAACTTTTGTAAGGCTTTGGCTTCAATTTGACGAACTCGTTCTCTAGATAAATCGAGAGCGCGACCAATTTCTGCCAAGGAATAAGGATGATCATCTCCCAAGCCAAACCGCATCCGAATGACATCTCGCTCGCGGCTGGTGAGATCGGCAAGCAGATGCTGCAAATCTCGGTGTAAAGCTTCTCGCATCAACACTTCTTCGGGAGATATGCTGTCTGTTTCCAGCAAGTCGCCTAGTTCCGTGTCTTTCTCCTTACCTACCTTAATTTCTAAGGAGACAGAGCGAGGCACCCGGAGTAAAACTTCCCGTACCTGCTCCGGTGTCATTTCTAACTCAACGCCGATATCCTCGATGCTTGCCGTGCGACCTTTTTCTTGAGAAATTTTGCGCTGAGCTTTCTTAATTTTGTTGAGCTTTTCGGTGATGTGAACCGGCAGGCGGATGGTGCGACTTTGAGTTGCGATCGCTCTAGTAATTCCTTGACGAATCCACCAGTAAGCATAGGTGCTAAACCGATAACCTTTTGTCGGATCGAACTTCTCAACCGCCCGTTCTAATCCGAGGGTTCCTTCCTGGACTAAATCCAACAATTCCAGTCCGCGATTTTGATACTTCTTCGCCACAGAAACCACTAGGCGCAGGTTGGCCTTGATCATGTGTTCTTTGGCGCGAATGCCATTAGCCTGAATCCGCTCTAGCTCTTCAACTGCCAGATCCGCTACTTCTGCCCAGCGACGCTTCCCAGCAGCCAATGTCGGCTTCAGGTTGCTCAGCTCAATACCCGCATCGGTCGCCCACCGTTCCAAAGCAGGACGGTGCCCCAGCTGAGATGCTAGGCGATCGTGTACTTCAATCAGATGCACATAGGGCTGAATCACTGGATCTGCCTGGTTGGCAGTATTATTTCTCAGCTCCAGCAACCGCATATGACGCTGGACTTTTTGAGCTTCCGAGACTTCCTCATCTCGCCCCAGTAACCGAACCCGACCAATTTCCTGAAGATATAACCGAACCAGATCGGTAGTACGACGGCTAGCAGTTGCCCGTAGAGATGCCTCGCCAAGTCGCCCGTACTCTGTATCTAGACCTTCCATCTCAGGGCTATCGAGATCATCCACCGGGGGTCGAGCATCGTCGTTCAACACGGTAGACCCAAAGTTGTAGTCTGGCAACTCGGAGTCAAATTCTGTATCTGTATCTGCATAAAAAGGAGTGGCTGGCATAGGGATCTCTCAATTGCGTCCGGAATAGTCTTTCAGTTAATCACTTCACTACTTATTGTTAGAATTCCCACCCTCCAGGACGAAACAGCGAATGCTTACCTTTCTGTTACTTTCTGTTACATCTAGCTGCATGACACTTGCTGAATTCATCGCTATCGATGGCTATGCAGGCAGGGACGACGTGACCTTCAGAAAAACCTGTCTCTAGTAGGATTCAGATTTCTATCTTTGGGTAGTATAAGCAGCGCTCAATCTTAGAGTAGTGATTTGGGTCAAAGGCCAAATTAATCTACATCACAGATCGAAGGATTTCCTGAAAAATCCCTAAGGTTAAGAAAGAATATTGGCTCAGAGAGTTCCCTATAGATGCTTTTAGGGGCTAAAACTTAGCTATATTCAGGCTTGCTGTCTCTGAGCATCAGTGCTTCAACCGCTGAAATCGGGGTGACTTCCCCTTTGAGCAAGCGATAGACTTGGTAAGAAATAGGAACTGAAATTTCTTCTCGATCCGCTCGTTGAATCAGCACAGAAGCGGTGTTGACGCCTTCAGCGGTTCCTTCCAGCTCGGTTAAAATTTCAGGAAGAGTCTTGCCTTGAGCCAACCTGTAACCAACCTGATAATTGCGGCTGAGGCTGCTGTTGCAGGTAGCAAGTAAGTCACCAAGTCCTGACAATCCATAAAACGTTTCGGGTTGTGCCCCCCAGCAGTTGCCGATGCGGATGATTTCAGCTAAGCCACGGGTTAATAAAGCGGCTTTGGCATTGGTTCCCAGTTGCAACCCGTCACAAGTACCGGCAGCGATCGCCATCACGTTTTTTAGCGTTCCCCCCAGTTCCACTCCCAAAGGGTCAGCATTGGTATAAACCCGAAAACTGGGAGAAGAAAACACCGCTTGCACCGACGAGGCAGCGGCAGCGTCCCGGCTGGCTACCACAGTAGCGGCTGGCAATCCTTGTTGAATTTCTTTAGCAAGATTTGGTCCCGATAGAACTACCACTGGGCGAGTCGGAAATGTCGCCTGCCAAATCTGAGAAGGGGTGCAGGTGGTGACGGGATCTAACCCTTTGGTAGCGGTGACGAAAATTGGCTGAGAAGAGACAGCTTTTTGTACATTCGCCGCTACCTCGCCGACACCTTTCATTGAGATGGCTGATAAAACAATTTCAGCATCCTCTAGAACCGCCTCCAAGCTCATGGAAGATTGACGCGACCACACGTGGACGTGATGACCGTTCTGGGAGGCGAGAGAGGCAAGGGTTGTACCCCAAGCACCCGATCCAAGAATTGCTATAGTGAGTTTTGAGTTTTGACCCTTCGCTTCGCTCAAGGGGATGGTTTTGAGTTTTGAGTTAGAGGAATTCCGGTCACTCATAACTCTGGAATCGAGGATAGCGTTCCATCAATTCCCGCACCTGTTCGGCATGATAAGAACTTCGAGTCAGGGGAGAGGAGACGATTTGTAGGAAACCCAGCGACTCGCCGAACTGTTTCCACGCATCAAACTGCGCGGGTGTTATAAAGCTATCGACTTTCAAATGCTTTTGGGAGGGTTGGAGATATTGCCCGATAGTCAAAATATCGCAATCGACATCTCGTAAATCTTGCATTACCTGGCGGATTTCGGCGTCAGTTTCTCCTAGCCCTACCATCAAACCAGATTTTGTGTAGACCCAAGGAGCTAACTCGCGGGTTCGGTGTAGTAGTTTGAGCGATCGCTGATAATTTCCTTGAGGACGCACCCGCCGGTAAAGGCTGGGAACCGTTTCTGTATTGTGGTTTAGCACTTCTGGGGCTGCCTGGAGGAGCGTTTCGAGTGCCTCCCAGTTGCCGCACAAGTCAGGAATCAATACCTCAATTGTCGTCTTCGGTGAGGTGGCGCGAACCGCTTGAATGCAGCGGACAAACTGAGACGCACCGCCATCCGGCAAATCATCCCGGTTCACTGAGGTAATTACGACATGATTCAGTCGGAGTCTTCTAACTGCCTCCGCCAAGTTTTCTGGTTCCGTGGGGTCAAGCGCTTTAGGCTTTTTCTCAAAGTCGATATCGCAATAGGGACAAGCCCGCGTGCAGGCTGGTCCCATAATTAAAAATGTCGCTGTACCGGCTTGGAAACACTCGCCAATGTTGGGGCAAGAGGCTTCCTCACAAACGGTATTCAGCCCCAAATCCCGCAGAATTTCTTTAACACTACCGACCCGCTCCCACTGAGGCGCTTTGACGCGCAACCAATCTGGTTTAACAGCCACAACCCACTCTTTCCACTCTCAGTCATACAGAGTTAATAATATCAAGCATTCCTACTGCTTGTAATTAATTTCCTTTGACGTGAGTTTGTGAAAAGGGATAGAGCGTGATATCGTGGATGAAGATTGCCTTTATGGTAACGGGATGTGGCGCAGTTTGGTAGCGCACTTCGTTCGGGACGAAGGGGCCGCTGGTTCGAATCCAGTCATCCCGATTTTTATTTTGTGAATGACACTTGCGATGTCACCCTGAGGTGCGTCCAATAATTCTCATTTGACGATCGACAATGTTAGCCCTCGACTCCTCAACAGAGGTATCGGGAACAGGTTCATCAACGTTGTCATAATCATGACTTGCGTCATTCATACAGCACTTTTGAAGCTAGTGAGGTACGAGGATCGCCTAAAACCTTTGATTTTGGAAGCTTGACTGTACCTCATCCAGAAAGAAAACGCTGTATCTGCTTCATCAGAATAATCGGCGCGTGCGGTATCGGGGCCAGCATCCGGGGCAAGAAAACCGCTGCCACTCTTGTCAGCACCTACGGCATCAACGTGCTTTGGTTGATTTGAAGACATTGTTTTTCCTCCTGGTATAAGGCACAAATGATATTTCATAACTACAGGTTTTTGGCTCTTCATTACTTGGTATGCTAAAAAGTTGATTCCAAAACTTGAAAGGCTTACCTAGCAAGGTATAACGATTTTGGACTGTATTTTCTATTTAATAAACGCTAAATTGGCTTAAATTCATGGCTAGTATAGCTTGTGGCGCTTCTTGACTATAAATTTAGCATACCAACTACGGAAGAGCCAGGTTTTTTCTGTCAGTTATGCCGCAAGTGTTGAAATTTTATTGCAGCTATACATCAGCCTGAAGGCTTAGACTTAGTTGAGAGCGATCGCACTTTGGTGATGTAGTGAGATGGGATGCGATCGCGTCTTCATTTCGCCGTCAGCCAGTAATTTTGCTACCGCTAAATGTGATTTTTCAGCAGTCGGTGAGAAGAATAAATCAGGGAAGCGATCGCATACCCTTCCTAAAGTAGAATTAGGAAAGCCCGTGTTTGCTTGGTTCGCACAATATTGTAGGCTTATGCCAGCCTAGAAATTACTTGGTTGTAAGGCTAGAGGTAATATAGGCGATCGCATCCTTTCCCCTTCCTACACAAAAAACCGCGCCACAGTGCAGGTAAAATCGGGCAAAAGAGGCGAACTTAACTCATCATTATTTAGTAGCGTTGCTATCAATTTCAGCGTCGCATTTTCGCGGCGGTAGACTTCAACTTGTTGCAAGCGCCAATCAGCAATCCAATACTCTTGTACTCCCCGCGAGGCGTAAAGCTTGAGTTTAGCTTCTCTATCTCGGCGTTCATTCTCTACACCAGGCGACAACACCTCCACCACTAATTCTGGTGCGCCTGTCAGATGTCCCGCCTCGTCTAGCAAAACGGCTAATCGTTCGTTGCTAGCCCATACCACATCTGGTATAACGTTATCTGATTCGCTGAATAGCACCCCAGGGGTAATACTCGCCTCCCCCAAACCACTAGACACAGACCAAGCATCGACTTCTCGACAGATGTTAAAGCAGGTGCGTTGATGCTTCCAATGGGGCGCTCTGGTCATAAACAACTCTCCATCAATAATCTCATAGCGCGTACCTTCGTTTTCAGGTAAGAGGTTTATGTCTGTAGTAGTCCAACGCACTCCATCAGTTACCGTAGACTGCATAGGAGAACTCCTTTTCATTAGTTGTATATATAGTATCGCTATTAAAGAACCCGATTTCTCTCTTGAAACCGGGTTCTTTAATGATTTATAGCAGCAGTTACTAGCTAACGGCTACCTGCACTTTATCTTCAACGATTCTAACGGGAAAAGTAGGAATGCTTACGGTTTCGTCATCTAAGCATTGTCCGGTGAGCAAGTTAAAATTTTGCTTGTAGATGGGTGAAGCAACTTTGGGGATGCCATTGCGATCGCCTACAATTCCCCGCGACAAGACAAACGCTTTACTAAAGGGATCGTAATTGCCTAGAGCAAATACATCAGTTTCTTGTCCGACACGGAAAATCGCCACTTGTTGATTTTCAACTAAAGCACAGACTCCTGTGTTGGGCGCGATCGCTGACAGCGGACAAATATCAACCCATGTAGCAATTGTCTGACGAATCGGTAATGCTTGAACCATTTTCTTTTCCTATTGATTAAGGGTTTGACTGTAGCAAAAGCTAGAAAAAATTCAACACATTGCAGTTCAAACTAACTCAATAACTCGATATTTTGTTATTTGAACCGTACTGTATACTTCGCTTGATGTATGTTCCAAATACAGCACGGCTGCAATGTTCTTTCTGCCTGATTCCTGCTGCTTCCGCCTAATTTCTTCCGGGTCTACGGAATGTTTCTTGACACGAAACATTCCCATATACTTCCACCTAGCTCGATGTAGTTTGAGGAACACTGGAATAGCGCCTCCTTGTTGGCAGAGCATCTCAGCTTTCTGTTTCACTTTTGGTGAATCTTCTACCAGAACTTCATCAGGAGCTTTTGAGTCTAGGGTAGGCTTAAAACATCCACACACAATCTTTCCAGCACGCTGAGGAAGATAAGTTTGAAGTTCTCCACCCAATGCAGAATGAATTTGATAGCGCGTGTATGTTTTTCCTACTTCAAATAACATCAGTTTTTTTTGAACTGTAGGTAATGCACCAGAGCAGCAGTCAGCTTATTCTGAAATACTAACCAAAACCTTCTCGTGGTCATAAGCTGGACGTTTTTGCCCCCGTTCCTCTACATGAACTAAACTGGGATCGGACTGGTCGGAATTGACAAAGTGACGGAATCGCTTCACTTTTTCTGGATCTTCAATTGTGGCTTTCCACTCACACTGATAGGTGTTGACAAGGTGCTGCATTTCTGATTCTAATTCAGCACCAATACCCAAGGAATCTTCAATAACTACCTGCTTCAGGTACTCGATTCCCCCTTCCAGTTTATTGAACCAAGTTGCCGTGCGTTCTAGTCGATTCGCGGTGCGAATATAGAACATCAAGAACCGATCCAAATATTTAATCAGCGTTTCCTTGTCAATATCTGCTGCTAACAAAACTGCGTGTTGTGGCTTCATCCCACCATTGCCACACACATACAAATTCCAGCCATTTTCAGTGGCGATAATGCCAAAATCCTTGCTTTGAGCTTCGGCACACTCGCGGGTACAACCCGATACTGCTGATTTTAATTTGTGGGGCGATCGCAAGCCTCGATATCGCAGTTCGATCTCAATGGCAAAACTGGTAGAATCCTGCACTCCAAAGCGGCACCAGGTGCTACCCACACAAGATTTGACTGTGCGGAGTGCCTTACCATAAGCGTGTCCCGATTCAAATCCAGCATCTATCAGTCGCTGCCAAATTTGAGGTAATTGATCTACCCGCGCACCTAATAAATCGATCCGCTGTCCGCCAGTAATTTTGGTGTAAAGTCCAAAATCTTTGGCAACTTCTCCCAACACAATCAGCTGATCTGGCGTTAGTTCACCACCGGGAACTCTGGGGATTACTGAATAAGTTCCATCCTTCTGAATGTTTGCCAAGTAATAATCATTAGTATCCTGCAACCCGACGTGAGGCATTTCCAAAATATACTCGTTCCAAGTAGAAGCGAGAATAGAGGCGACAGCAGGCTTACAAATTTCACAACCCTTACCTTTCCCGTATTTTTGAATTAAATCTTCAAAAGTCAGGATTTTTTGAGAACGCACCAAGTGATAAAGTTCCTGACGGGAATAGGCGAAGTGTTCGCAGAGATGATTTTTTACTTCTATCCCCGCTTTCTTCATTTCAGACTTGAGGATATCTGTCACCAGTGGCACGCAACCGCCGCAACCTGTCCCGGCTTGAGTGCATTTCTTGACACTGGCAATCTCAGTGAGTTTTCCTTCTTGGATAGCGCTACAAATTTGCTCTTTGCTGACATTATTGCAAGAGCAAATTTGGGCAGTATCGGGTAAACTCTCCACACCCATGCCTACTGTAGTAGACTTGCCTTCGCGGGGTGGCATCAGCAAATCTTCTGGATGAGGCGGGAGCGCGATCGCATTCTGCACAAATTGCAGCAGCGTACCGTAAGCTGAAGCATCTCCTACTAAAATTCCGCCTAAAAGATGGCTACCATCTTCATTTAAAACCAGTTTTTTGTAAACACCCTGGATGGTATCAGTAATGGCAATTTCTTTAGCGCCGGGAGATTTGGCAAAGGCATCCCCGAAACTGGCAACATCCACTCCCAACAGTTTGAGTTTGGTGGACATATCCGCGCCGATAAAGCTGCTCGTCGCCGTTTTGCTCAGGATATCTGCCGCTACGCTTGCCATTGTATAGCCAGGAGCGACTAAGCCGTAGATACGATTTTGATAGAGGGCGCATTCTCCAATGGCATAAATATTTGGATCGGAAGTTTGGCAAGAATCGTTGATAATAATACCGCCGCGATCGCCTACTGCTAATCCACATCCTCTAGCGATTTCATCGCGAGGGCGAATTCCCGCAGAAAAGACAATCATATCTGTTTCTAACTCCTCACCATCAGCAAAGGTCATTTTGGCAACCTTGCCATCAATGCTGACAATTTCTGTTGTAGATTTATTGGTATGAATTGAAACCCCAATTTCTTCTATCTTGTTGCGAAGGATATTGCCACCGACATCATCAATTTGTAGCGGCATTAATCTGGGGGCAAACTCAACAACATGGGTTTTTAAGCCCATATTTTTGAGAGCATTCGCACATTCCAAACCTAATAAACCACCCCCAACGACGACACCAGTTTGGCAATTTTTAGCGTAGGCAGACATTGCCTCAAGGTCATCTATTGTCCGGTAGACAAAATTACCTTTAGCATCATTTCCTTTAATCGGCGGCACAAAAGGATAGGAACCTGTTGCTAGAACAATTTTGTCATAGGTAATGGTTATACCATTCGCTGATGTAACTGTTTTTTCTTCCCGATTAATCGCAACTGCCTTATCACCGATATGAATCTCAATTCCATTTTCTTGGTACAAACCCGGTTGAACTAATGATAAATCTGCCGCAGTTTTGCCTGAAAAGAAGCCACTCAAATTAACCCGATCGTAAGCAACACGAGGCTCTTCGCAAAAGGCGATCAAGTTCCATTCCTGTGCCGCTCCTTTGGCGATCATCAGTTCTAAAAACTTGTGCCCTACCATACCGTTGCCGATAACAATAAGATTCTTTTTGCCTGTCATGCAGTTTGATAACGCCTATTTTTACAATCTTCTTAATTATTCCTATAAAATATTTCCAAGTCAGTTTGTAAAAATTGTTACAGTAACCTGTTTGGCTATGCAGCGTGCGAATGATCCCGATTGTGTTTTTGCATGAGGAGTTAAAACTTTATACAAATGTGGGTCAACCGAGCAGCGATACTCATTTCAAATTGTTTGTACTACGCATTCAGCATAAAACTATAGGGGCAATGCATACATTGCCCCTACACCAAGAAACTTAAATTTGATTTGTAAGAAGTACACCCAAGAAATTCGATCTAGCAGCAAAGCGGCTGGAGCAATTACCTCTTCCCCGATTTAAGGCAAAAATTTCATCAATGTAGCCTCTAACTGAAGCAGGGTGGGCATTGCCCACCCTGCTTAACGAAAATGTGACTAAAGTTTTATTCTTCTTTTGGGCCAAAAATCATTTGTAGAAGCATCGGCTGACCGTCGGCGCGGTGATATTTATCTGCCCAATCCCGGATGACCAGATCCAGTTCTTGCATGGCTGCCTCAATTTGATCCGGTGGAATATCTAGTTCCTCTAGTATCCGCATCACATTCAGCTGTCGGTCTGCCCAATCTTTCATGAGTCGGAAGTACCGGGCGGTATCCTCAATCATGATATAGGTGCGTTCTTCGTCCTCGGCGGGTGAGTAGGAAGCGCGGGTGAGGGCGTAGAAGGGCAATCCCCAAGGAGAATCAATTCGCGTTACCGTGCCGGAATAGATTAAGCGCCGCTTGATATGTTCGGCAAACGCTTCGCTCAAAGGGATGCGGCGTTCTTCTGGCAAGTCTTCCTGAGACCGGCTGTGGAGAAATTCAATTAATTCCAGAAACTGAAAGGCGTTGATTAGCTGGGCATCCGGCAGATTATTTGGCAGTTTTTCCTCAAGGTATCGCTTTTCGTCAGCGGTAAGGCTGGTGCTATAGATGCGCGATCGCCCCGGTTGCCACGGAAACTGCTCCATCCAAACATAGGGAAACTGAATTAAATACCGAGGTTCTTGGGAACCCAGCATCTTCAGCAGTTTTCCTTCAGTCAGAGCTTGCCGAACTTCCTCTACGATGACTTTGACTCGCTTCGGCTCAATGTGGTGCAGGTGCCCCGTCATCCGGATATTTTGACCCTGCTCCAAATAAGTCATGTAAATCGCACACTTTGCCGCTGTGGCAGCAGCATCCAGAAAGGCTCCGTGTCGGTGCCCGCCGGTTCTCATCGCACTGAAGGCCAGATAAAACATGATCTGATCCATCGCACCGGGGCTGAGGCTTTTGATCAGATCCAGGTCGTTGCTCATATCAGGGGTGATCGCATCGCAAGGGTACAAAACTCTGGTTCCTTGGTGAAAATGGTGAAAACCTTATGGTTCCACATTCGCAGTGAGTTCAATTCACTCGCTGAAACTATTGAACTCCAGGCACCCCGATAGCATAAATGTAAATAATCTCTAATTATAGAAAAGGACGGCATAATATATAGCTTTTGTCAGGGAATAAATTTCCCGCGACAGGCAAACTTGGAAAAATAGTGCCTCAAGGACACCGACACAAACCCGCTAGGAATTGGTTTGCTGCCTTGAGATAAACTTTCATCGCCCTCAGTCGCCAGGTGAAAAGCCGATCTATGACTTGTTCAGATTTGGCTAAATAGAGGATAATTTTAGACGGGAGCGATATATTTGGGCGCAAACGCATCTCGGCGTCCGGTTCCTTTATCCGGAGACGGTTCATTCGTAGGTTTCATCAATACGGCTAGATCGGAAGATGTGGATGGCAGTAGCTTGGCGGAGGCGGAGGCAGACTCGATCTCCAAAAAATTACCTGAAGAGATTGATAGTAAGCTCAACAACATGATAGAGGTGTAAGGGCGCATAGCAGATGTCCGTGTCAGGGTTATAGTCCCTGATACGGTGTTCTTGATCGTCAACCAGGAAAAATTTCGATCGGAGCTTAGTCGGTTCCGATCGAATTCTGCTTTGCCTTAGGGTTAGAGGTACGATGCTTAAGGCTCAAAAACGGGTGCTGTAGCTGCGGCGGCGATAATCTTTTCCACAACCAACCATTTGCCCGATTGATTGAGATAGCCCCACACACAGAGCATCTGCCGATCGAGGCAGGTTTGGAGTTCCCGGTTTACTTCTGGGCGCAAGGCGATCGCTATCCAGGTTTGCTCTCCCCCAGCAGCTGTCTCCTCTAAAGTGAAGGTGTAATCTTGCTCGGCATGGCGATGGAAGATGCCACGAAAGAGTGCTGATTCCCCATCTCTCTGTTTCGTAAACGGTGGGGGATCGTCCATGTATTTTGAATCCTGAGGCGTCTGGGGTTCGAGGTAAGGGCAGTTGCCATCGCAGGGATAGGTGTCAGGGTGATCTAAGTAATCCCGTTGCCTGTGCAGCCAGTCGGCGCGATCGCGCGGTAAATTGAACAGAGGGATAATCGCTGCTGGCGATCGCTCATCTTCCAACAATGCTGCTTGCAGCACTCGGACGGGTAAATCTCTGGGTTGACAACTTCGCTGCACGCAAAGCGCCGCCGCCATCCCCGCTGCCTGACCAATATTCATGACGATGGGCTGTAACCGGGTGGCACCGTTGGCAATATGGGAGACGGAGATATTTTTTTCGCAAACCAGCAGTCCATCCACTGACTCTGGAATTAGGCAAGTGTAGGGAAGGGTGAAAGGAGTGCCAGTCCAGCGTCCACCCCAGCGAATTGATTTTGGTTTAAGAATAAAATTGTAGTTGGGGTAATGGTGGTCGTTGGGGTAGTTGCCAAGCGCGATCGCATTCACCTCCCCAGCAGCATCCACAGGCATTGGTGCGACCCTTCCTCCCGCCACTGGCAAGATATCCTGCTCTCGCACGGTAGCGAGTCCTACAAGGCGTCTGCTTTCCCGATAGTAAGGGTGCAGCGCATAAGCACCCCCACCTAGAGAGTTTTGAGTTTTGGATTCGGGAGTCAGGAGTGAGGGGAAGATTTGAGTCGCTAAGCCGTAACGCCGCCCCAGCTTAGTTTGAATAAAGCGGACAAAGCTTTGAGTGTGCCACAGACTCTCTTGAAGAAATTGATGCCGCGCCGCCTCCGACTCTACCAGACGCCCCACTCCTTCACCATAGTCATTGCCGCACAGAGGCCAGTTGATCATCAACAGATTCCCCGGTAAACGTCCATAATTGAGAAACTGCTCCCAACCGTGGTCCCAGGTACCTTGGAAGGATGGAGGAAGGATAAAAGATGAAGGAGTAAGTTGAATTTCAGACGCGATCGCTTCCTCACCGAAATCTTGCATAATCGCCACCCAAGTAGGAGCCTGCACTGGGTATCGCTGAGTCAATTCATTGGGAAAAAGAGGGGCGCTGGGTTCGCCAAACTCCGATTGCAATTCCCATCCCCAGCGGTACGGCACAGATGCCAGAGGCAGCAAGTCTCCTAGTTCTGTGCCATCTAGGGCGATTTTGGATTGAACGGTGAAATCGGCAAATCGAACGCCAATGATGCGATCGCCTTTTCGCAAAACCTCTAAGGGCAGTCGCCCCGCAATCCAGTGTAGATTTGGCAATTCTCGTACCCAATCTGCAAATACCTGGGCACCAATACGCGGATCGTAACTAAACAAACTCACCCAACTATTGTTTAAACCCCCCATCTGCCGAGAACGCAATTCCCCCAGAAACTCACCCCAAAGCCCCGTCTGAAAGGCAGCAAGTTCATTGCCATCCGGGGCAGAAACCCCCGCTGAGGTTAGCATCCCCCCCAGCCAAGTAAATTCACTCACCAGCATTGTCTTGGCACCGCGACGGGCAGCTTGTATAGCGGCTGCGGTTCCTCCCGTCCCACCTCCCACAACCAAGACATCAGCTGTAAATGTTTGATTTACCATTTGTAAATTTTTCTACACGCGAAAAGATAATTTATTTATTAAATTTTTCGGATATTTCGTTTATGTAGTATGTATTATAGTATTGCGAGGGGACAAGCTATATCATCATTATCCGGGAGAAGCACCATGTTAAAGCACATTGTGCCTGTGGATTCAGTCATGAATTCCCAACAAGAGGTGAACTACATTAAGCAACTAGAGCGCATACTAAACCTTGAAAAGTCCCAAGCAAAACTGGTAGCAGGCAACGGAGAAGAATTTTACATTCCGGAATCAGTTCATCAAGTTCTGCGTGAAGTCGTCCATGCAATGTCATTGGGTCAGGCTATATCCATAGTCCCCCACGAGCGCGAATTAACAACACAAGAAGCAGCTGATATTCTCAACGTCTCACGCCCCCATCTAATCAAGTTATTAGAGCAGGCGGAAATTCCTTACATTACAGTGGGAACGCATCGACGTATTCGCTCTGAAGATTTGATGAAATACAAAGAGCAGCGGGACAATAAGCGCGGTCAGCTTTTGGATAAGCTTATCGAGATGACCGAGGAAGCTGGCTTATACGAGGACGACGAATAATTCAAGCATTAAATGGCTAAGCTTAGCGTTCTCTTAGATGCCTGCGTGGTGTTCCCTATGTACCTGCGTGACACTCTGCTTTCTATTGCAGAAGCTGGTCTGTATATACCATATTGGTCGCAGAAAATTCTTGATGAGGCAACTCACAAGCTTGTGACTAAAGGCATAAAAACGGTAGAGCAAGCACGAGATTTTGAGGCAATAATCAAGGAAGCCTTTCCTGAAGCAATGGTTGAAGTCCCTGTCTGGCTAGTGGACACAATGACAAATGACCCTAAAGACCGTCATGTCCTTGCTGCTGGTGTAACGGCTAAGGTTGATGTAATTGTTACCAATAATCTAAGGGACTTTAAAGCACAAGATTTACCACTTGGGTTGAAAGCAAAATCACCAGATGACTTTCTGAGCGATCTATTCGACGACTACCCAGATGAAATGGTTCAAATAGTTCGGCAACAGTCTAATAAGTACAAAAAACGAAAATTGACTTTTGCGGAACTACTTGATTTTTTGGGAGAAAAAGCGGAAGTAAAGAAATTCGCCAGCAAGGTTTTATTCTATGAGTACAGCCGGGATGTTGTGCAAATTGCCAAAAAAGTCTTGGCGAGTAAGTTTGCAAGGAGAGCGGCAGAGGGTGGTCGGTGCTTAGAAGGCGATAGGTATCGACTCTGGCAGCAAGGAGGAATTTTAACGATTACCGCCAAAGACCACCGAGGCGAAATTCTGCGGGTTCAAGATGGGCAGATTCAGGGCAATTTGACATCTGAGGATATCAAAATTTTCCAAATGTTTGACCAAAGTTTGGAGCAAAATCTAGCAACTCCTACTGGTCAGCAATCTGAGTTAGATGGTTCACCGTTGGAGGCAGAATAAACTGCTGGACTGTTACAGCATCTCGTGGAGTGCGCTTTGTGGTATCCCTACATGAGATGCCAAATGCCTACTTGCGTACTAAACAGGCACCTAACAACAGACAAAAATCTGAAACTTGATAGCTAAATGCTCACTGCTAATGTTACATATAGTAACGTTGAGCAGTGAGAAATCAGCATGAAAGCACAAGTATTCAGAGGCGTCAATCAGCTCAGTTACGAAGAAGTGCCGACGCCGGAAATTGCACCCGATGAAGTACTGGTACAAGTAAAGGTTGTGGGATTGTGTCAGTCTGACATCAAGAAAATTCGCTATCCTCTCTACCAGCCACCGCGCATCTTTGGTCATGAAACTGCTGGGGTGATTACTTCTATCGGAAGTGAAGTGACTGGCTGGCAAATTGGGCAGCGAGTTGTGGTCATGCACCATATTCCTTGTATGCGCTGCGATTATTGCCTTAACGACAACTTCTCGATGTGCGATGTTTACAAAAACATCACTACCACGGCTGGATTTACTCCCAGCGGCGGCGGTTTTGCAGATTATGTGAAAGTGCCCGGTCACATTGTCCGCAGCGGCGGATTGATTCCGATTCCCGATAATGTGAGTTTTGAGCAAGCGAGTTTTGTGGAGCCGACTAACTGCTGTCTAAAAGCAGTTAAAAAAGCCCAGGTTGCTCCCGGTCAAACGGTTTTGATTACGGGTGCTGGTCCAATTGGGCTAATGTTTATCATGCTAGTGAAGTATTTCGGTGCTAGAGCGATCGCAACTGACTTGATTCCTTCTCGGATAGAGAAAGCTTTGAGTGTGGGGGCAGAAGCTGCATTCGATCCCCGCGACCCTGATTTATCAACTAAAATTAAAGCTCTTACCAGCGGCTTGGGAGTGGATACGACTTTGCTTGCAGTTCCCAGTGACAAAGCTTTTTTCCAAGCGCTCGATTGTACTCGCCGGGGCGGTAAAATTTTGTTTTTTGCTGAGTTTCCCGATGAAGTGGAAATCCCGATTAATCCAAATATTCTCTATCGACGAGAAATTGATTTAATGGGTAGCTATAGTTCTTCTTACCGAATACAAAATCTGGCAGCAGATATTGTATTCAACCAGCGAATTGATGTGGAAACATTAATTAGCGATCGCTATCCCTTGCAACATTTAGCCGCTGCGGTGGAACAAGCGATCGCTCCCACCCCCGAAACTTACAAAATTCTCATCTATCCCCAAACAGCCGAGTGATTTTAGTAACAGTCTGTCTTCATTTAACTCTCTTTTAGGGAGTCTTTTTTTAAATATTTTGACATGGCAACCGGATAGATTTATCATCTATCTGATGATATAATTTTTTTTTAAAAATCTTTAAACTATGAACACCTCCTCTCCTACGCGCGGGCAACTAGAAAGAACTCTATCGCAACGCATCCAAGCTTTATACCGGGATCAACTGGGGCATCAACCAAGTCAAATTACCTGTCAAATTTTTGATGAAAAAATCGCCATTATTCTAGAAAATGCCATCACGCCACCAGAGCAACTTTTAGCAAATAGCGGTCAAGAAGAGTTGGCTGAGCAAGTAAGAACAGATTTAGAAAAAGCGCTTGAGCCACAACTGAGAGCGCTAATTGAGGAAGTGGTTGGCGTATCTGTGATTGACCTGCTCAGCGATGCCAAACTAGAAACAGGTCGTACTGGTAAGATTGCTGTCTTAGCAAACGCACCTAAAGTTCGCAATTAATCCCCCATTCTCGGCTAGACATCTAACACAGCATATATTTATATTTATGGTTTGCACTCAGCAGCTTTTTGTCGGTTTTTAGGGTGTATCTGACCCTTGTGCGATCGCGGCATCCCGTCTCTATAACAAGTGACAAACAACAATTGATGACTCAATCTGTAAATCTAGAATTATCAATTTTAAATTGATTGAGATAGCGGTCGATGAGGGCTTCCAACTCATCAATGAGATAAGGCTTGCTAATGTAGTCATTGCAGCCTGCAAACAGAAGACCTTCCCTGTCTTCTGCTCTTGCCAAAGCCGTCACAGCAACGATGGGGATCGTCATCGTTTGAGGGTTCTGTTTGAGGCAACGCACAACTTCTACGCCGTGGATGTCAGGCAGGAGGATATCCAACAATATCAGCTTTGGCTGGTAATGTTGCGCCATAAATAAAGCTGCCCGACCCTCCTTAGTCGTGATGAATGAGCAGTCAAGAGCGAGTAGCACTTCGCTCATAAGCAGCAAGTTGTCTTCATTGTCTTCTACAACCAAAATGAGAGGCGATTCGACATCTGCCTCAGAGGCAGGGTTTGAGAAAGAGTGCAAATTTAGGCTTTGTTCGGGGGAACTCATCAAAATACGAAGCTATCCTCTCCAGAAATGGACAACCGAAGGGTTGCCCAAGTTATACCCATTCACTTAATTGACGCTACACTGGTGATTCCCTCGTTGCCCGTTGTTTTAAGGGGGTTAGGGGATCGGCTGCGGGCAAAGTGAAACGGTATTACGAGGCATTCCCCAAGCGGCATTTTTTGGCACTTGGAATCGATTGGCTCGTAGTTGCCCCACTAGGTTGATATTCCTAAGTTCACCTTTGCAAGAGAACAAAACAAGCTAGTGGTGGTATTGCTTGTCCCCTGATTTTATATAAAGTTAGTTAAAAAATTGCACAATTTAAACATTAACATTCATTGTGCCTTTTAGCACTAGATATCTTTACACTCATGTGATACAAGACACTGAAACACCAAATGTTTGTATACGTTTGGTGTTTCAGTGTAAGTTGCAAAGAGTCATAAATAAATCGAAAACTGCTTCGGATAGTTGAGAGGCTCGAACGCTATTCCCCTAAGCAGACTTGGCATCCACCCTACTATAGGATTTAGCTCCTAAAGACTAACCTTGTCAAGATACTAACTATTAAAATTTTAGGATGTTGGGGATATCTATCTTTGGGAGATGTCCGGGAAATTGTTCGCGCTGTTACAGTCAAATTAAAAAGGTGAGAAAATTTACCTTTCCTGAGAGCGATCGCTATGCAGGACACAATCCAACCCACTCGTGGTGAATTAGAAGGAACCCTATCACAGGAAATTCGGTCTTTTTACCACACTCAGCTAGGGCACCAGCCCAGTCAAGTGACTTGCCAATTTATGGGGGACAAAATTGCGATTATTATCGAAAATTCCATTACTCAACCCGAACAACTTCTGGCACAGAGGGGTCAGCAAAAGCTGGCTGAGCAAGTTCGATCGAATATAAACCACGCCCTACAACTGCAACTGAAACAGCTGATTGAGGAAGTGGTGAAAGTCCCTGTCATCGATCTGATGATCGACTCCACGCTGAAAACCAGTCGTACCAGTACCGTTGCGGTTTTAGCCGCAACCCCTAATACGCGCAATCCATCCTCAATTTCGCCGCAACCAGAGACGGATTCCACCTCAGGTTGCGCCGGATAACAGCTTCTATATCTTCCAGCAAGTAAGGCTTGCTAATGTAATCATTGCAGCCTGCTGTGAGGATACGCTCTCTGTCTTCGGGTCTGGCGAGTGCGGTGACGGCGATAACTGGAATTGTACTCGTCTGGGGATTTTGCCTGAGTTGACGGACAACGTGAAGACCATCTAAGTCAGGTAACATAATATCCAGCAAAATTAGATTTGGCTGTTCAGTTTGTGCCTTCTCAAAAGCAGTATGACCGTCAACCGCAGTGATGATTAAGCAATTTAGCGGCTCTAAAACGTAAGCGAGCAACAGTAAGTTGTCTTCATCATCATCGACTGCCAAAATCACGGGAGAATCAGCAATAAAGCACTGGTTACTGCTGCTCAAAAAATCATCACTGCAACGGTGGGAAAGTTCCAAATCATCCATCCTCTATTTCCAGCTAATTCCTAGACTGGCAGTCACCCTCACCAGAAGAGTAGACGAGGCACTCCTTAAGCGGCTGCAAAGCGCTTGCAATGGACTGGCTCGCGTGTAACCTACTAAGTTGGAGAGCCGATGCTCGATCTGGAGGAAAAGACGAGCCAAGTTAGTAGGAGCCTTTATATCCTTGACATTGTTATTGTACACATTGTTATTGTACATAAAATTTACAAAAGCCTAAAAATTTTGTTAAGAAAATACAATTGTAAGTACGCTTAGCACTTACTAAACTTAGACCGGGGGGCAACCTAGAATAGAAATCTTCGGGAGTAGCAAGATAGCAGACTGGTAGTGGTACTACACCATCCGGAGTTAGCCCGCCATTAACCGAGCCATAAAGAGGCGCTGGATTGCGTCTGGAAACTAACTTTAAGACAGGTGCGATCGCTCAAGCAGATGCGGCTAGTGGTTCGCGTTTGAGACAAGCGCGGGTTGATGAATGGGGTTAATCAGCCGAGTTCACGATTTGAGGGCTACCCCGATCTAATTAGGCATTGGAGGTTGAAGCAATGGGTATAGCCACGATTAACCCAACAACTGGGGAAACGCTTCAAACGTTTGAGGCACTGACAGATACAGAGATTGAAACGAAGCTAGCGCTAGCGCAATCAAGTTTTAAACAGTATCGACAGACGCCAATCCAAAAAAGGGCAGAATGGCTCAATGCCGCTGCTGAGATTTTAGAGAGCGATCGCCAACGCTTGGGCAAAATCATCACCCTAGAAATGGGGAAAACTTTAATTTCAGCGATCGCAGAAGTGGAAAAATGCGCCGCCGTCTGTCGCTTCTACGCCGAACGCGCCGCCGAATTCCTCGCGGATGTGCCAGCACAAACAGATGCCAGTCAAAGCTTTGTGCGCTACCAGCCTTTAGGTGTCATCTTGGCAGTCATGCCTTGGAATTTCCCCTTCTGGCAAGTGTTTCGGTTTGCTGCACCGGCGCTGATGGCGGGAAATGTCGGTTTACTCAAGCACGCCTCCAACGTGCCTCAGTGTGCTTTGGCACTGGAGGAGATTTTCCACAAAGCGGGATTCCCAGAGGGTGTCTTTCAAAGCTTACTGGTGGGGGCAGATAAAGTAGCGGCAATTTTAGCAGACGATCGAGTGAAAGCGGCAACCTTGACGGGAAGCGAACCCGCCGGGATGAGCTTCGCCGCCGCCGCCGGGAAACAAATTAAGAAAACCGTTCTGGAATTGGGGGGAAGCGACCCGTATATTGTCCTAGAAAGTGCCGATTTGGATGCAGCCATTGCGACAGCGGTGAGTGCCAGAATGCTGAATAACGGTCAATCATGCATTGCTGCGAAACGGTTCATTGTCGTGGATGCGATCGCAGACCCATTTGAAAAACGTCTGATCGAGAAATTTGAGGCACTCAAAATCGGCGATCCGATGCATCCGGAAACCGACTTAGGACCACTGGCAACCCCATCTCTTCTCAAAGATTTGGATTGGCAAGTTCAAGAAAGCGTCAAACTGGGAGCAAAAGTTCTCACGGGTGGACAGCCATTATCTGACCGGACTGGTAACTTTTATCTGCCCACAATTTTGACAGATATCCCAGCGGGTAGTCCAGCAGAAGCGGAGGAATTTTTTGGTCCCGTGGCGCTGCTATTCCGGGTGCCAGATATCAACGCCGCGATCGCGCTTGCCAATGCCACGCCCTTTGGACTAGGTGCTAGTGCTTGGACTCAAGTAGATCAAGAACGCGATCGCTTGATTGACGAACTCGAAGCCGGTGCCGTGTTTATTAACGGCATGGTTAAATCCGATCCGCGACTCCCCTTTGGCGGCATCAAGCGTTCCGGATATGGACGCGAGTTAAGCAAAGAGGGAATTCACGAGTTTGTCAACATCAAAACCGTGTGGGTGAAATAAGCGGCGGTGCATTCAAAGATGAATGAAGTTCCATACCACTTGCGGGATGGGGATGAACTCAGTACGGGCGTACAGCTAGCTGTGCTACCGTACAGGGCATCAGCCCCCTACACCAAAAACGAACCACTACAGATGCCAAGAGCATACAGAGGGGAAGAGGAAAAATGAATACCGCTGAACTATTAGTTAAATGTCTAGAAAATGAAGGAGTCGAATACATTTTTGGGCTTCCTGGCGAAGAAAATCTAGACATATTGGAAGCCCTAAAAACCTCTTCAATTAAATTTATTACCACCCGCCACGAACAAGGTGCTGCCTTCATGGCGGATCTCTACGGACGCCTTACCGGAAAAGCTGGAGTATGCCTCTCCACGCTGGGGCCAGGTGCCACCAACTTGATGACCGGCGTTGCCGATGCTAACCTTGATGGTGCGCCGCTGGTGGCAATTACCGGACAGGTAGGTACAGACCGGATGCACATCGAATCCCACCAATACCTAGATTTGGTGGCGATGTTTGAGCCAGTCACCAAATGGAATACTCAGATTGTTCGTCCCAGCAACACACCGGAAATTGTCCGCAAAGCGTTTAAAATTGCTCAGAGCGAAAAACCAGGGGCAGTTCACATCGATTTGCCGGAAAACATTGCCGAAATGACAGCCGCTGGCAAGCCCCTGCACAAGAATGATGGGGAAAAAACTTTTGCTGCCTTCCACAGCCTTGAACAGGCAGCTAAAGCCATTTCCCAAGCGCAAAATCCCCTGATCATGGTGGGAAATGGGGCGATTCGTGCAGACGCTAGCGTTGCAGTAACTGAATTTGCCACGAAGCTAAATATTCCAGTGGCGAATACGTTCATGGGCAAAGGAGTCATTCCCTACACCCATCCCCTCGCCTTGTGGTCGGTAGGATTGCAACAGCGAGACCACATCAGCTGTGCTTTTGACCAAACGGATCTGGTGATTGCAATTGGTTATGACTTGATTGAATATTCCCCCAAAAAGTGGAATCCCCTCGGTGAGATTCCGATTATCCACATTGGGGATACGTCAGCAGAAATTGATAGCAGCTATATTCCCGTAGTAGAAGTTGTGGGGGATATTTCTGACTCGCTACGGGAAATCTTAGACCGAGCTGACCGGCAAGGCAAACCCGATCCTTATGCCTTGCAATTACGGGCAGATATCCGGGCGGATTATGAAGAGTATGCCAATGATGATGGGTTTCCGATTAAGCCGCAGAAAATAATTTATGACTTGCGGCAAGTTATGGGGCCAGAAGATATTGTGATTTCAGATGTGGGGGCGCACAAAATGTGGATCGCGCGTCACTATCACTGCGATCGCCCAAATACCTGCATCATCTCTAATGGCTTTGCGGCAATGGGTATCGCTATTCCAGGTGCCTTAGCCGCCAAGTTAGTTTATCCCCAAAGAAAAGTCATCGCCGTGACTGGCGATGGCGGCTTTATGATGAATTGTCAGGAATTAGAAACTGCGCTTCGCGTCGGCACTGCCTTTGTCACCTTAATCTTTAATGATGGGGGCTATGGCTTGATTGAGTGGAAGCAACACAATCACTTTGGCGAATCTGCGTTTGTCCATTTTAGCAATCCCGATTTTGTCAAATTTGCAGAAAGCATGGGACTTAAAGGCTACCGGGTTGAATCCGCCGTGGATCTGATTCCGACCTTGAAAACTGCCCTGGAACAGGAAGTTCCCTCGGTGATTGATTGTGCAGTAGATTACCGCGAAAACTTCCGCCTCACGCAAAAGGCTGGCGATTTGAGTTGCAAGATTTGGCAATAGTCATGAGTCATGAGTGATTAGTCATTAGTCATCAGTCGGTTGTCAATGACCGATGACTAATGAACAATGACCAATGACCAATCATGAATAACCCATGAAGATTGCTACTTGGAACGTCAATTCGATTCGCACTCGCTTAGAGCAGGTGGTGCAGTGGTTGCAGGATAATCCTGTAGATGTCCTGTGTCTGCAAGAAACTAAAGTGGTAGATAAGGATTTTCCGCGATCGCCCTTTGAGGCACTAGGGCTTCACCTCTACATTTCTGGTCAAAAATCTTATAACGGTGTTGCCATTTTCAGCCGTTCGCCCCTTGAGGATGTCAGCACCGGATTTACCCCAATTTTGGGTAGAGAGGATTTTGACGAACAGAAGCGGGTAATTACTGGCATTATCGAGGGTGTCCGCATCATTAATCTCTACGTGCCCAATGGCTCAGCCGTCGGTAGCGAGAAATACGCATACAAACTGCTTTGGCTTAAAGCCCTGCGCGAGTATCTGCAAGCACTGCTAGAAAAACAGCCCAGTTCCCTCTGTGTCTGCGGCGATTTCAATATTGCTCCCGAAGACCGAGATATTCACGATCCACTAAGTTATAAAGGTCGGATTATGGCATCCGATCTAGAGCGTCAAGCCTTGAGCAGCGTTTTAGAGTTGGGTTTGGCAGATGCCTTTAGAAAATTCACAATAGAAACAGGACACTTCAGCTGGTGGGACTATCGAACCGGAGCGTTTCGACGCAACTGGGGTTGGCGGATTGACCATCACTACTTGACGCCAGACCTTTACGAACGTTCATCCAGCTGCACCATCGATCGCTCCCCTAGAAAATTGCCCAAACCCAGCGACCATACCCCCGTGATTGTAGAATTTTAGATTTTCCAGCATCAATCCAACACCCAAAATTGATTAGGAACTTAAGATCATGTTTTTAGTAACTGGAGCCACAGGAGGACTCGGACGCCGAATTGTGCGGCTGATGCGGGAGAGGGAAATGCTGGTGCGAGCATTTGTCCGCCTGACATCCCGTTACAGCGAGCTGGAACACCGAGGAGCGGAAATCTTTATTGGTGATTTGCAGCGCGATAAAGATATCGAAAAAGCTTGCCAAGGCGTTCAGTACATTATCAGCGCTCACGGGGGTGAGGGCGATGCCCAAGCGTTAGGCTACCGAGCCAATATTGAACTGATTGACCGGGCAAAAGAAGTTGGCGTCCAGCACTTTGTTTTCATTTCGGTACTGGGAGCAGATCGCGGGTACGAAGACGCACCATCCTTTAAGGCGAAGCGGGAAGTAGAAAAGTATCTGCAAGCCAGCGGACTCAATTACACTATCCTGCGCCCTTCAGGTTTTGCCTCCAACCTTTTACCCCTAGCAGAACGGTTTCGAGATACTGGGATTTATCTGCTCATCGGCGATCCCAAAAGTCGGACTTCGATTGTGAGTACCGATGACTTAGCGAGGATTGCCGTAGACTCCGTAAATGTTGAAGGTGCCCGGAATCAAATTTTACCTGTGGGAGGTCCAGATATCCTCCAGCGCCAAGATATTCCTCGTATTTTCAGTCGCATCTTCAACCAGGAACCGATCGTGATTAACCCACCGCTATTGGTGTTTGATGGGGTACGCGGGGCGCTGGGATTGTTGAATCCTCAAGCGTCTAAAGCCTTGGGTACTCTCCGCACGTTACTGGACAATGAATTTTTCTGCACATCCCAGGAAGTTGAGCATTTAGAGTCGATTTTTGGGATGAAGATGGAATCCCTAGAAGCTTTTTTGCGCCGTTACCTGGGTACTTGATTTTGTACCGCCAGACGCAGCTGTTACCGTGCTTCAGATTTGTCTGATGATTTTAAGGAATCATAAAGGCAACTGCTTGAGAATCTGACTGAGCAACGGTTTGGGGTTGACCATTTAGCTGATAGTGAATGCGAGCGATCGCTTTCTCACCCCGCCGATAAATTTTCGATTTGCATTTGAGGCGATACTCTAATACTTGGCTTTCTCCTGGTAGCACTACTTTCGCGGGACGTTCCAATTCTTGGGGAGTTGCACTCATGAGAACTTGCTCGGAATTCGCTGGCACAATTTCTATCTGGCTAATTTCAATCAACTGATTTTTTTTAGATGTATTGGTAAAAGCCAGGGAAATATCAGCATAGCTAATTGCTGTCCCCGCTAAAATTTCGTAGGGAAGTAACTTGATTGTCATCGTCATATTCGCTCTTTGAGAATTGATCCCAATTTGCTTTCCCCTGTTTAAGCTTTGTTGAGGGGAAGAGAGTAGGTTGGTTTGAGCGATCGCGAAACCCAACTCAAAAGGATTTTTGGGTTTCGTTACCTCAACCCAATCTACTATGTCTGATTTTGCGATCTCAGGAAGTAACTGGGGATGAGTTCCTAGCGTTATGCAAGTCACGCAGGTTATAAAATCCATAAAAGACTTCCTCCCAGGATTTTGGAACATAGCAAATTTGACTCAAAAGCTCCTCAGAGGTTTCTAACTCTTAAAGGGAATGGCACTTAAGTTTTGCCCTGCGCTCAAGTCTGAACTAAAGCACCCTTCGGGAACGCTAGCGCGAACGGGCTGAAAGTTCAAGTTTGTTAAAATTGACATCTTGCCCCAGTCGCATTACCCGCAAGGGGTTTAAACCCAACGGCTAACAGAATCAAGTCTTATAAGAGAAGACTGAGTAGAGCAGGACTTACGCAACAGCACCACATTTGGGGGCAACCACAGGGGGATTGCCCCTACAAAATGCTATATGTATAAGCTTTGCGTAATTCCTGTAGAGTAAGCATTTCAGTCCATTTCAATGGACTTGAGCTATGAGCCTTGAACTTAAGTTCAAGGCGGAATTTGGGCAAACTTGAGAATGGTGCAATATCTGAGTTAAAACAAACTAAAAGGATTGCTGTATATGCTCGGCTAAGCTCGAAGATGCTAAGTGAGCGCCACAGCCACAGCGTAAAGGAAAAGATGAATTAATCAGCGAAGCATTAGCATTTAATGAGTTTGAAGCAGTATTGAATCCAGGTAGAGTGTAAGATTCAGCTCCCCCATAGTTCACATTCCACCCAATATCTTTTAAAGAAGCAATTGTTAATTGACTCAATAACTCAGAGTTTTTTTCAGCAATAGGTGACATTAATTCATTGTCAAAGACATCTTCATCCCAATGACCAAACAGACTTTTTTCAACGGGAACAGCAGTTTGTAAAAATGTACCTTTTAATTCTCCATAAGCCCAACCTGCATAGGTGTTAGCACTATACGTCGCCTCGGAAAAATTAATTAGATCGCGTCCAAAACCTGACCAAAGCGTTCCAATTCCTAGAACGTGACCAAACTCATGCACCATCGTTTCTTGTAAGAAAGTTGGATTGTTGTTGTATGTATTTGCCAAGCTCGTGTTAATCGTTGAAGCTCCTGATATCGTCATTTGATTACCAGAAGCATCAAGGGCTAAAGTTTTTGGTCCCGCAAAAGCCAGAAATTCATCTTCCCCAAAAGTATCCCCCGTAACATCAATTGTGAGAATTTGGGAATTACTAAAGGTGCTGTAGGGAATAATTTTTTCCCAAACTTTCGCAGCTTCTGTAATGGCATTGAGAGCCTCTGTATTCAAACTACCCAAGCCTTGACCAAAATTGACTTTGATTGAAAAACTGAGAGGATCGCTGGTAGCAGTAGTGAAAGTAGTCGCCACAGAATAGTTAGCGGTTTGGTTGTTGTAGCTCATTACTTGCAAAAAGTAATTGCCAGCACTGAGGAAACGACGTATTGATTCGTTGCCAGTCCCGCGCTCCCATTGCCAACCTAAAACTTCGCTTTGATCGATGACGCCGTTGTTGTTGCTGTCTTGAATTAGTCGGACATCGGCATCACCACTCAATGCAGATAAATTAGCGGTAAAGATACCAGATTGAGCAACATTAAAGCTGTAAAAGTCATCGCGATCGCTTGCGTTAACTTGTTGATTGCGCGAGAAAACTTCTGAAGTTTGAGCTTCAGCAGTTCCCAAAGTATTACCGGGATCTAAAGGGTCTGGAATGCTCGCAATTTTAGTCGTCAGGGTGTAGCCGCCAGTCCCACCCTTTTCAAAAGTTGTAGCTTGCAGAATATAATCAATGCCCTCAGCTACCGTGAAAGTTAGCTGGGAGTTTGTACCGCTGAAATCATTATTTTCTGCAACAACTGCTCCGGTTCCAGCATTCACCACTTGCAGGTAAGCATTAAAGCTAGGCGAATCAAGGTTTACCTGCACCTGCTGACCGGCAACTAAATTGCTTAACACATAGCCATCGTAAAAACTGCCCTCACGAATGGGGTTGCTTGCGTCGCTACTCGCGATCGCGCCGCTGAAGCTTTGGTTTCCACTGATGGGAGACGCTGGTTTTAGGACTCCCAAATTGCTACTGAGGGTATAGTTGCCAGTAGCATCCGGCTCATAAGTCGTGGCTCGAACAATGTAATCAATGCCCTGAGCGGCTGTAAAAGTCAGTTGAGAGTTCAGACCCTCAAAATCATCGTTGAAGGCAACAACCGCTCCCGTGGAGGCATTCACTACTTGCAAGTAGGCGTCAAATTCTGTGGAGTCTAGTTTCACCTCCACCTGCTCTGCGGCGCTAATCCCAGTCAACAGATAGTCATCCCGGAGGCTGCCTCCACGGATGGGGTTTTTCAGGTCGGTGCTGTCAATTGTACCGCCGATCTCACTGACGGTAGAAGCCGCAGCGATCGCGCTACTTTTAAATAGACTTCTTTGCTGTAGCGGATCGCTCAGCCCTCTAAATCCTGACCAGATTCCGGCTATTTTTGAATCGAATTCTAGCGGTGCAGAATTGGGGAAATCTGCACTTAAAAGCTGGCGCTCATTTGAGAATTTAAATCCATTTAACATTAGCTTGTCCCACAATATGAATCATCAAGTACGCCGACAAAGCTGAAGCTCCAAGGCAGATGTGACAACCCTATATTTTAGTACCGAAATTATATGCGATCGCCCCTAACTTCAACACCTGCTCAAGCTCGTCAAACAAGACAGCAACTAGCGAATCCAGAAGATTCCCTCTCCTACGAATTAGGTAAAGCAGTGCAAGAACTGCCACCACTGTACACGCGATTATTGGCAGCAAGCATCAGCTTACTGGTATTTGGAGCGATCGCATGGGCATACGGGAGCCAGGTCGATGAAGTAGCGGTGGCGAATGGCGAACTGATTGCCTCAACCCAAGTGCGACCCGTGCGATCGCTAGGAGGAGGCGTCATCAAAGCCGTAAAAGTCAAAGAAGGCGATCGCGTTAAAAAAGGCGATATCCTCATCGAACGCGACCCCGACCTGCCACAAGCCGAAGTTGACCGTCTCGCCAAATCTACCCAGCTAATTCGGGAAGATTTAGGACGTCTCGAAGCTGAACGCACTGGCTCTACAACGAAGGGAACCTCTTTGCAAGACCAGCTTTTAACCGCGCGTCTACAAGATTTTTCAGCCAAAAGAGCGGCGGCGATCGCCGAAGCAAATCGCCAAATTGCAGTCATCAATGAAGCCAAAGTTCGCCTCACCCGTCTGCAAGAAAACCTCGCCAACGCCAAAATTAACAAAGCCAACGCCGAAACCAACCTCGCCAATAGCAAAAGCCTTCTCAAGGAAGCCAACAACAGCCTCGCCTTAGCTGAAACCAGACAAAAGGCGCTCACCACTCTCCTAATTCCCGGTGCTGTCCCTCGACTCGATTACGTGGACGCACAAGAGAGAGTCGTCAGAGCGCAAGCCGAAGTCACCACAGCACAAGATAATATTACGAATGTTCAAAATAAAGTTACGGAAGTTCACGACAAAATCACCTCCCTAGAAAAAGATATCGCTGCTCAAGCGCAAGCGATTCGCCAAGCTGAACAAGCGTATCAATCGGCTCGCAATCAGGCAGAGCGTTTGAAGTCCGAGCGTCAGAGTGATATTCTCACTGAGTTGAATAAGCGCCAAGAAGAACTGACAACCGTTGCCGGTCAGTTGGAGTCGGCGAAAAAGCAGCGACAAGTAGAAACCATCACCGCTCCGGTTACGGGGACAGTCTACAGTATTAAAGCAACCAAAGGGCCAGTACAGGCGGGAGAGGAGTTGTTATCGATACTTCCCGAATCCGAAGAATTGTTGGTAGAAGTCAAAGTCCTCAACCGCGATATTGGCTTTATCCGTAAGGGAATGAAGGCAAAAGTCAAAATGGCTACTTTCCCGTTTCAGGAATTTGGCACGGTTGAGGGTGAGGTGGTGCAAGTGAGTCCGAATGCGATCGCTGACCAAGACTTAGGCTTAGTTTTCCCTACCCGAATTAAACTTAAAAAACATTCAATTCAGGTGCAAAATCAAGAAGTTACATTTACTCCAGGTATAGCGGCAACTGGAGAAATTATTACCCGCAGGAAATCAGTTCTCACTTTCTTAATTGAACCCGTTACTCGCCGCTTTGGCGAGGCATTTTCGGTGAGGTCTTAGCTCGGCTGTATCCATTTGCACCAACAAAAGGCAGTGATTAATAAAAAGTTGGCATTAAGAGCTAAAAAAATATATCGTCAAGAGAGCAACTCTAGAACTTCTTGCTGCTGTAGTGACGCCGCTTTGCCCGAACTAACCGAAATGGTAAAAGTTCTCCAGTCTTAACGGGAATTTTTAACCAATAATCTGCTTGGCGCTGCTTGAATGGATAAAGTTGAGCTTAAATGTAGTAGATTTTTGAGATAATCTTATGACTTCTGCTGTTCCCAAGTCAGACTTAGGCTTAAGTTTACCCGACCACACCCAGCTGCCAGACTCTGATGGCACATTTGTGAAAAATTTCCAAGAACACCCTCAAAGTATTCTGCTGACTGACTCTCTGTTGCCCGTTTTGCAGCAACTTCATTCGGATGGACAATACTGCATTGGACAAGATGCCGGGATTTACTGGCGGCTTGCCGAACCACCAGAGCGAGGTGCGGAAGCACCAGATTGGTTTTATGTACCCAATGTTCCGCCAACGCTCAATGGTGAACTTCGGCGTTCTTATGTCTTGTGGCAAGAGTTCATTCCTCCGTCGATTGTATTAGAATTTGTTTCTGCCGATGGAACGGAAGAACGAGACACTACACCGATAACTGGCAAATTTTGGGTTTATGAAACGGTAATTCGTCCGGCATTTTACGGCATTTATGAAGTGAAAAAAGCCAGTGTTGAGGTGTATCATTTGATAGAAAATCGCTATGAACTCCTCAGTGCTAACGAGCGGGGACACTATCCAATTTCACTGCTAGGAGTAGAGTTGGGAATTTGGCAGGGTGAATATCAAAATGCTACGCTGCCTTGGTTGCGCTGGTGGGATCGAGAAGGAAATCTTTTGTTGACGGGTTACGAACGCGCCGAGCAAGAAAGCCAACGCGCCGAGCAAGAGCGCCAACGCGCCGAGCAAGAAAGCCAACGCGCCGAGCGATTAGCAGCACAGTTACGGGCGCTAGGAGTTGAACCGGAAGCCTAAAAAGGGACGGAGATACCTATCACAAAAGCCGTGAACACCGATCCCAGGAGTGTAGCCAGTCTACCTACAATGACTCATAGGGACAGCCATAAAAGAGATGAACTGCTAATTTCTGTATGTTATGGGTGTCTCTAGGGTTCATTAATTGAGTAACTCCTCATGCAACCAACTAACCCCAACCAATTTACAGAAAAAGCCTGGGAAGCCATCACTCGCACCCCAGATATTGTTAAATCTGCCCAGCAGCAACAAATTGAAAGCGAACACTTGATGAAATCACTGCTGGAGCAAGAAGGACTCGTCAGCAGTATTCTTAACAAAGCGGGTGTGAATGTGCCGCGAGTCAGAGAACGCACGGAAGATTTCATCAAGCGTCAGCCAAAAACTTCCGGTAGTAGCACCTCAGTTTATGTCGGACGCAGTTTGGATTCTCTGCTGGATCGGGCTGAAGCGTTTCGCAAAGAGTATGGAGACGACTTCATCTCCATCGAACACATGATGCTGGCTTATCCCAAAGATGAGCGCTTTGGGAAAGCGTTATTCCAAGAATTTAGACTGGATGAAGCCAAACTTAAAGATATCATCGCCCAAATTCGTGGGAGCCAAAAAGTGACTGACCAAAATCCAGAAGGCAAGTACGAATCGTTAGAAAAATACGGGCGCGACTTGACAGAATTCGCCCGTCAAGGGAAGTTAGATCCGGTAATTGGGCGCGATGATGAGATTCGCCGCACGATTCAGATTCTTTCGCGTCGCACCAAGAATAACCCCGTCCTGATTGGGGAACCGGGGGTGGGTAAAACGGCGATCGCTGAAGGTTTGGCACAGCGAATTGTCAGTGGGGATGTGCCGGAGTCGTTGCGCGATCGCAAACTCATCGCCTTAGATATGGGTGCGCTAATTGCTGGTGCCAAATATCGGGGTGAATTTGAAGAACGCTTGAAAGCTGTTCTCAAGGAAGTCACCGATTCTCAGGGCAGCATTATCATGTTCATTGATGAGATCCACACCGTTGTTGGTGCGGGTGCGACTCAAGGCGCGATGGATGCGGGTAACTTGCTCAAACCGATGTTGGCGCGGGGTGAATTGCGCTGTATCGGTGCGACAACCCTGGATGAATATCGCAAATACATCGAAAAAGATGCCGCGCTAGAACGTCGTTTCCAACAAGTTTATATCGATCAACCCAGCGTAGAAGATACGATTTCGATTCTGCGGGGATTGAAAGATCGCTACGAAACGCACCATAACGTGAAAATTTCTGACAGTGCGTTAGTGGCGGCAGCGACGCTATCTACTCGATATATTAGCGATCGCTTCCTCCCAGATAAAGCGATTGATTTAGTAGATGAAGCGGCGGCACGATTGAAGATGGAAAGTACCTCCAAACCAGAGGAACTCGACGAAATCGACCGCAAGATCCTCCAGTTGGAAATGGAACGGCTATCGCTGCAAAAAGAAAGCGATCCTGCTTCTAGAGAACGGTTACAAAGACTAGAAAAAGAACTTGCCGATCTCAAAGAAGAACAACGGACGCTCAATGCACAGTGGCAAGCTGAAAAAGATGTTCTCGAACGCCGCAAAACCCTGAAAGAAGAAATCGACCGGGTGAATGTGGAAATTCAACAAGCGGAACGAGAATACGATCTTAACCGAGCTGCTGAGCTAAAATTTGGCACGTTGACCGCGTTGCAACATCAGCTAGAACAGACAGAAGCCCAACTCGTTCAAACTCAAAAAAGTGGTAAGTCGCTTTTACGGGAAGAAGTCACCGAATCCGATATCGCTGAAATCATTTCCAAGTGGACTGGTATCCCCATCAGCAAACTCGTTGAATCGGAGAAAGAAAAACTTCTGCAATTGGAAGATGAACTGCACAAGCGCGTGATTGGGCAAGACGAAGCGGTGACAGCAGTTGCCGATGCCATCCAGCGGGCGCGTGCTGGTTTAGCCGATCCGAATCGCCCGACGGCTAGTTTTATTTTCCTCGGTCCCACGGGCGTCGGTAAGACAGAATTGGCAAAAGCCTTGGCGGCTTACCTGTTCGATACAGAAAACTCCTTGGTACGGATCGATATGTCCGAGTATATGGAGAAGCACAGCGTCTCTCGCTTGATTGGTGCGCCTCCCGGCTATGTCGGTTATGACGAAGGCGGACAGCTGACGGAATCCATCCGGCGTCGTCCCTACGCGGTGTTGCTGTTCGACGAAATCGAAAAAGCACACCCGGATGTGTTCAACATTATGCTGCAAATTCTTGATGATGGTCGCGTTACCGATTCTCACGGTCACACCGTAGACTTCAAGAACACGATCATTATCATGACTAGCAATATCGGATCGCAGTACATCCTAGATATTGCCAGCGATGAATCCCGCTACGAAGAAATGCGGAGTCGGGTGATGGATGCGATGCGGACGAGTTTCCGTCCGGAGTTCCTGAACCGGATCGACGAGATTATTATCTTCCACGGCTTGAACAAGCAGGAATTGCGGCAGATTGTCCAGTTGCAAGTCAAGCGACTCGAATCACGGTTGAGCGATCGCAAGATGTCTCTCAAACTTTCCGATGCTTCCCTTTACTTTTTAGCAGAAGTAGGATACGACCCCGTTTATGGAGCGCGTCCCTTGAAGCGTGCTATTCAGCGGGAATTGGAAACGCAAATCGCTAAAGGGATATTGCGAGGCGAATTCAACGACGGCGACACCATCTTTGTCGATGTGGAAAATGAGCGCCTTGCCTTCAAGCGCTTGCCAGTTGAGTTGCTAACCGCTCAATCTACCTAATTCCTCACCTCTGGGCAAATAAGTTTTAAGATTCCCCAGCTAAATCCTGAATTTAGCTGGGGAATCTTGTTTTTTTATTAAGGTTAACTGCTTGCTGCATTTAAAATAGGCAGAATCTATCCAAGGACAGATGAGCGGGTAGCTCTCGCAATTGCCGAAATTTTCTGGTTGTGAGGGTAAGAGATTTTGCTCACTCAACAATATCAATAGGTGCGTCGGTCATAAATTAATTAGCGATCGCCATTATGTTACCTAAATCTCTGACCCGTTCCGTTTCTAAAATTTCCGGTAAAGTCCCCCTCCGCCTGGTTCTTGTCGTCCCCTTCATCATCCAAATCTCAGCAACAGTGGGGCTTGTCGGCTATCTCTCATTTAGAAACGGACAAAAGGCAGTAAATGACTTAGCTTGGCAGTTGCGAAGCGAAATCAGCCAGCATATTCAGGAGAACGTGCGTACATATCTAGCTATTCCTCATCAAGTTAATCGGAGCAACGCTGCTGCTATTAGTCTTGGTCAATTGAACGTGCAAGATTATGCTGGATTAAAACGTCATTTCTGGCAACAAATCCAAATATTCGATAGCCTAACATTCGCTGGAATTGGCTTAGAGCAAAAGGACATTCTGGGAGTAGAACGGCTCGATAATGGCTTGCTAACAATTAGAACCTCGACTAAAGCGAATGGCTACGATTTTCGCACCTATTCTACAAATCAATTTGGCAAGAAACTAAAACTACTCAACAACAAAACTAACTTCGATCCCCGCACTCGTCCTTGGTATAAAGCTGCTGTAGCGGCTGGTAAACCAACTTGGAGTGACATTTATCCCAATACAGCAGGACTAACTTTATATCTGGGTGCATCTATGCCTTTCTATAATAAACAAGGCAAATTGCAGGGAGTATTGCTTACCAATATCAACCTATCAAAAATCGGCAGTTTTCTGCAAAGTCTAAAGATTGGTAAAACCGGACAAACTTTTATTATCGAACGATCGGGAATATTAGTGGCAACTTCAACCGGAGAACAGCCTTTTCAACGTATTCAAAAAGACTATGGAGCCGAACGAATTAAAGCTACAGATAGCCGTAATAATTTAACTAGAGCTACAGCACAGTATTTAGCCGCAAACTTTCAGGACAAAAACCTGATTCAACATTCACTGTCACTTGAATTTAAAATAGCAGGCAAGCGGGAATTTATAGAACTGCTGCCACTAGAAGATGATAAAGGTTTGGACTGGTTAATTGTAGTAGTAATTCCAGAGTCAGATTTTATTGAGCAAATCAACGCTAACACTCGCAGCACTGTTTTACTATGTCTAACCGCCTTAGCGATCGCCACCGGAGTAGGCATTCTCACATCCCGTTGGATTACTCAGCCCATTCTACGGCTGAAGGATGCGGCTACTGCTCTATCAGAAGGACAGTTTGACCAAAGTATCAACCTGGAAAGAGCCGATGAACTCGGTGTTTTAGCTAAAGCTTTTAACAGCATGGCTCTTCAATTGCAAGAGTACTTTAGTACTTTAGAATCAAAAAATGCCGAATTGCAGCGATTAGATAAACTTAAAGACGAATTTTTAGCCAATACTTCCCACGAACTCCGCACTCCACTAAATGGCATTATCGGCATAGCTGAATCTTTAATTGATGGTGTTACGGGAAAATTACCAGAAAAAACTATTACTAATCTTGTCACAATTGCAGCCAGCGGTAGAAGACTATCTCATTTAGTCAATGATATTCTCGATTTTTCTCAGTTAAAACACAAAAATATTCAACTGCAAATCAAACCTGTAGGTATGAAAGAAGTTACTGATGTAGTTATCACTCTTTCTCGATCTATAGTTGGTAAAAAACTATTGCAGTTGATTAACGGAATCGGTTCTGATGTTCCCCTAGTAGATGCTGATGAAAATCGGGTGCAACAAATTCTTTATAACTTAATTGGTAATGCCATTAAATTTACAGATGCTGGTGTTGTAGAAGTATCAGCCAAAACTGTTAATTATCAACAAATAGAATACTTAGCAATTACTGTTGCCGATACTGGTATTGGTATTCCAGAAGATAAGTTAGATAGAATTTTTGAATCTTTTGAACAAGTAGATGGTTCTACTGCTAGGGTTTATGGCGGTACAGGTTTGGGTTTAGCCGTTACGAAACAATTGGTAGAATTACACGGCGGTAATATTTATGTCACTTCTATAGTTGGAGAAGGTTCTCAGGTTACTTTTACTTTGCCCATATCTCAGAACCAAATTGCTAGCAGTGAAGTATCGTCCATCAAAGCATATATTCAACCACAAGAGTTAGCCGATGAAACTATTATTGCCGAAGCGCTAGTAGCTAATGGTGGAGATTTCAAAATCTTAATTGTTGATGATGAGCAAATTAATATTCAGGTACTTCTTAACAATCTTTATTTGCAAAATTTTTCTGTTACTCAAGCTACCAATGGCGCAGAAGCTTTGGCAATTATAGAGAATGGTTTCCAGCCCGATATAATTTTACTCGATGTGATGATGCCCCGGATGACGGGATATGAAGTATGTCAAAAGATTCGTCAAAAATTTTTAGCTAGTGAATTACCTATAGTAATGCTAACAGCAAAAAATCAAATTTCCGACTTAGTAGAAGGATTTACTTCAGGTGCCAATGATTATTTAACTAAACCCTTTTCTAAACATGAGTTGTTGGCACGAATTAAGACGCATATTCGCTTAGCAAAGATTAATGTTGCTAATGGTAGATTTGTGCCTCATGAGTTTCTGCGCTTTCTGGGACACGAGAGTATTGTTGATGTTAAATTGGGCGACCAAGTTCAGAAAAATATGACAATTCTTTTTTCTGATATTCGCTCTTTCACAACTTTATCAGAAGCAATGTCTCCCCATGAAAACTTCAATTTTATCAACGATTACTTGAGTAGAGTCAGTCCAGCAATCCGTGCCAACAATGGTTTTATTGATAAATATATTGGAGATGCAGTCATGGCACTATTTCCTCAATCAGCAGATGATGCTGTAAAAAGTGCTATTGAAATGCAAAAACAAGTTAATTTATATAACGAGTATCGACAACAGAAAGGTGATATTCCTATTGCTATTGGCATTGGTTTACATACTGGTAGTTTAATGCTGGGAACTGTTGGCGAACCAGAGAGAATGCAAGGTACAGTAATTTCTGATGCAGTTAATTTAGCCTCCCGCTTGGAAGGATTAACAAAGCTTTATGGTGCGGATATTGTAATTAGCGAACAAACTCTATCTAGTTTGAATCATGAAGAACAGTACAGCTATAGATTTTTGGATAGAGTTATGGTGCAGGGAAAAAAAATAGCAGTGGCAGTATTTGAAGTGTATGATGGAACAGAGCTACTTCAACAGTTAAAGACACAAACTAGAACTAGCTTTGAAGAAGCTGTCAAGCTTTATTATCAGCAACAATTCGCTCAAGCACAATACATATTTCAGGAAGTTCTACAAATAAATGCTGGAGATAAAGCAGCTAGGCTTTATATCTCGCGCTGCGAACTATATCAAAAATCTGGAGTGCCAGAGGGATGGTCAGGGGCGGAAGCAATTAACGACAAGTAATACTCTGCTTTATACCTACTTCATAAAAACTACGATCGCTGTTTATCTATCTCTCCACTGTATGGGAGTACTCACGGTTGTTATAGTTATTTCAAAACCTCAAAGAGGTCATAATGCAGATTACGCTCGATCTCCCCGAAGAATTGGTATTGCAACTGAGTTCGCTAGGAGACAAACTACCACAAATCTTGGAATTGGGACTGCGTGAGTTGAACGCAAGTTCTCAAACGGGTTTTGCAGGTGTAGCCGAAATATTGGAGTTTTTAGCAACGCTCCCCACACCCGAAGAAATTATTGCCCTGCGTCCCTCCGAAGCACTGCAAGCTCAGATTAGTAGTCTGCTAGAGAAGAACCGCACCCAAAGTCTAACGCTTGCTGAAGCAAAGAGTTGGGAACAGTATCAGTACCTTGAACACCTAATCCGGATGGCGAAGGCGAAAGCATACCTAAAACTCAAGAAATTGAGTCAAGGATGAGCAGCACGTACATCCCATCCACACTACGACGCCTCGTTTACGATCGTGCTAAAGGATGCTGCGAATATTGCTGGATTTCGGATGCTACTGCATTCGCTCCTCACGAAATAGACCATATCATTGCCGAAAAGCATGGCGGATTAACCGAAGCTGATAACTTGGCGCTCTCATGTGTGCTTTGCAACAAGCATAAGGGGAGCGATATAGCATCGATCGATTTAGAGACGGGCGAAGTCGTTCCACTTTACAATCCTCGTCGAGATAGCTGGCATGAGCATTTTCGACTAAGTGATGCTGAGTTTATCCCCCTAACACCCAAAGGTCGCGTGACGGTTCGCCTAGTACAACTCAACCGCTCTGACAGAATTGAAGAGCGTAAGCTTCTCATAGAAGCTGAGATGTTCAACTTGCCTGACTAGAGCAGGTATTCGGTTGTAGTGAGCATCAGCGATCGCATCTTCCCTCTGCAACGATAAGCGCGATCGCTGTTTATCTATCTCTTCTCAGTGTATGGGAGCGATCGCTTCCATACAGACTAGGATAGGGTTAACAGACTTAGCACTCCAGGGATAGCAGCATGACGACGGCGGCATCCAAAGCGATCGGTTTAGAGGAATTCCTGAAACTTCCCGAAACTGAGCCAGCAAGCGAATTCATTGGCGGAGAGATTATCCAAAAGCCGATGCCGAAAGGAAGACACAGCCGCTTGCAGGGTAAGCTTTGCGCTACGATCAATGAGGTTACAGAGGAACAGAAGATTGCTTATGCTTTTCCTGAGTTGCGGTGTACCTTTGGAGGTCGATCAACTGTTCCTGATGTAGCGGTGTTTCAGTGGCAGCGTATCCCCTTTACTGTGGATGGGGAAGTGCCTGATAATTTTGAACGGCATCCAGATTGGACGATTGAGATTCTCTCTCCTGAGCAGAAGCCCAATCAGGTAATTGGCAACATCCTTCACTGTTTGCGCCACGGATGTCAATTGGGATGGTTCATCGATCCCGACGATCACAGCATACTGGTATTCCTCCCAAACCAGCCGCCAGAACTCTTGCAAGGAAGCGTTAGCGAAGCGCTTCTGAAGGAAGTTCGCTTGCCACTGTTAGAAGGAATTGAATTAGCGCTAACAGTGGCTCAGGTCTTTGCATGGCTCAAGATGGAAAGCTAGCTTTTAATATTGGCTAAGGAAATGCGATCGCATATCCCTAGAATCTGCCCAAATTAATTTATCACCACTTCGCTTACTGTCCTACTTATTTATCCTCAGTAAAGCGATCGCTACAATAGGGACAGAAAATGCCTTCCTGATAATCAGGCGAAGTTTTATCCGCTTCGGAGATAGGATGACCGCAACTGGGACACATTTCATGAGTTCCTATCTCCAAACCCTCGCGTACAGCAACACGTTGATCGAAGACAAAGCATTCTCCTTGCCAGAGACTGTCTTCTGGGGGAACTTCCTCTAAATACTTGAGAATGCCGCCTTTGAGGTGATAAACCTCTTGGAACCCTTGAGCCATCATAAATGATGTCGCTTTTTCACAGCGAATGCCGCCAGTGCAGAATAAAGCAACCTTTTTATGTTTGCTGGGATCGAGGTTGTTGTGAACATAGTCGGGAAACTGTCGGAACGAGGCAGTTTGGGGATTTTGCGCTCGTTTAAAGGTGCCAATCGTCACCTCATAATCGTTGCGGGTGTCAATAATCGTCACTTCTGGATCGGAAATCAGCTGATTCCACTCCTGCGGACTGACATAAGTGCCGACGCGATCGCTCGGATCGATTTCGGGCAATCCTAAGGTAACAATTTCTTTCTTCAACCGCACCTTCATCCGGTCAAATGGTGGAGAATCGGCAGAAGATTCTTTATACTCTAAGTCTACTAGACGCGGGTCGGAGCGCAAAAACGATAAAACTGAGTCGATTGCTTGACGAGAACCCGCGATCGTCCCGTTAATGCCTTCTGCTGCCAAGAGAATTGTCCCTCTAATACCCTGTGCTTTGCAGTGCGACAATAACGGGTTTTGTTTCTGGGCAAAATCTGGCAACTTGACAAATTTATAGAAAGCTACAACAACTTGGGTCATTTCCCCACTCAACTGCAAGGAGTAAAAATGTTTTACTCTGGTTCATCACCTAACCTAACAGAGTAAGCTTCTGTGATGATATGCGTCTAAATATTTCTTCCTCTACCCCTTTTCTAATGGAACCATATGAGTTAATATAATAAAAGTGACTGAAGTTCCGACTTCAAGTCTGGGGGTTTAGCTCAGTTGGTAGAGCGCCTGCTTTGCAAGCAGGATGTCAGCGGTTCGAGTCCGCTAACCTCCATTTTTGATTCAGTAATTTAAGGCTTCTCAGTAACCTCGGAGAGAGAAAGCTGAGATGAATGCTTATCTAACACCTGCTTCCAATAGTTGCTGTAACTGTGAAAAGTAACGCCAGAAGCAAGAGCGATCGCCCTCATCAACCAAACGTTTCTGACATGGAAGACGCGATCGCCCTTGTTTCCCATCCAAATATGCTTGCTGCTATTCTATAATTTTAGGCGTGGAAGGGCGCGATCGCCCATTTCTATGAATGTTTGAAAACTTGTGGGCAAAAGCTCACCATGCCAAAAAACTGGCTATTTCTTCCAGGGGAGTTTAGTACCCATTTCAGTCAGCGCCGAGAAGATGAGATAGAAGACGAGTACGCCAACACCGACAAGAAAAAGAACGATATCGTTATCCATTCTGATAGCAGGGTAAATAGTAAGCACCGAATCAATAATCGCAAAAAAGGTAACTTTAAACATAACTGCTTTAAACTTTTCTTTTCACAGCTAACGTGTCCTGGTGTCACATTCATTCGGTTAACCCCATAGACTAAGAATAGCCATGCACAGCTATACCAGTCATGCCAGAAGTTCAACTGCCGAATATCGATCTCACGCAAGAAAAAGTTTGGAAACAGCTTGTCCTCAACCCACCTGTACTCTCAAGTAACACTTCTGCGTGGTCAGGTATTCACTTCGCTTATCATCGACAGTCCGCTCACGAACTTCCTGAATGTTGCTTTGCCCAGCATATTATCACCATCTGTGTCGGACAATTTGAAATAAGACTAAAAAGAGATGGACACTGGCAGAGTGAGTGCTATACAGATGGTGATGTTGGCATTTTTCCTGCCAATCAATCAGATTTAATCGCTCAATGCGATCGCAAAGCTGAGTTTATTAATCTTTATCTTGAACCCACAGTTACACTCTGGCTGGGAATTGGTGCTACTTTACCGATTGACAAATTTCTGACTTTGGGTTTGTTTTAAAGTAGCCGAAGAGTGGCATTTATTTAGAAGCGATCGCATCCTGCACCAAAAGTTTCTGGCAGGGAAATAGCGATCGCATATTGATCTAAACTTCCAAAGACTGGTGTCTGTAAAAAAAGCTGATCGATGAGACTGGGTGCTGAACCTAAGACTTTTAGAAGATTCAATCACTATCAGAGGATAGAGGCTACTGAGTCTTTGCTTTTTGTAAAGTAGGTTTCAGTTCAATCTAAAGTTTAAGTTTAAAGTTTAAAAGTCCCTAAAATCTATGGCAGCACCAGGCAAAGAAGGTTCAGGCACCGACCCAATGAGTGAAGCGATCGCTACAGCAATTCAGTTTGCTAAATTGGCTTCCGATGCATTGCAGTCTGCTGCTGAAAACGTTACCAGCACTACCACTGCCGTAGGAGAAACTGTTGGAGCTGCGGCTGTGCGATTCGTGGAGCAGGGAACGGAAAATGTGGGCAAAATCGTGGCCCCAATCGCTGAAAATCCAGTCGTCAAATTTGCTGCCAAGGTTCCAGGCATTAACTGGCTAACGACTGCATTGGGTCAAGTTGATGCCCAAAAAGCTCAGAATGAGGTAAACAAGCTACAACAGGAATACCCTCTAGAAAGCTCTGAGCAGCTTGCTCACCGAATTATTGTGGACACCTCCCTCAAAGGCGGAGGAATTGGATTACTCACTAACTTCGTGCCTCCTTTAGCGCTAACTCTGTTTGCGGTCGATGTGGCAGCAGTGACAGCGCTTCAAGCAGAGATGATCTATCGCATCGCTGCTGCATACGGATTTTCGTTAAAAGATCCCACTCGACGAGGCGAAGTCCTGGCAATTTTCGGTTTGTCTGTAGGCGGTTCTGGAGTCCTGAAAGTTGGACTAGGCTTTATAGAACTCTTGCCTATAATCGGTGCTGTCGTTGGAGCGTCGAATAACGCTGCATTGCTTTACTCGCTGGGATCTGTCGCCTGTCGATTCTATGAAGCTAAAAGAAAGTTCAATGCTCAAGCTGAGGGGAATGGCTTCTAAAAGAGCATCTCATTTTACCATAAGAATCTGAAAATCACACTCAGCAGTGACTGTCGCTGGCGCAATTCCATCACACCCAATAAGCCGGGAGCTGCAAAGATTTCCCCTGGTGGTAAGGTACGGAGAATGGTTTCCTTGCCTGTTATTGCCGTTTTAACGGTTTTAGGACTTACACACTGAAAGCTTGAACCCTAGATCCCCCCTAACCCCCCTTAAAAAGGGGGAATGCAAGGGGGATCTCTGCCTAAGTCCTAGACTTGTAAGGAGCCGCTAACCCCGCGATGAGAGCGATCGCTAACGCTAGAAAAAAAGCGAGTTAAAGGGAGTCTTTGCCTTGACAAAATGTAGTCATAATGAGTACGGTTAATTTAACTTCACCGTTAAGATCATTTGTAGCCAAGGAGCTAAATTCATGTTTCCCAATCGAGAAGGACAAAAAGTTCCCAACGTCACCTTCCGTACTCGCCATGACAACCAGTGGGTGAATGTGACGACTAACGACTTGTTTGCTGGGAAGACAGTGGTTGTTTTCTCTCTACCGGGTGCTTTTACTCCGACGTGTTCATCAACTCATCTCCCTGGCTACAACGAGTTGGGTAAGGTCTTTCATGCAAATGGCGTAGATGACATTATCTGTATTTCCGTCAATGATGCCTTTGTGATGAATGAATGGGCTAAATCCCAAGAAGCAGAGAATCTAACTCTGATTCCCGATGGGAATGGTGAATTTAGCGAAGGTATGGGAATGCTGGTTGATAAAGCTGATTTAGGGTTTGGGAAGCGGTCATGGCGTTATTCCATGCTGGTGAAGGATGGCACCATTGAAAAGATGTTCATTGAGGCAGTCGTAGAAGGAGACCCCTTTGAGGTGTCTGATGCCCAGACAATGCTCAACTATATCAATCCTCAGGCAGCAAAGCCTCAAATCGTTTCCCTGTTTACGAAAGTAGGTTGTCCCTTCTGCGCTCGTGCGAAGGTGATGCTGAAGGAGCATGGGTTGGATTACGAAGAAATTGTCTTGGGCAAAGAGATTACCACTCGCTCTTTACGGGCTGTCACAGGCGCAACAACGGTTCCCCAAGTATTTATTGATGGCAACTTGATTGGGGGTTCTGAGACGCTAGAAGCTTACCTCAGTGCTAGATAGAAGGATGCAAAAAACAGCCAGTCACCTCCAGCGATCGCTCTGGTGAGAGTAACCTGATGTGAAAGCGATCGCTCCGGTGAGAGTAACCTGATGTGAAAGCGATCGCTCACCTACACTGAAAACCCCTGAAAGCTAACGATAACTTGTTAAAGTAAACAATAATGGGTTAGGAAATTAGGATATGGATAAACAATTCCAACACCGGATGCTGCCTCAAGCTACCCATGATGAGTTAGCACGCCAAAACTTTGTCAATAGCTTAAAAGGCTACCTGACCAGTCAGATCACCCCAGGAAATAAAGCAATTTACGAGAAGCGGCTTAAACCGCAGTTTGAGCAGGAGCATCAGCGATCGCCTCAAGATCGGCATGAAGTTCGCCGTCTGATGCAGGACGAACCCTATTACCGAATGTGGGGTGCATTGCGGCGTAACGCTCAAGAGATGATGTGGGATTCAGTCAACACGAGCGTCGATCGGCAACTTACCGATTTGATTGAGCAGGCGCGAGACAAGGATAGCCCTTTGGGTTCTTTAACCTTGAATGCAGATTTGAAAATACCCGCCTACCACACCGCAGTCGATATTCACTGTATGCCGGGTGGATACCACAGTGAATATACCGAAGATGATATCGCGGCGGGTGCCCTCTACGATCGCGGTGTTTACGTTTATGTAATGGGTCGTCTGGGGCCAATGAACGACGATATGGGTCAGTCTGTGGTTCACAATTACCTACAGCCGCAGCATCCCAACTTGCGCCCTCAGAAAATTCTCGACATCGGATGTTCGGTTGGTCACAGCACGCTTCCTTACGTGGATGCTTACCCTGAAGCAGAAGTTTATGCCATTGATGTAGCGGCACCGATGCTGCGGTACGCTCATGCCAGAGCAGAAGCTTTGGGTAAGCGGGTACACTTCTCGCAGCAGAATGGTGAGTGTACAGATTTCCCAGATGCGTCGTTCGATCTGATCGTCTCACATATTTTGTTGCACGAAGCGTCACCACCAGCGATCGCTAATATTCTGCGCGAATGCTATCGACTGTTAGCACCGGGTGGGTTAATGGTTCATCTGGAAGCTCCCCTTTATCAAAACATGGACTCCTACAGCGCATTCATGTTTGATTGGGAAACGCAAAACAACAACGAACCTTGGTGGAGTGCCATGCGCGATCTAGACTTGGTGGCGCTGACCAGCCAAGCTGGTTTTGAAGCAAATAAAATTACCCCAACTGTTGCTGCTATAGGTGGCTGGAAAGGCACATCCCAAGGAGGCGGTTTTGGCAGTCGGGGTAATTGGTTTCTCTTGGTTGCCAGTAAATAAGTCACGGGTCATTATTGATTAATCAGTAACGACCTACTAAAGACTCATCATTAGACCTTTGGTAAAAATTTCCAACTTTCCGATTTGATTGGGTAAGGGGGAAGGAAAAAATAATTACCTTTAACCTTTACCCGACCTCTGCAAAAAGTCTATTGCTGACATCTTTTACCCATTTCTAAATAACGACAAAATCAAAATAAAGTCATTCAAGATAATTTGTAGTAATGGCAAAAAAAGCTAAGGGAAAACGACCTATTTACTTTGAGAATCCCGAAAGCGACAAATTACTGGCAATGGTGCTGGCGCTAACCGGCGAAATCTCTGTCCTGCACGAACGTCTCGATACAGTTGAACGCTTGGCTCAAACAAAAGGTCTGATTTCTATTGAAGAAATTGAAAATTACCACCCAAATGAGCAGGTGGAACAAGAGAGAGAACAGTGGCGGCAAGCCTATCTCGATCGAATTCTACGGGTTGTTAAAGAGGAACTGGATACATTAACAGAATAATCAGAATATAAAAGTCACAAGTCCTGACTTTTATATTGAGCAGATTTTAACTTGTCCCTGGTATTTTGATGATGAAACGTTGGTTGAACTGGGTTGTATTTGGCACCAGCCTACTGGTAACGCTGCCGCTAGGAGCGATCGCTTCTGCTCAAAGTGTCATCAACAAAGCCACTTGCACCTACAATGGCAAGCCACTTTACGGCAAAGTAAAAATTGTCGAAAGCTTGCCAGATATCAAGGTAAAGATTGTCTCATCCTCCCCCGATTTAATCGTAGAACCCGTCACCGCTTTTCCCCAACGCTGCGGTCAATGGCAATTTGTCGAATCCTTCCCCGATCTTAAGGTGCAGATTGTCGATAAGTTTCCTGATATTCAGATCCAGTTTGTCAATAGCTTTCCCGGCGTTCGGTAAGGAACTAACGCAGTGTGCAACTTTTTGGATTTCTGCCTCCAATTCATCGAGGTATCTGACAAAATTGGCTTTACATTTTATCCCCCCAACCCCCCTTCACAAGGGGGGCTAAGAAAAAGTTGCACATGGCGTAAACTAGGAATTAAGATGCAAAATTAAAAATGAAGAATCCTCCATTTTTAATTTTTTAATTGTTCCCTAGCCCGGATATTGCGCTTGCCAGCGTCGCTGGGGACCCATATCTAGATGAAGCATATAGGGCACATACATATAGGTCGCTAAACCGCCTTCCCACCAATCCAGCATCTTTGCTAGCTGTCGCCCGGTATAGCCCTCCACCCTGAAATCAATAGCACCGCCCGTCATCGGCTGATTTTTAGACGCTCCATGAACCTTAGCCCCAAAAGGTTTGTGATGATACCAACTGGTGATCAGGAAAGGCTTGCCAATCTGGTCTCTGGCAACTTGTAGCTGCTTGGCGAGGGAGATAATATTCTCCACGACTTCTGGATTTTCGGGGAGATGGCGATCGCCATTAGGAATCGCTTCTGCCCACGTCAAGTCACCACCTGCGACGATCGGATCGCTCAGATGAATTTCTGCTGAATAGGTTGCCAGAGCCAACGGTTGGCTACTTTTGAGTGTCAGTTTCTCCATCGCCTCCGAGTGAATATCGGGGCTGGGGCCATTTAATAAAGCTTGGTGAAACTGCTCTAAATGCTCTGGGTGATTATCTTTGAACCATTGCTCAAGCTCATCAATCGCTTGATTTTGATGCTCTAAATTCTGATAAAACTTAAAGGCATTTCTTAGTTTGAACTCCATATCGGTCGATCCCTCCAGCGGGCAATTCCCTAAATACCAGCCTACCGCGCGATCGCACCAGTATTTCGAGTAGGGGCGGGGAAACCCCACCCTAGAAGATTACTAGAGACTTTTATGAAACTGGCATCTGCTCTTTTAGAACTGCTGCCTCCTCCTTAAGGGGTAACTTTTCTCGTGGTTGAAAGGATGGATGAGCGCCAAAACTGGTCAAAACACTTTCCAAAGTTGGCAGGCATTGAGTCACCTTTTTCGCCCGAATAATCGCGTCCCAAACTGGCTCCAACTTCTTCCACGCCCCAGCATAGACCAAATGCCGCATCCGGTCAGACCAACGATCCTTAGCCCAAGCACCTTGGAAAATATTACTCCAACGATAAAAATCTCGATACGCTTGCCAGTAGCCAGCCTCCAGCACCTCCGGCGTCATCTTTGTTGGCTTGTAGACAACGTGACGAGTATCGTATAAATCCCAATTAGAATCAGTAATCCGTCCCTGCGCTGCCATCCGTTTGTACAAAGCAGTATCCGGATAAGGCGTCAAAATGTGAAACGTGGCAGTTTCCAGTCCCTGCTGCACCGCCCATTCAACCGTGCGCTCAAACACGGTTTCATCATCGTCATCCATGCCAAAAACGAAGCTAGCATTTACCATCACGCCCAAATCCCGCAGACGGCGAATGGCAGCATTGTAATCTCGATTCAGATTTTGATATTTATGCTGTTCTCTGAGATTTGTCGGGTTGAGGGTTTCAAAGCCAACAAACAAACTGCGTAAGCCACATTCGACGGCTTTTTCCAACAATCCCGGCTGCAAGATAGATTGTACCGTTGTCGCTGCTTGCCACACGCGCCCCATTCCCTTCATCCCTTCAAACAACGCGGCGGCAAATTCAGAGTTGCCAAAGAGATGATCGTCGAGAAAATAAAGATGATGCCCCGGTAGTCGCTCAATTTCAGCCAATGCGTCATCTACAGGTTGCGTGTAGAAAGATTTGCCGCCTTTAAAGAAAGCTTCTTTGTAGCAAAAATCGCAGGTGTGAGGACAACCCCGCGAAACGACAATGGAGTTAGGAATTAGGTAGAGATCGCGCTTAATTAAGTCGCGGCGAATGGGAGGAACGCCGAGGAGCGATCGCAGCTTCGACTGATACACTTTACCAGGATTCCCCGCCCGAAAATCCTGAAGAAATTCAGGCCATGTATCTTCACCAGGGCCAAGGAAAATTGTATCCGCATGAGTCGCAGCTTCTTCTGGAAGTGAGGTAACGTGCAATCCACCCAGACAAATGTATGCACCCTTTTTACGGTAATGGTCGGCTAGTTCGTAAGCTCGGTAAGCTGAGGTGATATAAACCTGAATCACCACCAAATCTGGCTCATCATCTAAATCCAGCCGCTCAACGTGTTCGTCTTGCAGGATAATTTCATCATCTTCGCTGAAAAAACTGGCAATCGTCGCTAATCCCAGCGGCGGAAACAGCGAATATTTAATCGGTCGCCAGTGGGGGCTGAGCGCTTCAGTCAAAGCCGGTAAAATCATTTTAACTTTCATTCAGAAAGCTCCTGCAAGAATTGGGCAAGTTCTCTGGGCATCGATTCTAACCGGCAATCTGCTTTACAGTCGCTTACGATGACGATAGTCTGGTTAATTCTTCATAATCTATGACAATTGCTCAACTATTCAATGGCGCTAATCTGTTTGTTCTGCCTTTCTGGGCGCTAATGATTTTGCTACCCAACTGGGGCGTGACGAAGCGGGTGATGGAATCTTATCTCCCCTTTGTGGCTTTAGCAGGTTTATACGTGTATTGGTTTTTTACATCAATTACACCGGAATCTGCTCAAGCGATGTCCAATCCTCAGCTAGCTGATATTGCTCGATTCTTTGCAGACGAAAAAGCAGCTGCTATCGGGTGGGTTCATTTTCTGGTAATGGATTTGTTCGTAGGTCGCTATATTTACTGGGAAGGGCAGCGTACTGGTGTCTGGACAATCCACTCGCTGGTGCTGTGCTTATTTGCAGGGCCAATGGGACTGTTGTCTCATATTTTGACGACCTGGGTGACAAATAAATTTTTCTCCCCAACTGGAACCAATTCTGCAACTGCCTCGACTCCAACTTCACAGGCGTAAGAGAATTTTGGATTTTCGATTTTGGATGAGCGTCTAGCGATAAAAAAACCCTAGTTTCAACCTTGTCACAAATCGAAAATCGTCTATCTAAAATTCACAATCGAGTCACCATCAAGCTTGAGAGATATAGATGTATGCGTACCCTAGCTGTTGACATTGGCGGCAGTGGCATCAAGGTGATAGTCTTAGACGAAGCTGGAGAACCACTGACCGAACGCAGCCGAGTAGAAACCCCAGCCCCTGCCAAACCGGAGCCAGTGATTGATGCGATCGCGAATCTTGCTGCCGGACAAGGCGAATTTGACCGCTTATCCGTTGGTTTTCCGGGTGTAGTGCGCGATGGTGTGACGAAAACGGCGGTAAATCTAACTCCAGAGTGGATTGGATTCGCTCTGGCAACAGAGCTTCGCGATCGCTTGGGCAAGCCGGTGCGGGTGGCAAATGATGCCGATATTCAGGGGATGGGGGCGATTTCCGGGAAGGGTGTTGAGTTGGTAATTACCCTGGGCACCGGCTTTGGTTCCGCCTTGTTTGTAGACGGGACACTGGTACCCAATCTGGAATTGGGTCATCATCAGTTTCGCAAAGGGGAAACCTATGAAGAGCAGATGGGGCGTGCTGCTTTGGATAAAGTCGGTAAGGAAAAATGGAATAATCGTCTAGAAAAAGCGATCGCGTCTCTTCAAAGTTTGTTTAATTACGATTCTCTTTATATCGGCGGCGGCGAAGCGAAAAAGATAACGTTTGAGTTACCGCCAAATACTAAAATTGTGTCCAATGTGACAGGTTTATTGGGTGGGATTGCTTTATGGCGGGATTAGAATGAATTAAAATGTAAAATTAAAAAACAGTCTTTTTGCAATTAATTTTACGTTTTTAATTGTTAAGTGGAGATCCCTATGGTACAAGCTCCTGCACCCATTTCTGAGGTTAAAAACCCAGGCTATACGACTGAATTGAGCGAACTAGCTATCGACCTGATTCGGAAAGCCGGGTGCGAGTACGGAGATGTCCGATTCTGCACCTACCGAACTCAGAATCTGTATGCACGCGATCGCTCCCTCAGCAATTTGTCAGACAATGTAAGTTCTGGTTTTGGGGTGCGGGTGCTGCTAGATGGCGCTTGGGGTTTCGCTGCCAGCCACAATAAAAGCCCCGCAGAAGTTGCCAGAATCGTTGCCTTAGCGGTAGATATCGCCAAAGCTAGTCGCCTGTCCCAACAAACGCGGGTGCAGTTAGTTCCCGTTGCAGCGCACCGCGATACTTACATCACTCCGATCCAGATTGACCCGTTCAACGTGCCTATCGCTGAAAAGGCAGAACTGCTGCTGAATTTGAACGAACAGTTGTTGAGTTATAGCGATCGCGGCATTAAAAAAGCCTATTCTTATCTCAGCTTCAGCCGTGAAGACAAAACCTTCGCTTCCACAGAAGGTTCTCTCATCCAGCAGACAATTTATCGCAGCTATCCGGGATTTGGCTGCACAGCGATTGCCAATGGCGATGCTCAAAGCCGCAGCTACGAACGCCCACCCTTGAACATCGGTTACGAGCATATCGATAAATCAGATATCCTCAGCCAAATCGATCGGGTTGCCGAAGAAGCGATTGAGAAAGTTCACGCGCCTGTTGGTCCTTCGGGGATTCGTTCCACTTTAATTCTCAAGCCGACTAACTTGTTTTTGACAATTCACGAATCAGTCGGACATCCTACAGAATTAGATCGCGTGTACGGCTACGAATCCAACTTTGCAGGCACCAGCTTTGCCACGACTGATAAATTGGGCAAACTGCAATATGCCGCGCCTTGGGTAAATTTTAAATGTGATCGCACTCAACCGGGAGGACGCAGTACCGCAGGCTACGACGATGAAGGAGTTGCTTCACAAGATTGGTATGTTGTTAAGGATGGCATTTTAGTAGACTATCTCACAGACCGGGAAACTGCCCATCGACTCGGACGCCCCAGCAGTAACGGTTGCGCCTATGCTGATAGCTGGTCAAGCGTGCCGATGGTTCGCATTCCTAATTTAGGGCTAGAACCAGGGCAAGAGGGAGGCAGCCACACCGCCACTTTAGCCGAGATGATTGCTGACACCGAAGACGGGATTTTAATCGACGGAATTGGCAGTTTCTCCATCGATCAACAGCGTCGCAATTTCCAATTTGGCGGCGATGCTTTCTGGAAAGTAGAGAAAGGCAAAGTGGTAGGAATGCTCAAAAATGTCACCTATCAATCCATGACAACTGACTTCTGGAATAGCGTGGATGCAGTTGGCTCAGCCTCAGAATGGATGCAGTGCGGTGCTAACAACTGCGGCAAAGGTGAGCCTATCCAAATTGCCCAAATGACCCACGCCTGCGTACCCGTGCGAGTGCGAAATATTCAGATTGGCAGCTCCTCGTGATTTGTATCGTTTTCCCGATTATCTGCAACAGATCCCTCAACAGTAGAGACTTTTCATGCAACGTCTCTACGATCCGCTAGAGGGAAATCGAATATTTAGCATCAAATAATTGGTGTAACTATCATGTCTCTGACTCAAGACTTAGAAATCTTAGAAGATTCACAGGAAGAAGATGTTATATTTCCTCCTGGTGATTTATACAGTGACGAACCCCCTTTGGAAACCGAACTGCACCTGCGGCAAATAATGCTGCTGATTCAATGTCTAGAATTGTGGTGGCAAAACCGTCAGGATTTTTATGCCTGCGGTAATCTTACTGTCTACTACAGCCCACGTCAGCGCAAATCTGAACTGTTCCGAGGACCTGATTTCTTTGTGGTATTGGGAACTGAACGCAAACCGCGCAGAAGTTGGGTAGTTTGGCAAGAAGACGGCAAGTATCCCAATGTAATTGTGGAGATTCTGTCTCGCAAAACAGCCAAAACTGACCGAGGTTTGAAAAAGCAAATTTACCAGGATACCTTCCGCACTCCCGACTATTTTTGGTTTGACCCGGAAAGCCTGGAATTTAAGGGATTTCATTTATTAGATGGTTGCTACCAGGAACTTCAACCCAATTCTGATGGCTGGTTATGGAGCCAGCAACTAGAGCTATATTTGGGTGTTCGCGAATCAAAGCTGCGTTTCTTTACACTTGAGAGCCAGTTAATCCCAACCCCGGAGGAACTAGCACAGCAGGAGCGACAGCAGAAGGAACAAGCTGAGCAACAGCGCCAACAAGCTGAGCAACAAGTGGCAGAAATGGAGTTGTTGTTGGCTCGTTATCGGGAACGCTTTGGAGAATTGTCAGAGTAAACCAATGAGAGCGTAGTTTCAAGCATGGCGATCGCATCCATCCTATACTCAACTGTTCCACAAATCTCAGGATTATCGTGACCCTAGCAACAGCACCCAGTTTAATCAGTAAAGATCGGGCGATATCTCTGTTAGAAGAAGTTATTAAACAATCGGAAGCAGAGGATGTTTTTGTCAGTCTCAGCACTGGCGAAGCATCCCTCAGTCGTTTCTCAGAAAATCAGATTAGCCAAAATATTAGTAGCACTCAGTTTAAGCTCACCATCACCAGTTACTTCGGACGCAAGAGTGCCTCTAGTTCTACGACAGATTTAGATTCAGATGCGATCGCATCTGCCATCAAACGCTCGGAAGAACTCGCCCGCTTTGCCCCAGAAGATCCGGAGTGGGTGCCGTTGCTAGAACCTCAAGTTTACGAAGAGCGCACCCCAGCCTTTGATGAGGCAACGGCAACCCTTTCACCGCTAGCACGGGGCGAAATTATCCAGCGAGTCTGCGCGATGAGTGCGAAGGCGGGAGTGGATGGTTCGGGAACGCTGAGTACAGAGACGAACTTATATGCGATCGCTTCCTCACGGGGACTACGCGCCTGCAATCAAACTACAGAGGCAGATTTCAGCTTTACAGCTCGAATTGGGGATGGTTCCTCGTGGTGTAATCGCTCCGCTTGGGCGCTTGAACAGTTGCCAATTGAGGAATTAACCCAGCAGTTAATTGAGCGGGCAATCAAGTCGCGCCAACCCCGCGAGGTCAATCCTGGCACGTATCCAGTTGTCTTTGATGGAGCCGCTTTCGCCGCTTTGCTCCCTTGGCTCATCTGGAATCTGGATGCACGCGCGGCAGATGAAGGGCGATCGTTTATGTCTCGCACCGATGAGTCAGGCAAACCCGCTGGCAACCGCTTGGGTGAAGCCATGTTTAGCCCCATCGTGCAAGTGCAGCGAAATGCCGCTGATCCTTTGTTGCAGTTGGGCACTTTCTTTGGCGATGGGTTGAGCAATAACTACAAAGAAGTAATTCAGGACGGCATCCCCCAAACCCTTTCCTGCAGCCGCTACTGGGCGGCACAGCAGGGCAAAGAGCCGACGGGTGCAATGTATCCAATTGTGATGACTGGCTCAGATCAAAGTTTAGCTGACCTAATCGCCCAGACAGAGCGAGGAATTCTGGTGAGTCGGGCTTGGTACGTGCGCTATGTGAATCCTCGGTCATTAGTAGTAACGGGAATGAGTCGTGATGGCACGTTCTGGATTGAGAATGGTCAAATTGCTTACCCGATTAAAAACTTGCGCTTTAACCAGAGTTTGCCTGAAATGCTGCGGGATGTGGATGCTCTGAGTACAGTCCAACGCTATGGCAGCAGTGTTGTGCCTGGGGTGCGAGTGGGGGCGTTTAATTTTAGCAGCGTGACTGACAGCGTTTGATTCATGGGGGTTCTGGGCAGCAATTTAGAAGCCAGAACAAGGAGCGATAGGAATAACTCGAATCACAGGCGCGATCGCGCATTATATCGCGCCGATGATTCGGTTTCTTGTGTTTGTCGGCTAAATGTCGGCTAAACCATCAATAGCAACCGTTTCTAGTTAATATTGAAATTCGCAGACATTCTATCAAAGCCGAGTTTTCAATTTGACCTTATCACATCTAAATTTTTATGATCCCGAACAGCGTCCCTGGCCCAATCCCCGTCTCGATTGTGCCAGCATCATTGGGCATACTACCCCCACTAGCGTCCGTCTTTGGTTCCGGGCGTCTTCCCCTGGAGATTACTGGCTAGTATTTTCTCGCCATCAAATTCCTACCAACGGCACCCCGCAGATAATCAACGATGAAAAAGGACATTGGTTGCGATTAAGTTCTCCAAGTCTCTCCCAAGAAATTTACAGCGTTACTCTTGTCCCACTCCAACTCAATCAAGAGCATGACTTAACAGGTGTAGTAGACCTAAACAATCTCCAACCCGATACTCGCTATTATTACGCCCTATTTCACTTAAATCGAGAAAACCCCTGGGAACTGGGCAATGAACAAAAACTGTCATTTCAAACCTTTCCAGAACATCCCACAGAGGTAAATTTTGGGATGTACAGTTGCCATATGCCCTACGACGAGCATCAGCTCATCAATTTGGAAATGTGGGAAAAATTTAAGCAAGAATTATCTGATACAAATGCCCGTTTTCTGATAGGTGCTGGCGATCAAGTATATGTGGATGGAGAAGGAAATAAGGAATTAAATATCTGGAGCTGGTTAAAGAAAATTAAACATCAAAAACCTTCTAAAAACGACATGATTTCCTGGTATCGAGACATCTACCGGGGTTATTGGGGCATTCCCCAGGTGCAACAACTTTTTCAAAGTTTTCCCAGCTACATGATATGGGATGACCATGAAATTATGGATGGTTGGGGTTCTTATACACCGGATGAATTAGCAGCACAGCTAGATACTTCATGGCAGTTGCGAAATACTCAAGAACATTTGCGGCTGGCAAATCAAATGTTTCAAGCTGCTAAGCAAGTTTATCAAGAATACGAACATTCTCATAATCCTCCTACAGACGCTAGTATTGACCAATTTGACTATCATTTCAATTGTGGATTTTGTGGTTTTTATGTATTAGATATGAGGGGACATCATGATTACAATCGACAAGAGTTGCGTCTTTTAGGTGCCAAGCAGTGGAAACGCTTTGACAGTTGGCTCAATTCACAATATGATTCTGAATCCCGCATTTTATTTATTGTATCGCCAGTTCCAGTCGTTCACTTTAAGAGCTTTGCTGTCAATAATTTAGACATTCCCTATTGGAAGTACACCGATGATTTAAGAGACCATTGGGATCATAAATCTAATTGGGCAGAACGAGATCAACTATTAAAGAAGGTTTTTGAGTTTTCACAAAAAACCAAGAAGCCTGTAGTATTTTTGAGCGGAGATGTACACATGGGAGCTGCTTTCAAGTTATCCCACGAGCAATCTCCATCGGCTAAAGTGTTTCAGCTTACTTCTAGCGGTATCGCCTATGCATCTTTAAGCAAATTTGCTATGCGGACATTACAAAAATTAGTTATTAATGAAGATTTTATTGGAAATAATGAAAAGAAAATTCCCTACAAAATTCAAAATTTATATATATGTATTCAAAATAATTTTAGTCTAATTCATGTAAAACAACTAGCTGATGGTGAGTTATCTATTATTTTTGATTTGTTTAGTAGCGATCGGGAAAAGAAAACTTTTGATAGAAAACGCATTGAGTTGAATAAAGTTCTGTAGAATAGCGATTTGCTAAGAGTAACACCGTGATATAGCAATTCAAAATTATTTAGGAAAACCAAAAGAGTCAGGACTTACGCAAAGGTTATACATATAGCGTTTTTTCGGGTTCAATCCCCCTGTGGTTGCCCCTAGATGTGGTAATGTTACGTAAGTCCTGAGAGTGTTATTGAACCACAAAGACAAAAAGAACACAAAGGAAGAAAAAAAGGGGAACTGATTCGTGAAAAACCAACCCCAGAGAACATAAGGAGAATTTTACAACTCCTGCAAGGATTGCTATAGCATTTGTATTGGGTGCAAAAGTTCCCGACACCGACTGTAGAAGCGATAGATACTAAGAAATTTGTGGAATTATGTCGCCGTGCTGGCTAAGATTACCAGAGAATTCCGAAAGGTGTGCGGGTAATCCCACCTCAAAGTAATGGAAGATGGAGTTCCTTCCCTTGCAGGGGAGAGGCTATAAACTCCCCCATTCCAAGTCTGAAAGGGTGGAAGATAGGTTAGGTTGATTTTATCCGAGAAGTATTGCTTTTCGATATCATTTACATCAACGACATTTTGCATCACATAGATATGTTTGAAGAATTATTTACAACCCCTACCGAGACTAATCTTGACTTAGCGATCGCTCGCCGTCCCCGGAAGGGAGTCATTATTGGTGCCGGTCAGGTAGGAATGGCTTGCGCTTACTCAATACTGATTCAAAACACCTTGGATGAAATGGTGATTGTTGATGTTAATCGAGAAAAATTAGAAGGCGAAGTCATGGATTTAGTTCACGGGCTACCCTTTGTCGAACCCAGCGTAGTGCGAGCGGGAACCCTAGCAGATGGGGAAAATGCCGATATTGTAATTGTCACAGCAGGAGCAAAACAAAAGCCAGGAGAAAATCGGTTAAGTTTGGTGCAGCGCAACATAGAAATCTTTAAAAACTTGATTCCAGAAATAGTAAGATGTTCCCCCGGAGCCATTCTCCTGATTGTCTCGAATCCAGTTGATATCATGACCTATGTTTCCAGGAAACTTTCTGGGTTGCCTAGTTCTAGCGTTATTGGTTCGGGCACGGTGTTAGATACCGCTCGTTTCCGCTATCTGTTAGCCCAAAAGTTACAAGTTGACCCACGTAGTTTGCACGCCTACATTATTGGGGAACATGGAGACAGTGAAGTTCCCGTTTGGAGCAAAGTCAATATTGCCGGAATGAATTTATTAGATGGTCATGACAATAATGATTTAAAGGAAACTGCACAATTTGACGCGATTTTTCAACAAGTCAAGAATGCCGCCTATGAGATTATCCAACGCAAAGGAGCAACTTGCTACGCGATTGGTTTAGGGGTTACTCAGATTGTGCAAGCAATTTTACGCAATCAAAACCGAGTTTTGACTGTTAGTAGTTTGATGAATGGTCTTCACGGAATTAATGATGTTTGTCTGAGTCTACCTGCGGTGGTAAATCGTCAGGGTGTCACCAGGGTTCTGAATTTCTCTTTGACCCCTACGGAGTTAGAACAATTGCAACGATCTAGCCAAATTCTGCGCCAAACGATTGAGCAACTCAATCTTTAATCTCTCGGCTATCAGTTTAAGAGAATGTTTGAAAAGTAGTATAGCAATCCTAAATCATTCGTGAAATCTTTCGTCTCTCTTCTTTCTCTTCCTAAGCGCTAGCTCTTTGGGAGCCGCTACGCCAACGCGCAGGCTGAGCGCATCCGCGCCGCTACGCTTACGCCAACGCGATTAATTCTTACAACCCATTTAGGATTGCTAGATGAGCCTCTCGTAGGGGCTATTCATGTGGTAAACAAGCTGTCGCCAACCATTAGCTGTCGCCCGGATGTCGAAAAGCGGTACAGGATCGATGGTGTCATAGCCGACTTCTCAGACTCCTCTGGGTGGGTTGAGTCGATGGGGAAAGCAAATGTGTTGGATGCAATGTTTTTAGGAAACCGTATTGCGTCTCTACTCGCTGAAGATTGGCACTGCTATGGCTGATTAAGTATATTTACTTAGCTATTTGGTTCGTGATGAGCAATTTTCCCTCCAACAACTTGATAAAACTACCGCAACCCTAGATGAAACTTTCTGGGTGCATATTCCATCTTTGGGATTAACTGAAGTAAGTACAAAGAGAGATGGTTATTTTGTCAAATTATTGTTATCTTTCGTAATAACAGGGAGATGGTTAGCCGGTTCACCGATGTTCAGCCCTTACCCTGTGAGTGCTTCAGTTATCGATCAACCTATACTTTCTAAAGTCGGAGTTAACCATGAACCAACCTATCGAACTGTCTCTAGAACAACAATTCAGCATCCGTTCCTTTGAAAGCCAAGTGGAGAATATGAGCCGCGAACAAGCTCAGCACTTCTTGGTCAAGCTCTATGAACAAATGGTGATGCGCGAAGCCACATACAAGCATCTTCTGAAGCACCAATGGGGCTTAGAGCCAAATCCTCAGGAATAGAGCATCCCGTGTCGCAGTGGGCGACCTCCGTCTCTTGCTTTGTTCCTCAGGGGAAAGAAGCTGGGGGTGCTGGGGCGTCAACTTCAGTTTCAGTGCGTGCAAATAAGAATTTGAGTTTCAAGAACGTTGAGTTTTAGGAATTGCTTACGGTTGGAAGCGTTGTCTATTTAAATATCTGAAGAAAAAGATAGTATCTTTTCGCGAGATAGCGTGTTTAAGTAGATGAGCGTAGGTAAAAATTTATCGGTTTGCGTGTCAGGGTTACTGAATTGGTACTGATTTTTCAGAATTTTGACATGAAGTTGTACAATTTATGCCGAGTCTGGCAGTACTGGCATAAGCAAGATTGGTTTTTTGAGTTGATATTTTCGTACTACAAAATATTTTCGTACTACAAAAGTAAATGCTATAGCTTTATAGCTGTGCAGACATCGGCGGAAGCGAGAACCGCTGGCGAATTGACGCTTTGCAAGCAGTCCTCCGGGCATACGCTACGCGAGGAGCGCGAGTACGCGCATAGGCTTTTCGATCGCACAAAGTGCAAACTAGAAACAATCAAGCGCGAGTCCTTAGATTCTCAACAAACTCCTGACTCTCGTTCCCTGACTCAGCAGCCAGACTAGCCTGAGATATCCGAAGAATAATCTCCGGTCTGAATAGATTCCAGCTTCATCAAAATCTTGGGCTTTAGCTTCTCAAACTCCTGCTTGAGCAGACTTTTACTCATTTGGGGCTGAGCCACAGAGGATAGCGTCTGGCTTGTATTTGCCCACTCTTGCAGCATTTGGCGTTGGACAGGGGCAATCGTGGAGGTCATCACATTCGCGCACCGATGCGGTTCCTCCAAAGCAAAGAACAGAATCCGATAAATCCCGCTTTCTCCCAGCTGTCGCACAATTTCCTGACCCATAGAAGTTTTTAGATCCAGGTAGCAAGTGAGCCAGCGAGGGCCATGTTCGCGGTTGTGCAGGGCGGTAATCCACAGCAGCATGGGATGGGGAGACATCAAAAACAGAAACTGATTGTAGCGGGTGCTGATCAGGCGATTCTGAATTTCCGGTTTGTGGAGCATGACCCACAGAGTTGGCAACACTTCGCGGCTAGTGCGAAGCAGATGGGGAAATACAATCTCTGCAATCGGTTTGTTTTTAGGCCAGGAAGTTAAGCGGCAGACTTCATCCGCTGTCGGGGCGTTTTTGGGTGTGGGGTCAGCCACGACGGGCAGTTTGGATAAAACTTCTCCAATCCGCTGACCTAATTGCCGACCTTGACCAAAACGTTGCTCCAATGGCTCTAATGCTTGTAACACTTGAGCCGCATTTTGGGGGCGATCGCTGGGTACTTTTGCCAAACAGCTCATCACTAAGCTTTCTAGAGATTTCGGCAATTTTAGATCGGCGTTAACCGCCTCAAAAGTTCTAGGAGGTATAAAATGATGAGCTTTATACCAGCCCCCAAACGAGTGAGTCTCTGCCATTAAAGGCATCTCACCAGTCAGCATCTCAAACATCATCACGCCTAGACTATAAATGTCAGAGCGTTTATCCAGTTCTCTGCCCTCCATTTGTTCTGGAGAACAATAGGCTAAAGTGCCCATAAACGAGTTAGTCTGAGCGATGTCGGACTGGAGCAGCTTGGCGATGCCAAAATCCAGAATCTTGACTAACTCACCTAAAGTAGTATCTTGAACGACTGTAATATTGCTAGGCTTAATATCCCGATGAATAATCGGGCAGACTTCACCATCTATGAGGATGCCCTGGTGAGCGCATTGTAGCCCTAAACAAATTTGGCGAGTGGTATTCAAAAACCGGGGTAAGGACAGGGGACGCTCCTTGAGAACCTCGCTAAGGCTCTCTCCTTGTAGAAATTCCATGACGTAGAACGGGATTTCGTTCTCGTCCACGCCATAATCCCTGACTCGGACAATGTGAATACTTTTTTCTCCCAAAACAGCGCAGATGGTCGCTTCTCGCTCAAAGCGATCGCGCATTTTTTGGTTCAACAGTGTCTGAGAGAGGAACTTAACGGCTACGGTAACGCCTCCCAGTAACATATCCCTGGCTTGATACACTCGACCCATTGCGCCTTTGCCTACCAACTCCAAGAGTTGATAGCGATTGGCGAGTAAGCGATCGGTGTTGGGGTCTGTCATCATAATTCGGCTCCTAAAATCCGGAGCATTTGTAAAATTTACCGATAGGGAGCTATTAACTTTATCTCAAAGGATGAAGTCTTAAGCCTGAAGGCTTAAACAGATATTAAGTTCCAGGCAAGAAACCAGAAAGACGAGAGGCCGCTCTTTCCTACTTCATACCTCTTACTTTATATTTCCCAAATTCCACTTCATATTTCACACTTTATATCTTCTTACTGACCACCTAGAGCCTGAAGCTGAAATTCCAGAGCGCTCAAGAATATGATTGTGGCTGACGCTCCACGGTTGCTTCCATCGTGCTAGTCAAATAATGACCCGCCATGATGCCACTAGAAAGGTAGTAGGTATTTTCATTGAGGCGGTGCAAGGTATCAAAACCAGTGCGCCGTTGGCGATCGCCTAATACCCAGTAACGCTGCACGATCGAATCTGGCGTAACCCAGCCCTCGCCCTCAACACGACCTAAAAGATTGTGCTGTAGCACAAAGGTATATTGGCGTTCCCCAGCATCAAATCGCCCACGATATTGTAAAGAAATTTCCTCGCGAGCGCTGCCGGGAAAGCTCAGCTTTGTCACCATTGTGAACCAGTTTTCTCGACCCCAGGCCACTAATGTTCTGCCACTCAAGGTGATTGGCATCTCGTGACGCTCCAGCCAATTTCCTTGGAGCGTCCATCGTCCTGCCTCCATTAAAAAGGTGTGACCCACGGTTGTCACCTTGCTGCCTGCTTGAAACCCTCAGTCCTCAGTCCTCAGTCCTCAGCCCTCAGGTGACCCACGGTTGTCACCTTGCTGCCTGCTTGAAACGCCGCCTTTAAACGATTCTTCCCTTGCAGGATGAAGATTCAAGGCGACAAGTAAGTTTAGTATAACCGGAGTCTTGGGACGTAAAGTGCAATACACTTGTGCGGCTTCATCCCAAAATCAAACTAAGGAATCTTTTATAATTCTACTCCCCCGATCCCCAGGACAGTTTATCAATGTTATCTGTGACATTGAAAGATTTTGGCGTGAAATCCGCCTCTATATTCCGGCTCTTCTACTCCTAGACACCTCTGCGCCTCGGTTCTTCGGCTCCGGAAGCATCGCCGGAACGAAAGATTCAGACTTTGAAGAGTCTGCAATCTTCATAGCAGAATGAGTCCAAGCATCATTGGACAACAGCCCTTGAGACACTTTAAAGTCAAATGGATGAGGGGGTTCTTGTACAAGCGACAGGGAACCTCGATCGTGCGCTTTCACCAAGCTGACGACCCAAGGTAGAAAGTCTAAGATTTCCTCTGGCAGTACGGTTAACTCAAAGTACCAACCCTGATTAAGTCCTCGACATTCTCTTCCCCATTGTGCCGTTGTGACTCTACCAGCGCTCTTATTAATCGCCACTCGCAGCAGAAACGGGCGTTGAGGGATTAACTTGTCCGGTGCAGTGTATGCATAAATACTTATATAGTTCACTTGGCTCCGATTGTCTATCCAAGATGCAATCGGAAAATTACTACTATAGGAACTTCCAGTAACTCTCACTGGCACATTCATAGCAGTAGCAAAGAGAGAATAAAACTCACGCCTTAGGTCAGCGATAATACGTATTGCTTCTGGGGTCATGCTTGCTAAAATTTGTAGAGAAAATACAAGAAATGGCTCTATTTCAAAACTTGTGATGGTGAGACCTTCAAATTTTGCTTTAAAGCCTCACCAGCTTTTGAAATAGAGCCTAAGCAAAGATCGCTTGATAGCAAGCTGTAAAACGCTCTTGAGGCTGCGTTGTGCTGAAGAATGTTACAGATGTTATTAATCTGTCTTAAACTCGATTTTCGGACAGTAAGACTTAATAGCGGAAACGCTTCTTACGCCTTCTAGCGATCGCTTTGCGCTTGCGTTTTTCCAAAGGAGTCTCAAAGTGACGTTGCCGTCTTATATCTGGAAAAATCCCTGCTTTAGAGACTTGACGCTTAAATCGGCGCAGGGCTGACTCAATGCCTTCATTTTCGCCTACAACTACTTGGGTCATCCGGTATCCTCCTAAACTATTGGATTAATTGCATTAATAGCGTCGATAGCCGCCAGCACCGCCGCCGCCACCGCCGCCGCCGCCGCCGCCTCTATCTCTATCTTTACCGCCCCAGCTACCACCAGGACGACCTCCACCTCCTTTATCCTCACGAGGCTTGGCTTTGTTCACTTTTAGCTCTCGCCCCATCCACTCAGCTCCGTTAAGAGCTTCAATGGCGGCAGTTTCTTCAGTTTCTGTATCCATTTCCACAAAAGCAAAGCCCCGCATCCGACCCGTCTCGCGATCGGTTGGTAACTGAACCCGCTTAACGGTTCCATACTCAGCGAAGACATTGCTGAGATCCTCTTGCGTAACTTCGTAGGATAGGTTGCCTACATAGATCGACATGGAATGTCTCCAGAATCAAAAATGTGGTGTAGAGAGTTAGATCCGGAGAAACGCCTGTCAGTAGAAATAACAAACACTACAGCCGAATTTAAGTCTATGTTTAAGGATTTTAACACACGATTTAGTCCCTGAATCTGAAGCCTGTCATAGAGCCATGTTGTGCTGACCATTCAAAACTATCTATCTATCGAAGGCTGCTGTGACACCAGTAAGGGGGCGGCTTGTAGTAACGTCTTGGTGTAGTAGTGCTGGGGATTGGTAAAAATCTCGTGGGTTGAGCCGAGTTCGACAATGCGACCGGCATTCATTACTGCAATGCGATCGCACAAAAATCTCGCCACACAGAGATCGTGAGTAATAAACAAATACGTTAAATCGAAGTCTCGCTTTAACTCTAACATTAACTCTAGTACCTGCGTCTGGACGCTGGCATCGAGCATACTCACCGGCTCATCGCAGATTAGCAGTTTGGGGCGGGTAATCAAGGCACGAGCGATCGCCACCCGTTGCTGCTGTCCCCCCGACAAATCCGATGGATACCGCTCATAATACTCGGCTGTAGGAGTTAAGCCCACTCGCTCTAGCATCTGCATTACCTGCACTTTCGCCTCATCAGAGCTAGCCAGTTTGTGGATAAACAGGGGATCGGCAATACTTTCACCCACCGTCATCAGCGGATTCAGGCAAGCATGGGGATCTTGAAACACCATTTGCATTTGCCGCCGCGATGCCCGCACGCTTTTAGTAGACATCTTCGTTAAATCCTGTCCCAGAAACTCAACGCTTCCCTTGGTTGGGCGAATTAACTGCAAGATCGTCCGGGACAAGGTACTCTTACCGCATCCGGATTCTCCTACTAAACCTAAAATTTCCCCCGAATAAAGTTCCAAGTTGATGTCATCCACCGCTTTAATGACTGGGACATCCTTGGAAAAAAACTGTCCGATGAAACTGCTCTCTAAAGTGTAGTACTGCTGCAAATTTTTGATTCGCAGTAGGGGGGTTGGTAATGGATCGTTGCTTGTCGGCTCCTCGGCTCCCGTGTCATATTTCCTGATGTGAAAAGCCGCTTCCAAAAGCGATCGCGTATATTCGTGCTGCGGTTGCCGAAAAATAGACTGGGGCGAGCCAGTTTCTACCATTTTCCCGGCATACATCACCGCAATGCGATCGCAATACTCTCCCACCATTGCCAAATCGTGAGAAATCAGCAACAGTGCCATCTCTCGTTCCCGGCACAGTCGCGTCAATTCTTGTAAAATCTGCGCTGCTACGGTCACGTCTAAACTGGTCGTAGGTTCATCTGCGACAATTAGCTTTGGGTTGAGAAGTAAAGCCAGCGCGATCGCTACCCGTTGCCGCATTCCTCCACTAAACTCATGAGGATACTGCGACCATCGACTTGCCGGGATCTTCACTGCATCCAGCGTTTCCAGTACCTTTTCCTTCGTCTGTTGCCGTGATAGATGGGGTTGATGGCTGTGGAGAGTTTCCAGACAGTGCTTCCCAATTGTCATCAGGGGATCGAGGCGCGTCATCGGATCTTGAAACACCAGCGCCACTGCTTCCCCCCGAAACCGCCGTAACTGTGCTGGAGTCAGATCGAAAACCGACTTACCCGCAAACGTCACTCGCCCCTCAATGCGAGATGAGGCTGGTAACAAGCGCATCGCTGCCCTTCCCAGGGTTGATTTACCGCAGCCCGATTCTCCCACTAATCCCAGTTTCTCTCCGGGTTGTAAAGTGAAAGAGACATCATCCACTGCCCAGGAAGGTATGGCAGTAGAACGACGGCTGGGATAAGCAACCCGCAGATTTTCTACACAAAACAGGCTCTCAGTCATTCGGTAACGGGTAATAAGTAATGGGTTGGGTGATGAAGAATTAGCAATCCAACAAGATAGCAAGTTCCGCTATTTTGTGACTCCTACTCGCCGCATCAGATAGGCGACACCAAAATCTCCACTCGGATGTTTTGCTAACTGTTCCGCCAGCTCAAACACCCGCGCTGCCAGTTCGGGACCGAGTTTTTCCATTGTGGCTTCACGTTCTTTCTCTGATTGTTGCTGTTTTTCCACCTTTGTCTGCCATTCACTGGAAAACAGCTGCTCGATAGTCGTGTGCAGCCCTAATTGAGATAGCACATCCCACTCGCCGCGATCGCACCAAATCCCACTACAATTTAGGCAACGTTCTACATAAAACGGCGTTTTCAGCCTTACCTTGGCGCGAGATAGATAACGACCGCACCCCGGACACAGCGCCGCTTTGGTATCAAAGGGAGACTGCACAAAATCCACATTCAGGATTTGAGCGATAGATTCCGGATCTACAGGCTTTAGTTCCGGTTGCTGTGCTTGCCACGCCTCGTATTCCGCAGAGGGAATCCAGGTTCCCTTGCACTCGGTGCAGTGTTTTACAGCTAAATTTCCCGCCAAGGTGCCATCGAGTAGCGATACACTCTTACATTTTGGACAGTTCACCAGTTTTTCTTCCTCTCCCAGGTTAATTTTTTATTAATTTACTCTGTTTTTTCGGACATCTTGCACTTGCTTTAGGGCTGCGACTCCGGCGATATGAATGCCTCCACGGGCGGGTTTATCCAGGTTATCTGTGAGATGCCTCCAGAGATGCCAGAGAAAGCGGTGAAATCTGCCCCTATATTTCTCCCTTGCTTTCCCGATCTCCGTCTGCTTGCAGGAGGGCTTGACAGTAGCCAATCAGGGTTGATAAGCGATCGCTGATTGCAGCTTGTCGGGGATTGGCGGTTGCGGAACGGCGAGACGCTTGCAAAAATGTCATATCCATCTCTAAAAGTCGCAGCGCCCGATAGATTTCCGTCTGGAAAGACCGCCACCGAGGCTCAATCTCTGGAGCTAATTCATCACCAGTCAAACTGGTAATTTGCTGTGCAAAAACTTGTTTGACGTGTTGGAATTTTTCACCGATCCCTTCTCGTTCTTGATTGGCGGCTGTCATTGTATGCAGCAGCTGTTCTAGGGCTGTCAAAAGTTCCTGATAACGTTGTTGGTAAGACTGAGGCAACATTGGCACGTTGTTCCGCTAGAATCAATGTAAAGAATTTTGTCTATTCAACAAGGCAACTGCTAAGCACCAGCTAACTGGTGTAGGCTTGCAAACTTCAAGCAAGCTTTAGGTCAGGGCAAGAGCGATCCGTCGCACCAGAAGCGCGACGCGCAGTAAGCGTAGGCATTAGCCAAGCGGTATCTTGGTGCATCGCTCTATTTCTGACAATATTCTTACCATCGACCCTTGACAATTGAAAATCCAAAATTCAGTAAACCTAGGGACTCTTTAATGCAGACCCTAGCAGATGTCCCTTTAGCCTCTAGACAAAATCACTTTCCCCGTCAGACAGCTCCTCGCTATTTTTACTCTTTATGCTCGACATACTCAACACTATGAACGCACAAGCTCCAACTTCTACAATTAGTTGTGTTATTCCTGACTGGCTACAGGAATGTTTGAAGGCACGCCATGAGGACAATCAAACAACCAAACAGCCCACAACGTCCGAAGGTGCAAGTGCCAAATCTTTCCCAACCGCTGCGGAAGCTGATTTAATCGGTCGCGCCTTTGAATTTGCTTACCAGTTACACGAAGGTCAGACTCGTAAATCAGGGGAAGCTTACATCTGTCACCCGGTCGCCGTTGCTGGTCTTTTGCGAGATTTGGGTGGTGGCGCTGCCATGATTGCAGCTGGCTTTCTGCACGATGTAGTAGAAGATACGCCCGTCACCCTAGAAGAAATCGAACAGCGCTTCGGCTCAGAAGTGCGGCTGCTGGTAGACGGCGTCACCAAACTTTCTAAATTTTCAGAAACCTTTTCCAGCAAGACCGAACGCCAAGCCGAGAACTTCCGCCGAATGTTTCTGGCAATGGCTCAAGATATCCGGGTGATTGTGGTGAAGCTAGCCGACCGGCTGCACAATATGCGAACGCTAGAACACCTGCCTGATGCCAAACGGCGGCGGATTGCCCAGGAAACGCGAGAAATCTTCGCACCGCTGGCAAATCGGTTGGGGATCGGACGATTTAAGTGGGAACTGGAAGATTTGACGTTTAAGTATCTCGAACCCGAAGCTTATCGGCAAATCCAAGAGTTGGTGGCAGAAAAACGGGCAGACAGAGAGATTCGATTGGCAAACGTCAAAGAAATTTTGCGCCAAGGACTCACCTCATCTAGCATTACCTGCCTTGACATCAGCGGACGTCCCAAGCATTTGTATGGGATTTACCAGAAGATGCAGCGACAGCAGAAGGAATTTCACGAAATCTACGACTTGGCAGCAATTCGGATGATTGTCCAGACGAATGAAGAATGCTACCGCGCGTTAGCTGTCGTTCACGATGCCTTTCGACCGATCCCCGGTCGGTTTAAAGACTACATTGGTTTACCTAAGCCCAACCGCTATCAGTCGCTGCATACGGTAGTTCTGGGAATTACGGGTCGTCCCTTAGAGGTGCAAATTCGGACTTTGGAAATGCATCACATTGCTGAATATGGGATTGCGGCGCATTGGAAATATAAGGAAACGGGGAGTTCCAGCCGTACCCAAATGACAGCAACTGATGAGAAGTTTACCTGGCTGCGGCAGCTGTTGGAATGGCAAAGCGATTTGAAGGATGCTCAGGAATACCTGGAAAACGTCAAAGACAACTTATTTGACGATGATGTTTATGTGTTTACGCCCCAAGGGGATGTGGTACCTCTAACTGGGGGTAGCACTCCCGTCGATTTCGCTTACCGGATTCATACAGAAGTGGGAAATCGCTGTGCGGGGGCGCGGGTCAATGGACGGATGGTGACGCTGGACACGCTGCTGAGAAATGGAGACATTGTGGAAATTCTCACGCAGAAAAATAGTCGTCCCAGTTTGGATTGGCTGAATTTTGTGGTGACAACAGGGGCAAAGAACCGGATTCGCCAATGGTACAAGCGATCGCACCGCGAAGAAAATATCGCTCGCGGTCGAGAACTGCTAGAAAAAGAATTGGGCAAAAGTGGCTTTGAATCGCTGCTGAAGTCAACCCCCATGCATTCGGTTGCCGAACGATGTAATTACCACAGCGTCGATGATTTACTTGCCGCCCTGGGTTACGGGGAAGTGACTCTAAACCTGGTAGTCAATCGCATCCGAGAAGCCGTGAAAGCAACTCAAACGATTGCCACTGCCCCCGACCCGATCAAAGATTTGGCAGCGGCTGTCGCACTCCCAACCTCGAAAAGCCCGATCCCAACTCCCAGCACCAGTAAATCTCCCATCGCGGGTGTGGAAGGGTTACTGTATCATCGCGCTGGATGTTGCGGGCCGCTCCCCGGTGAAGCGATTATTGGTGTAGTCACACGCGATCGCGGAATTTCCATTCATCGCCAAGGGTGCAATAATGTGGCGAGTGTCGCCGGCGATCGCTTAGTCCCCGTTAGCTGGAACCCCACCGACTCAAGCGGACGTCCCCAAACCTACCAAGTTAGCATTCAAATTGAAGTGCTTGACCGCGTCGGAGTCTTTAACGATATCCTGTCCCGTTTAAGCGATGACAATATTAATGTGCGGGGTGCGGGCGTGAAAACATCCGATGGACGACCGGCAATCATCGACCTATGTATTGATATCCGCGATCTCCAACAACTGGAGCGCTGTTTCACCCAAATTCGCCAAATCAGCGACGTTCTCAATTTACGTCGCTTCGGTCAAGGATGTGAATAGAGATCCTGCGATCATTCGTCATTCGCCACTGACCATAGACTCATACTATGGACGAATGACCGCGACTCACGGCTGATGACAATGGACTAATGACTAATGACTAATGATATAAAACGCTCTGCCTGTCTCATCTTTAATCCAGTTGCCGGTCAAAGCGATCCCGATCAAGATTTGGCAAAAATCCGGGCACTTTTAGAGCCGGAAATTGACCTAGATATTTATCTGACGACGCCAGAAGTTGACGCCGCTCAATTGGCAAGAGAAGCAGTTGCACGAGGTGCCAGTACCATTATTGCCTCTGGTGGTGACGGTACCCTCTCAGCCGCCGCCGATGCCCTAGTGGGGACGAACATTCCCATGGGCGTGATTTCCAGAGGAACCGCAAATGCCCTCGCGTCTGCTTTAGGGCTACCGGATACGATAGACGCCGCTTGCGAGACAATTTTGGCAGGTGTAACGCGGGTGGTGGATGCCGCCTACTGCAACGGCAAACCGATGGTATTACTCGCTGGGATTGGTTTTGAGGCGGAAGCCGTTGAACGGGCGGACAGGGAGACGAAGAATCGCTTGGGGATGCTGGCATACATCCTGGCAGGAATTCAACAGTTGCGGCAGTTCAACACGTTTGAGGTTGAGATTGAGACGGAAGACAAAATCGTGAAACTAACCGCTGCTGCCGTAACCATTGCCAATGCTGCACCACCCACATCCATTTTGGCTCAAGGTCCAGCGGGCATCCTTTTTGATGATGGGTTGCTAGATTTAACCGTCGTGGCACCGAGCAATGTCGCCGGAGCGATCGCTGCCTCCTATCATTTACTTCAAACTGCCTTAAGTGGCAGTGCGACAGAACGAGACGACATCGGCTATCTGCGAGCTAGACGGATTCAGGTACGAACCAATCCGCTGCAAAAAGTCGTCGTAGATGGGGAACTTATCGGCACCACTCCGATTGATGTCGAGTGCATTCCTGGCGGCTTAACGCTCTTGGTGCCCCTGATCGAAGAACCCTCGCCGACAGAAAAACTTGAAGGTTTACCTAGTGTAATCATTGAATCCAAGCAGGACTCAATTCCGCCTGAAGACGTTTGATTTGTAAGTCATTAATCATTAAGTAGGAGAACTCCATTAAACCCTGTCATCTTGTCGGTTGGGGAGCTACCCCCGTGCAGATGTCTTAAAAGCGTTGAGGGGCGTGGCGTTTGAGGTACAAAATTCACCATTGGCAAGGGTTTGAGTGGGAGTTTTCTGCCCAGACTAACCTGGAAGCCGAACAACTGTTCGCAAAAGCCAGACAGACGTTCAAGGGATGAAAGCCCACAAACATCAAAGGAAGAGTTTCCGGTGCTGTGTCGGCTCTAGTTCAAATTGATTATGAAAATCCTCCGTCCTATCCTGCGATCGCTATCCAGATACCTTAGCAAGCCGTCTCTCCGGGATTTGCTGTTTCAGCAACCTAAAAAAAGCCGAAGTCTTATGGCTCAAGACGAGAGCCTTGATTCTTCTTTGGAGCCGCAACACCCCTTGCCCACGAACAGCGACGCAGCTAGCCTTGACAATGAGGCGGATAGGCTCAAGGCACTTCATCGCTATCAAATTCTCGATACGCCTCCAGAACAGGCATTTGACGATTTGACTGCTCTGGCTTCCCATATTTGCAATACTCCGATTGCCCTCATCAGCCTCATTGATGGCAATCGGCAGTGGTTTAAGTCAAAAATTGGTCTAGAAGCCACAGAAACACCAAAATATTTAGCGTTTTGCGCCCATACGATTTTCAAACCGGATGAGCCGCTAATTGTACTTGATGCGTTAGTAGATGAGCGCTTTGCCACAAATTCTTTAGTGACATCTGACCCTTATATCCGGTTTTATGCAGGAGTTCCCTTGGTAACGCCCGATGGCTTTGTTTTGGGCACCTTATGCGCGATCGATCGAATTCCTCGAAAGCTCACGAACCAGCAGATTCAAGCGCTCAAAGCATTGGGGCGGCAAGCGATCGCTCAGATGGAACTCCGAATTCATCTGAATCCATCAGAACACACAGTAAATGACATTAGCGATCGCAAGCAAACTGAAGAGGCACTCCAAAAGACAACCAGCTTACAGCGGGCAATTTTGGATAGTGCCAACTACACGATCGTTTCTACCACACCAGACGGCACAATTTGCACCTTTAATGCCGCCGCCGAGAGATATTTAGGATATGCTGCTGCTGAGGTCGTGGGCAAAACAACACTCCGCCGATTCCACGATCCACACGAAGTATTCCGGCGTGCCCAAGAATTGTCGCAGGAGTTGGGAATTATCATTGAGCCAGGGTTTGAGGTTTTTGTTGCCAAGGCGCGTCGTGGGGAGGTGGACGAGCGTGAATGGACTTTCATCCGCAAAGATGGTAGTCGTTTTCCAGTGCTGGTGTCGATGACAGCGTTACGGGATACTGAGGGCAACATTACCGGGTTTCTCGGAATTGGCAGCAACATCACCCAGCGCCAGCAGGCGGAACAAGAACTGCGAGAGAGCGAGGCAGGGTTACGGGCGCTGTATGAAGTGACGGCGGCTCAAGGCGACCAAGCAACGCCGCTACACTTTGACCAACGCATCCAGCGAATGCTGAAGATGGGATGCTGGCGGTTTGGCTTAGAAATCGGGACACTGGTGAAGATTGAAGGAGATAAATATCACCTGATTGCTGCCCAGGTGCCCGAAAACTCACCTGTTCAACTTGTCAAAGGAAATATTTTCGATGTCAAGCAGACTTATTGCGGCGAGGCACTGCGCGGCGACGAACCGATTTGCTTTGAGTCAGTTGAGATATCGCAATGGTACCAGTATCCGGCGAATACCCCTTTCAAAATAGAGGCATATATTGGCACTAGGGTAGTGGCAGGCGGTATTGTTTACGGCACCCTTAGCTTCTCCAGTTTAAAGGTGCGATCGCAAAAGTTCACGGCAGTAGACAAAGAGCTGGTGAAGCTCATGGCACAGTGGGTGGGGGGTGAAGTTGAGCGTGCAAAAGCCCAAGATGCCCTGCAACAGCAAGTTATCAGGACTTTGCTGCTCAAACGGATTACCCAAGAGATTCGCGCCAAGTTAGAAACCCAAGAAATTTTTCAAACGACTTGTAATTTATTGGGCGAAACATTCGGTGTGAATCGCTGTTTAATTCACTCATACATTGCCACCCCTACACCACAAATTCTCCTAGTGGCGGAGTATTTGGAGCCTGGGTATGATTCGATGCTGGATTTACAAGTCCCCATTGTTGGCAATCCCCATGCCGAACAAACAATTTCTCAAGATCGAGCGATCGCTTCCTCAAATGTATATGCCGATCCGCTCCTAAAAGCAACTGTTTCTCTGTGTCAGCAAATTCAACTCAAATCGATGCTAGCGATTCGCACTTCCTATCAGGGAGAACCAAACGGTGCGATTGGCTTACATCAATGCAACACCTTCCGTCAGTGGACAAAAGAGGAAATCGAGTTACTCGAAGCCGTGGCGGATCAAGTCGGCATTGCTCTGGCTCAGGCTTGCTTATTAGAGCAAGAAACCCGCCAACGCGAACAATTAGCTCAGCAAAATTTTGCCTTGGAAAAAGCAAAACAAGAGGCAGAAGCGGCTAACCGTGCCAAGAGTGAATTTTTAGCAACGATGAGCCACGAAATCCGCACTCCCATGAATGCGGTAATTGGCATGACTGGGTTGCTACTGGATACCGAACTCAAGCCCCAGCAGCGAGACTTCGTAGAAACGATTCGCAACAGTGGCGATGGCTTACTTACTATCATTAATGACATCCTTGACTTTTCTAAAATCGAGTCCGGCAAGTTGGAGCTGGAACAGCAACCCTTCAATCTGCGAGATTGTATAGAAGAATCGCTTGATTTGCTGGCTCACAAGGCGGCAGAAAAAAACTTGGAATTAGCTTATCTGATAGACCCTTCTGTGCCAAAGATGATTGTGGGGGATGTGACGCGACTACGCCAAATTCTGGTGAATCTGATTGCGAATGCAGTTAAATTTACACCCCAAGGGGAAGTTGTGATTTCGGTAAAAGCTCGTCAATTGGGACGAGGGAGAGGGGCAGGGGAGCCGGGGAGCCGGGGAGCGAATTTGAGACAGGAATCTGCCGATCTTATAGATGGCACGAGACAACCTATTTGTGTGGGAAAACCAGAAGAAAAAGCTGCAATCCCAAATCAAAAATCCAAAATTAAAAATCTCAAATATGCGATTCGTTTTGCTGTTAAAGATACCGGGATTGGGATTCCTTCCGACCGCATAGACCGTCTGTTTAAACCCTTCAGCCAGGTTGATTCTTCTACCAGCCGCCACTATGGCGGTACGGGGTTGGGATTAGCGATTAGCCGACAATTAACGGAAATGATGGGCGGTAGAATTTGGGTGGAAAGTGAAGGGGGTCAGGGTTCCACATTTTATTTCGCCGTTGTAGCAACCTCCGTTCCCACTTCAACGCTTGCTGAGAGCAGCCACTCCCAACAACTACTAGCTGGAAAACGGTTGTTGATTGTGGATGATAACGCGACCAATCGGCAAATTTTGACTTTGCAGGCGATCGCTTGGGGTATGATCTCCCGGACTGCGACCTCTGGGGAAGAGGCATTGAGCTGGCTGAGCCATCAGGAAACCTTTGACATTGCCATTCTGGATATGCAAATGCCGCAGATGGATAGTTTAAATTTAGCGGCAGAAATTCGCAAACTACCCAATGCTCGGACATTGCCATTGGTGATGTTAACTTCTCTGGGCAAGTCGGAGATAGAGCTACAAGCACAGCAAGCAAATTTTGCCGCTTTCGTGAATAAACCGATTAAACAATCTCAGCTCTACAATGTCTTGAGCGGTCTCCTTGGCGAACCCGCTGCGCTGCCAAGTCCGCGTTCCCAACCCGCACACATTGATCCGCATCTAGCGCAACGGCTACCGCTACGAATTCTGTTAGCGGAAGACAATGTCGTTAACCAAAAGGTGGCGCTGCATCTGTTGGGGCGTCTGGGGTATCGAGCGGATATCGCCAGCAACGGTTGGGAAGTGCTGCAAGCGCTGCAACGCCAGCCCTATGATGTCGTTCTGATGGACGTGCAAATGCCAGAAATGGACGGATTGAGCGCCACGCGCCGGATCTGCGAGGAATGGCTCTACGAACAACGTCCCTGGATTATTGCCATGACGGCGAATGCGATGCAGAGCGATCGCGAGGAGTGTTTGAGCGCGGGCATGGATAATTATGTCAGTAAGCCGCTCCAGATGGAGGCGCTGGTGAAGGCGCTAGCCGCTTTGCAGCCGCTTCCCCGTCTCCCCATCTCCACCGCTGCCGTCGATCCCCAGGCAATCCAAGCGCTTTGCGATCTGTTCGGGGAGAATGCTTCATCCGTTCTGGTGGAAGTTATTGATAGCTTTTTGGAAGATACACCCCACATATTGCAAGTGATTCGGAATTCAGTGGATGCTAGAGATGCAGTGGCGCTGCGACAGGCGACTCATACGCTCAAGTCAACCAGTGCGACACTAGGTGCGATGACACTATCCAATCTGTGTAAGCAACTCGAAGCGATCGCCAAAGACGATACTCTAGCAGGGTCGCCGGAAATCGCATCGCAGCTGGAGGCGGAGTATGAGCGCGTGCGCTGTGCGTTGCAAGATTTCTATCCCGGATAGGGATTTAGATCGCCGTCTAGCCTCAATTCTTGGCCCATTTACGGACAAGTCTAATCAAGATGCTTTCCCTTCCCCAAGAACCATGCTCATCCTGCGGAAGGGGAGGCACTTAGAACAAGCCGATACAAAGTGCGATCGCTCCATCAAGTTAATATTCACAAGTCAGCCGGAAAAATTAAAACGGCAAAATCAAATTAGTAATTTTTAATTTCCACAAGAGGTGAGCGGTGAAAAGTCGTAGAGCATTCGTGTCTCTCCTGCTGTTGGTGGCTCTCTTGAGCATCAGTATAGACTCAGTGGCAAAACCTTTGCCGGTTCGACTCAACCGACGGTTGGAAGTCGTCTCCTATGCGGGTAAAGTCACCTATAAACTGAGAGAAGCCGCCGGGTCGGTTTGGGTCGGCTTGCGCCTTGAGAACGTGGGCGATACTCTCAAAACGGGCGACCAGTCTAGTGCCGTCCTAGCCGTCGATACCGGCGTTGGCTTTGTTAATGTCTCAGAAAATACCACCCTGCAAGTACAACAATTGCAGACAACGCCTGACGGCGGACGAATTACGCGGCTTCAAGTAACGGGGGGACAAGCTCGCCTGGAGGTGCGACCGTTTACAAATCCTAATTCGCGCTTTGAGATTGAAACACCTGCGGGTTTGAGTGGCGTTCGCGGGACGCAATTTGGTTAGGACTCGCCGCACATCACCACATAGTAAGGGCAACCACAGGGGGATTGCCCCTACAAAAGGCTATATGTATAAGCTTTGCGTAAGTCTGTTGGTGTCAGCGTCAAACCTAATGGTAGGACGGGCGTTGCTACCCTGGAAGGGAGTGTGGTCGAGGAAGCTCAGGGGCAAGCCGTAGCAGTCAATGCTGGGTTCCGGACTTTAGTCATTCCTGGCGAACCCCCTTCACAGCCAATTCCTTTAAAAGAAGAGGCTGAGTTAGAGATGCGAGTCCTTGCGGCTATTGAGGGCGATCGCGCACGCATTCGCGGTCTAATCGCTCCGTTCAATCTGTTGATCGTTGCTCGTGAGACTCGGTAAGCGCATTTTATCTGCAACCCCATCTCCGTAAAATCGCCTCACTTTTGTTTTAGCAAAAGCGAATTGCGCGATCGCTCAAGCCTTTCGACAATAATAGAATCTAGAACCTTGGGGCATCTAAATCTACTTTCTTCTGTGACCGTAGAGTGTCGTTTTGATTTAAATCCCTGTGGATTGACACTCTTTAAAACACCCCTCTTAAAAAACAAACTCAAATGCGCTTTGATTGCCCAGCTTCCTGGCAGGATAGTTTCCAGGATGAAGCCTCCGTGCTTACGTTCCAGCAACCCCACTCGCATCTAGAACGTCGCCAACTAGAGAAAGCGCTGCGTCAAGAGATCGGGAAATTGAAACGATATCAATACGATTCGGTTAGAGCGAAAAACACCAAAGTTCGCGTAGTTCGCATTGGTTGGGTTGAGAAACGCAACCCAACAAAACATAAGCATTTGTTGGGTTTCGTTCCTCAACCCAACCTACAATTATTTTTAACCGAACCGGATTGGAAGCGATATTATAGCACCCTCTCCAAAAAGCCTGCCTCGATCTACTTCACAAGCGTGCCGGTGAGTACAAATCAACCGCGAGTTGGGAATGCAGGCACACTAGCAGTCGGAGGCAGGAAAAATCAAGCATTCCTCACTGATGCCAACAAAGCCTGCAGACTGCATTGGGACAACTTTTTAAAGGTTTTTGCCTATCCATTTACGGGCATGATTACTTTATGAAGGACATGACTCCTGCCCACCAAGCAGAGGAACGCTATGTCCTAGCCGTTAATGCCGGTCAGGTAGGACTCTGGGACTGGGATCTCCAAACTGGTGAAATGTATCTCACCGCTAGCTGGAAAGCCATGCTGGGCTATAGCGAAGGCGAAATTGACAACCACATAGATGCTTGGCTCCATCTCGTACATCCGGATGAGCGGGAATGGGTGATGACCGCTGCAAGTATTCATCAGGAAGGGTTGACACCCCAGTATGAAATCGAACATCGGATGATACACAAGAATGGCAATATCCGGTGGTTTCTCTGTCGTGGCATGGCATTTCGAGACGCGCAAGGCAAACCTTATCGCATGGCAGGCTCAATAACTGATATCACCGAGCGCAAGCGAACTGAGGAAGCCCTTCAGGAAAGCGAGTATCGGTATTACACCTTAGCTAAAATGTCCCCGGTAGGCATTTTCCATACGGATATGGAAGGGAACTGCTTATATGTCAACGAGCGCTGGCGCGAACTGGCAGGATTGACCCTGGCGGAAGCACTAGGAGAAGGCTGGATGAAAGCTCTGCATCCCGATGACCGCGATCGCGTCATCAGCGAATGGCAGCAGGCGATGATGGAAAACCGGCGATTTGCCTGTGAGTATCGGTTGGGGCGTGCCGATGGAGTCATTACCTGGGTATTCGGTCAGGCGGTGGCGGAAAAAGGAATAGCTGGTGGGACTGTTGGCTTTATTGGCACGCTCACCGATATCACCGAACGCAAGCAGGCGGAGGAGGCACTGCGACTGCAAGTTCTCAGGGAGCGACTGATGGGGGCGATGCTAGAGCGCATCCGTCAGTCTCTCAATCTCAGCGAGATTCTCAACACTACGGTGGCAGAAGTGCGGCAATTTCTCGCCTGCGACCGGGTGATTATTTATCGTTTCGAGGCAGGCTGGAGCGGGGTTGTGGCTGTGGAGTCTGTAGACCCCAATTGGACTTCGATGCTGGGAACTCCCGTTTACGATCCCTGCTTTAAGGAAAAGTACGCCCAGCTGTATCAGCAGGGTCGGGTTCAAGCAGTCGCGGATATTTACACATCAGGACTGGGTCAGTGCCACATCGATTTGCTAGAGCGGTTTCAGGTTAAAGCGAATTTAGTCGTTCCGATTCTGCAAGGGGAACAGTTGTGGGGATTGCTGATTGCTCATCATTGTTTGCAACCACGGCAGTGGCAACCGTGGGAAATCGATCTGCTCTTTTCTTTGGCGATGCAGGTGGGAATTGCGATTCAACAAGGGCAACTCTATCAACAATTGGAGGCAGCTAACCAAAAGTTGCAGCGCCTTGCGACTTTGGATGGTTTGACTGGTCTGCCGAACCGACGCAGGTTTGACGAGTATCTGGAGCAGGAGTGGCGGCGTCTGAAACGAGAACAAGTCCCGCTGTCTCTGATCTTGTGCGATATTGACTTTTTCAAACTCTACAATGACACCTATGGTCATCAAGCGGGGGATACTTGTTTAATTACCGTCGCCAGCGCGATCGCTCAAGCTGTAAAACGACCGGCGGATTTAGTCGCTCGATACGGGGGCGAAGAATTTACCGTAATTTTGCCCAATACTGCACAAAAGGGTGCATTGCAAGTGGCAGAAGAAATTCGAGTGGCAGTGCAAGACTTAAAGATTGTCCATACCCATTCCTTAGTTAGTCAGTATGTGACGCTGAGTTTGGGCGTTGCGACTACGGTTCCCGACGGCGATACTTCACCGGAAACATTGCTCAAGGCAGCTGATGAGGCGCTTTATCAAGCAAAAGCTCTGGGGCGCGATCGCGTTAGCCGATGCTGTTAGACGCAGCTCATCGCCTTAGCCGATGCTGCGTCTAGCATTTGCTCCCGTCGCGTCAGCGCGGCGTTGCAGAGAAATTCGGCTCCCTCCCAGAAAAGCGGGGAGGCGTGCTTCCCAGTTTCCTATACCAATGCTCTAAATGCGACCAGTCGCGCGATTCTGAAAAAATGCCTTCACAGCTTTGACAAGCTGCGTTTCCACTTATCTAATGGCTAAACGCTAATCCTACTCTTTAAATAAGTAAAAAATCTGTAGTTTAAATTACATTATTCTTAACAATTCGCTACTTCCCAGTTGAATATGCCATCCTAAAGGAATAAGAACTATTAACTAAGGCATTAATAACTGTAGAAAAATTACCTTGTCCCAACTTTATATTCTCTTTAAGAAACTAGGCGCAATTATACACAACTTGTTGCCTGGGGTATTAGGTATTGGAGATTGAGCCAGTATTGAAAAGTCTTCTATCGTAAGGGTTTTTCTGTGTCGTGCCCGTAATCCCCAGTCTCCGAAAATATACCAGTTTTTCTTCACCAGTCTGCTTAATTTTCCAAATCTGAATAATCAATAATGGTACTTATGGAGCGGGAGTTTAGAAATGGGCTGTAATTACTCATCGAGTGGGTACAATGCTTCCCCTGACGAAACTCCCAACCGACAGGTTGGGCAGGCTTTCGTTGATGTAGAACGTCACAAACTCGAAGAAGAACTATGCAGAACGAAGGCTGAACTAGAGCGATATCGTACTCTGTACGAACATACTCCGTGTATCTACTTAACGGTAGATTTAGCGGGAGTGTTTCTTTCAATCAATCAGTTTGGAGTAGCTTATCTAAATTACACAGTTGATGAATTAATCGAAAGACCGCTTTTGTGCATTGTTCATCCTGAAGATCGGGAAAGCTTGCAAGCAGAATTCACTGCTTTTAGACAACATCTTACTCAGATTAGAAGTTGGAAATTTCGTTTATTCAGCAAGGATGGCAGCATCTTCTGGATAAAAGCGAGAGCGAAAGCTGTTTCAGAACCGATGAGCGATCGCCTTATACAAACATCTAACACAAATACCATTATTCTCCTCGTTTGCGAAGACATCGCCGAGTTTGTAGGGGAAGCTCTTGTGACTGCCCAAGCAGAAGAGGTACTGATGGCAACAAGAGAGCGATTGCAACATTTACTCACCTCTAGTCCATCTGTCATTTATAGTTGCAAGCCTTCCGAGGATTTTCATATCACCTTCATCAGCGAGAACATCACCTCCCAACTTGGCTACGAAGTAAAGGATTTTATCGAGGATTCTAGCTTCTGGGCTAACCATATTCACCCGGATGATGCGCCGCACATCTTGGCTGGAGTGTCACGCCTGTTTGAGGAGGGACGGCATACTCACGAATACCGTTTCCTACACAAAGATGGCACCTATCGCTGGATGCACGATGAGCTGAAGCTAATCAAAGACGCTCGCGGACAGGCAATAGAGATTATCGGTTCTTGGCTGGATATTACCAGTCGCAAGCAAGCGGAGGAAGAAAAGCAAAAGTTTGTTTCGCTTGTTGAGAATAGCAATGACTTTGTTGCCATTTCTTCGCTGGAAGGGAAAGTAATTTTCGTCAATGAAGCAGGGCGAAAACTCGTTGGTTTAGACAGCCTCGAAGAAGCACTTTCTAAAGATATTTCCGACTATCTTTCAGAGCAAGGCTGGTTACAGTTCTATGAAATCGTTCTGCCAAAGATGATTGCGGAGGGTTGGTGCGAAAAAGAGAGTCAACTTCGACATTTTAAGACCGGCAAACTGATTGATGTGCAGACAAGCTGTTCTGTTGTGAAACACCCGCAAAGCGGCGAATCTATGTGTTTTGCTACTATTCAACGCGACATTACCGAACGCAAAGCTGTTGAGGCAACGCTCAGAAAGCTTTCAAGCGCCGTTGAGCAAACAGCGGATAATGTAATTATTACCAATAAAGATGGCATTATTGAATATGTCAATTCAGCTTTTGAGCAACTGACAGGCTACACAAGGAAAGAAGTAATTGGCAAAACTCCCCGAATACTCAAGTCGGGTAATCATGACCAAATATTTTATCAACAACTATGGGAAATAATTCTTTCCGGCAAAGTTTTTCGTTCTGTGTTTATTAACTCGAAGAAAAATAAGGAGCTGTTTTATGAGGAAAAAACGATTACACCTATTAGAGATGCCCAAGGAAACATCACGCACTTTGTCTCTACGGGTAAAGATATCACCGAGCGCAAGCAAGTAGAAGAAAAACTTATCCGCATCGGCAAAGCGGTTGAAAGTGCCAGCGATGCAATTGGTATGGCAGATTTAGTTTGCTTTTCTATTTATCACAATCAGGCTTTTCTCGATCTATTTGAATATACGACAGATGAACTGAATGCAGCGGGGGGACCACGAGTTCTCTATACAGATTCAAATGTGGCACGGGAAGTGTTTGAAACGATTGGTAGCGGCAATTCTTGGAGCGGTGAAGTAGAGATGCGATCGCGTAAAGGTAACACCATGTTGGTTTTGCTGCGTGCTGATGCTATCAAGGATGATAAAAACCAGCTTGTAGCTCTGATTGGTGTTCATACTGATATCACCGAGCGCAAGCTAGCAGAACAGCAACTCAAGGCATCGCTCAAAGAAAAAGAGGTACTTCTAAAGGAGGTTCACCATCGGGTTAAAAACAATTTGCAGGTAATTTCTAGTTTGCTGAACATTCAGTCGAGATATATAGAAGATAAGCAAACTATCAGTATTTTTAAAGAAAGCCAAAACCGAATTCAATCAATGGCGCTTATTCATGAAAAATTATATCAATCCAAGGATTTGATCAAAGTTGATTTTGCTCAATATATTCGTAATTTAGCAATGAACTTATTCCATTGTTACAATGTTAGCTCAGATTTGATTAGTTTAAACATCAACGTTAATCATGTTTCTCTTAGCATTAATACGGCAATCCCTTGTGGATTAATTACTAATGAACTTGTTTCCAACGCCTTGAAGTATGCTTTTCAAGAAGATGTGCAGGGAATAATATATATTGAGCTTTCCTCAAATAAAGATAATATCTTTACACTTTTGGTTGGTGATAATGGTATTGGTTTACCTGAAGAAATAGATATGGAAAATCCAAAATCTCTAGGACTTCGTTTAGTTAGTACTTTGGTTAATCAGCTCAAGGGAAATCTCGAAGTTGATACAAGTAATGGGACAATATTTAAAATTACCTTTAAAGAGTTAAATTAAACTGGAGTTCGACGACCGCTATGAATCCAGTTAAAATTCTAATTGTTGAAAATGAGAATATTGTTGCCTGGGATATACAAAATATTTTAGAAGGGTTGGGATATACAGTTACGGCGATCGCTTCTTCGGGAGCAGAAGCCATTCAACAAGTAGCGGCAACCAATCCGGATCTCGTGTTGATGGATATTAGGTTGCAGGGCGAGATGGACGGTGTAGAAGCATCTGAAGAAATTCATACTCGCTTCAACATTCCTGTCGTCTATCTTACTGCTCATGCAGATGAAACCACATTAAAGAGAGCTAAAACAACCGAGCCATTTGGTTATCTTATCAAACCGTTTCAAGAAAAAGAATTAAATGCCACCATTGAAATAGCTCTTTCTAAATACAAACAACAAAATAGTTTAAAAAAAGAAAAACAGTGGTTTGCCACAATACTCGAAAGTATAGGGGATTCAGTAATTGTCACAAATAATCGAGGATTGGTGACATTTATGAATCCTCTTGCTGAAGCTTTAACAGGCTGGAAAAAGGAAGATGCTTTTGGCAAAGATGTGAATCAAGTTCTCCAGCTTGTACATACAGAAAGTCGTGAAGTTATCGAACACCCAATAACCAATGCGATTGAAAACGGTGCGATCGTCAGGTTAGCCGATCGTTGGTTACTCCGTACTAAAAACGGAACAGAAAAATTTATCGGTGACAGTGCGGCACCGATTCGAGATGAGGAAGGAAATATTATGGGTGTTGTGGCAGTCTTTCAAGACATCAGCGATCGCAAAGCTGCTGAATTAGCACTACAAGAAAGTGAAGCGCGACTCAGGTTAGCTTTAGAAGCTGCTCACATGGGTACGTGGCACTGGGACATCCTGACCAACAGCATCATGTATTCTGACCAACTGGGGCCAGTATTCGGTCTTCCCCCAGGAAGCTATCATCCAACCTATGAGGCTTTTCTTGATGCTGTCCATCCGGAAGATCGCGAGTATGTTGCTCAAGCCGTGGCGAGGACGATTGGAGAAGGTGCGGATTATGGGATTGAATTTCGAGTTATCTGGCCCGATGGCACCCTGCACTGGGTAGGAAACAAAGGTCAGGTCTACCGTGACGAAACTGGCTGTTCCGTGCGTCTGGTGGGTGTAGCGATGGATATTACCGAACGCAAGCAGGTGGAGGAAACACTGCGGATGCAAGTTCTGAGGGAGCGGTTAATGGGAGCGATCGCGCAACGCATCCGTCAGTCTCTGCATCTAGAGGAAATTCTCAATACGACAGTGGCTCAAGTGCGAGAATTTCTCCAAACCGATCGGGTGTTAATCTACCGCTTCGAGCCAGACTGGAGTGGGGTTGTGGTCGTAGAATCTGTAGACGACCGATGGATCTCTATGTTAGGTAGAAGACTTCTCGATCCGGACTTTGCAACCACCTTTGTTTCGCTTTACCAGCATGGTCGCATCCAAACCACCGACGATATTTATGCAGCCGGTTTAACTCCATGTCACATTGATTTACTGGCCCAGTTTCAGGTCAGAGCTAACTTGGTAGTACCCATCTTGCAAGGGGAACAGTTGTGGGGACTGCTGATTGCCCATCATTGTAGTGGACCACGACAGTGGCAGCAGTTTAACGTTGATTTACTACAGCAACTGGCAACCCAAGTCGCGATCGCAATTCAGCAATCAGAACTCTATCAACAGCTGGAGGCAGCTAACCAACAGTTGCAGCGCTTGGCTTCTGTAGATGGCTTAACTCAAATAGCGAATCGTCGCTGTTTTGATGAGTCCTTCGACAAAGAGTGGCGGCGGATGGCACGGGAGGAAATCCCGTTATCGTTAATTATGTCTGACATTGACTTTTTTAAAAACTATAACGATACCTATGGTCATCAAGCAGGGGACGAGTGTCTGCGGCAGGTTGCCAGCGCGATTAATCGTGTCTTGAAGCGTCCTGCCGATCTCGTGGCTCGTTATGGAGGAGAAGAGTTTGCCATCATTCTGCCAAACACTACTGCTGAGGGGGCGTTTCAAGTCGCTGAAACAATCCGTTTAGAGGTCAAAGCGTTGAAGATTCGCCACATTAATTCTCCCATCAGTGAGTATGTCACTCTCAGTTTGGGCATTGCTACCGCTCAGCCTTGGCAGGACGGCTCTTCAGAAACGCTAATTGCTGCTGCTGACCAAGCGCTTTATCAGGCAAAAGCAGAGGGACGCGATCGCGTTCTTTGCCGCGGCTAGACGCGGCTATAACCATCGTGAACTTTCCCTATGACCTGTGACGCTTGAAGTTCAGTATCTTTCCAAAATTATCGTTAATATTATAACTTTTTAAAGCTTTTTTTCCAATTAAGCTAGCTTTTCGATTTTTAGTTTCACAGGGCAAATTTATAGATTCAGGAGACTTTACAATTATTTTTTTGAAGACAAACTCTCCTTGTATTCAGACTTCCGTACCGACAAAATTGTTCCTTGAATCATTCATAAAATTGTGCCACTTCCCAAACAGTCCACTATCAAATAGCCTCTATTTGAGGAAATGCTACTTCAACCCATCGCTAGATGTAGCAAAATTACTCATCAACCAAAATATTTGGTGGTATTTTTCGGAGTTGAGTACGTTAAAGCTATTACGTGTAGAGGGTTGTCGAGATTTAAAAATTTAAGCAATCCTTGATTTAACCGAGCCGAAATTTTTTTGGCAAGTTTCTGGAACCTTTTGCTTTGGCTAACGACTTTGAATGTAACAAAGCAACTGAAAACCAGAGAATTGAAGGAATCAATTATGAATCGCGCTCTCAAATCTGTAGCTAAGATTTCCGTACTATCTGCACTAGCGATCGCTCCTGTTTTAATGTCTAGTTTGGATGCCTCTGCAAAACCCACTGGAACACGAGCAAATTATGTCGGAGTTGGTGGTTCTGCTAGCGTTACAAATGGCGGACAAGATGGCGATGCTGCCGCAGTCGGCGGTGTGATTCAAGGTCGCTATGCGGTTCCCAAGACGCCAGTTTCTATTAGAGGTTCCGTGCAGTTCACCAACGAAACCAGCACTATCATTCCGATGATTACTTATGATGTGCCTGTTACCAATAAAGCTAACTTCTACGTTGGTGGTGGCTACGGTTTGCATGAATCGGAAGGCAAGCCATCTACCTTCGGCAACCGCAATGCGCCTGTAGTGACGGCTGGCGTCGAAGCAGAAGTTGCCAAGAACGTTGTGGTCTTCAGCGATGCCAAACTGGGAATCAAGCCTTACCAAAACAGCCCTGCTTCTTCTGTTAGCGTCAATGTGGGAATCGGCTACGGCTTCTAGGATTAACGCTCTTTATATCGTTCTTGGTGGTGTTTGGTTCGAGATATTTTGAATTAACTGGCTTCTAACAAAGTGGGACAGGCTGATAAAGCCTGTCCTTTCTGTTTTTATAGCGGTTCTGACTTGGGTTCAATACACTGCACAGTAGGGGGTAGCTGTGCTACCTACCGATGGATCTCATTCAATTGAAAGCGGCTATAGACTGCTACGCTCAGAAAATTGGTGTAGGGGCACAAAGCATGACAGCCCTTACTGGCATCACTGCGTCAATGGTGTGGCGAACCGAAGGTCGGACTCTTGGGATATCGCTTTCTGCAAGAATTGTTAAAATATTGGGAAATTCTTGCCTATCGCTAAAGATAAGAAGGGTGATAGTACCATGAATGTATACGCCGTAATCCCGATAGATTTTCCGGTGATCCAGTTAAACCGTTCAGCCCCTTAGTTTCCGATGGTTAAATCTCCGATTTCCCCAGTCCAAAAGCTTTCTAAAGTAGAAGGACTCAAAGAACGCAGCAACTTTTTACGCGAACCTGTGGCAACTGAGCTACTGGAAGACACCAACTGCTTCACAGAAGATGCCACCCAGATTCTCAAGTTTCACGGATCGTACCAGCAGGATAACCGGGATAACCGGGTTAAGGGTCAGGAGAAAGATTACCAGTTCATGCTGCGTACCCGGAATCCGGGGGGCTTCATTCCACCGCAACTGTATCTTACCTTAGACCGGCTGGCTGAGGAATATGGCAATGGAACGCTACGCGCTACGACTCGCCAGGGTTTTCAGCTGCATGGAATTTTAAAGAAAAATCTCAAAGCGGCGATCGCTGCCATCATTAAAAGCATGGGGTCAACCCTGGGAGCCTGCGGCGACCTCAACCGCAATGTGATGACGCCCCCGGCACCTTACAAAAATCGCCGGGAATACGAATATACCTGGGAGTATGCCAACAATATTGCTGACCTGCTGACGCCGCAAACAGGTGCATATTATGAGATTTGGCTGGATGGCGAAAAGTTCATCAGCGGGGAAGAAACAAGAGAGGTAAAGGCGGCGCGGCAAAGCAACGGCAACGGCACCCTCGTCCACGGGAAAGAAGAACCGCTATATGGCGATCGCTATATGCCCCGAAAGTTTAAGTGTGCCGTAACGGTACCGGGGGATAATTCGGTTGACCTCTATTCCCAAGATGTCAGCTTGGTGGTGATTACCAACGCCAAGGGAGAACTACAGGGATTTAATGTCTTTGCGGGTGGTGGTTTGGGACGCACTCACAACAAAGAAGAGACGTTTCCCCGGATGGCAGATCCCATCGGATATGTAGACGCGCAAGATATCTACGATCTCATCAAAGCGATTGTCGCCACTCAAAGAGATTATGGCGATCGCGCCAACCGCCGTCATGCGCGGATGAAATACCTAATCGAAGATTGGGGCGTCGAGAAGTTCCGCGCCAAAGTCGAAGAATACTTTGGCAAACCACTGACAGCTTTTAAAGAGTTACCGCCGTTTAAATACAAAGATTTCTTGGGATGGAACGAACAAGGCGACGGCAAGCTGTTTCTGGGTATTCCCATTGAAAATGGTCGAGTGAAGGACGAAGGTAACTTTAAGCTAAGAACTGCACTGCGGGAAATTGTGCAGAAGTTCTCGCTACCGATTCGCCTGACACCCAACCAAAACTTGCTGTTTTACGAAATTGACACAGCGCAAAAAACCGAAATTCAGCAGATTCTTGACCGCTGTGGCGTTCAGGTAGACCCCAATCAAATTGACCCGTTGGTGCGCTATTCAATGGCTTGCCCCGCAATGCCGACTTGCGGTTTGGCAATTACCGAATCGGAACGGATCATGCCGGATCTCTTAGATCGGGTTCGGGCGCTGCTGAAAAAAGTGGGATTAGAAAACGAACACTTTATCGTGCGGATGACGGGTTGCCCGAATGGCTGCGCTCGTCCCTATCTGGCAGAATTAGGATTTGTCGGGAGTGCTACTGAATCTTATCAGGTTTGGCTGGGGGCTTCACCCGACCAAACGCGACTCTCCAGAGCTTATATGGATCGGCTGCACATCAACGAGCTAGAAGCCGAATTAGAGCCGATTTTCGTTTACTTCAAGCAGTCGCGGCAACCCCAAGAAAGTTTTGGGGATTTCTGCGATCGCGTCGGTTTTGATGCGATTCGTCAATTTACAGTTGACTATGAGTCGGAAGCGGTATCTCCTCAGTCAGATACCGGGTTAATTAATGAGGTGGTGCTGCCAGAAGCATCGGAAATTGAAATGGCGGCTAAAATCCGCCGTCGGATCAATGTCCGCGATGATGTTTACAGCCGCTTGAAAGCAGAAGCAGCCCGTCAGGGTAAGCCAATGACTCAATTGGCAACTGAAGTAATAGAAGCTTTCTTGCAGGCGAATCAAAGCAAGAGCGAGTGATGCGGCTAGCTACCCAGTAATATCAAGTCTGGTTGATTACCCCTAATTTCCCAGAACCCCCAACCCCTCCCCGCTTGCGGGGAGGGGTGCTTTTATTATGGGCAATTAGATGGATTTGATATGAGTCAGGACTCGCCGCACATCACCACATAGTAAGGGCAACCACAGGGGGATTGAACCCGAAAAAACGCTGTCTGGATGGGCTTTGCGTAAGTCCTGTGAGTCTGCAATTATTCAACTCAGCCCTAACAAAACACCCGCACCCTCCTCGCCCTCTGAGTTACATCTATGGCACTAAGCGTGAGAACCGAAGCGAGATTTTCTTTTCTTTGAACAGGGGTGGCAGCGGACCAGAGGATATAGCAATTCCAGGGTTGGGTGCAATACATCAGTAGGGGCATGGCAATCAAAAAGCGCCTACTGAACGTTAGAACCGCAATATATTCCACCCAACTGAGAACCGCTATATATGCCGATAAGGTTTGTTGCCACAGGTTTTCTAGTAACGCTGGTGTATCAAGTGCTGGTTCAAAGAAGGGGGAGAAAGAGCCAAATCTTTTTCGATTTCTGTTTTGATTTAGGCGCTGGTTCGGACTCTTTAAAGCCTCTTTTGTCGGCTGGCGATCGTAGGTGTCTTAGAAACCTCTTGCCACGAGCTTAATCTAGTTTTCCCAGGTCGAACACCGGCTGAAATTCTACGATCCCCGAAGTCCGGATACCCCACCAGGAGATGATCCCCAGGATAGATGAACAAAACCTATGTTCAGTTTTATCTTTATTTATCAGAGCGGTCAACTCGCTTATATTCGGTCTTAGGGCATCAGGATCTCGCAACCAAAGGGTTTCGTTAACTACATCTTTGTTTAAGGTTCGGGAAGCTAAAGGTTAATTTATTTCTTCAGATTGTGTCCGCATATACATTCGATCGAGTTAGCAATGACTCAGGGGTGTACATTTGGTGAATAAGGAGTTTAATAAAATGCGAATGAATACTTGTCATTGTTGCGGCAGTCCTCTTCTGCGTCATGCGCGGCAGAATGGGGTTTATTGGTTTTGTACTTCATGCCGACAAGAGATGCTGCCCCTAGCGCTGGATCAAACACCTCGCCAGGAGGTTCTGGGAGGGCGATCGCTCTCTATGAAGCTGGTGAAACCTTAAAAAAGTTCCCAGTGCCTCTTTGGGAAGGAAAAATTACATAATCTTTTTGCCTGGTGCTGCCGTTCCCAGGCTCAAACTGGGAACATATTCCCTGTCATGTCAGGAGTAAGAATTCATCTGCCCTGATAAAATCAGCTTGGACACGGTTAGGGGCAGTGTATCATGCTGGCAGCGGTACTTTACGGACAAACGGATCTACGCCTGGAACAGGTCGCTGACCCTACTCCCTCTGCTGGTGAGGTGGTGATTCAAGTGGCAGCGGCAACGACTTGCGGCACCGACCTGAAGGTTTGGCGGCGTGGCGGTCATGCAAAGATGCTCAAGCCTCCCACTTTGTTTGGTCACGAGGCAGCGGGGCGGATTGTGGCGGTGGGAAGCGGAGTCCAAGGTTGGCAATTGGGCGATCGCGTAGTTGCCAATAATTCTGCTCCATGCATGAATTGTTTTTTTTGTCAACGTCAAGAATATTCTCTTTGCCCTAACTTGACATGGAATAACGGCACGTTTGCCGAGTATCTAAAAATTCCCGCCCCGATTGTGCAACACAACCTGTTGCCCATCGCAGATGACTTGCCCGATGCCTTGGCGGCGATGACCGAACCGTTAGCCTGTGTGCTGCATGGGGTAGCACGTTCTAATGTGAAGTCGGGCGATGTCGTAGTGGTGCTGGGAGATGGGGCAATTGGGCTGATGTTTGTGGCGGTACTGGCGCATCAATCGGCATCGGTGTTGCTATTTGGGGGAAATGACCAACGGCTGGAAATTGGGAAACAGCTAGGCGCAGTGGAAACGTTTAATTATCATCATCTGACGGATATACCGAGTGTGGTGAAACGAACCAACCCCTGGGGTGCAGATGTGGTCATAGAAGCTACGGGTGTACCCGCAGTTTGGGAGAGTGCGATCGCTTGTGCCCGTCCTGGTGCTACCGTCAACTTATTCGGGGGTTGTCCGCGAGATACCACCATTACCGTCAATACCGAACAACTCCACTACAGCGAACTCACCCTGAAAGGCGTTTTTCACAACACCCCAAAATATGTACGAGATGCCTTATCTGTGTTGGCGAGTCGCGCCATCCCCTTAGAATTGCTCATCAGCGAACATCAGCCTTTAAAGCATTTAGAGCAAGTGTTCCAAGATATGAAGAATCGTAAGGTAATTAAGGTTGCTATCGACCCCAGCATGGCATCTTAAGAATAGCGATAGCTGAGAACAGGGTGCTGATTGGTGAAGTATGTTTGCAGGTTTAAGGTTTAAATGAAAAGCGTTAAATTTTGGTCAATTCTGTCACTGGGAATTTTACTAGCACTCTCGACCGCTAAAAGCGCCGACGCCCTACCCGGACAGAAAACAGAAGAAGTTACTGCCTGGATTAATTCTAATCCTACCCTTCGACCTTCTACAGGCGATGGGCTATTAGTGCAAAAGACCAATACAGCCGCCCAGCGATTTACTTTTCTCGCAACTGTCCTTCCTCCCGGCAGAGTCACTTTTACTAAAGATCGAGGCACGATTCGCAGCGAACGCTTTTCTTTTTTTGACATGATTAATGGCGTTACTCCACAACGTCTAAAGGAATCGCTGCGGGTAATTTATGGCCCAGATATCTATCAAGACTACGATCGATCCCGAATTGTCTACGAATATCCCACGGCACAAACTGTAGACTTAGCTCGTCGGCAGCGGCTTCCGCTTTTGGCAGCACAACAGGGAGAACTGCGCTTAGGAGAGCGATTTGCTTACTGGATGGAAATTGTCCAAACCAAGACAGGGAAGGCGTATAACGGTCACATGGTCGTTTTCTTGAGAGAGGATTTAGACAAGTTGGAAACGGAACTGCGCGATCGCTAAATAATAGAAATGGCTAATTGCTAATTGTTTAATTTACTTAGCGATTAGCGATTAGCAATCTATTGAGTGGTAACTACTTATTCCAACCCTTACCCTTATTCTTGTTCTTTCCTTTTTCTGTTTCCGCAGATGCTGTATTGCCAGCGTCTGCGGGAGCCGATAACTGTTGGCAAGGATAAAGCGACAAGGCTAGAAATCACTAACCAACGAGAAAACCTCATATTTTTGGGTTCTGATAGAAGGTGTATTCATGATCGGCAAACAAGACTACACTGCACAAATACTTGACGGGTGGATTTATCAGATCGTACCGGGACGTTATGGGCATCATCTGGAGATTTGGAACCCCCAAGGCAACCCATATCGCAGCCTAAAAGCTTTTGTGCAATACGAGGATGCTATAACATTTGCCGAATCCCTGATTGCCTTGAGTAATAACGAAAGCAATTGGGTTTTTTACAACGAGGACAGTATTAGCTTTGACCGAATGATGCAACAGCTAGTTGGCGTCGAATGCGACGACTTGATCTATAAAGAGTGGCACGTTAAATCCTATGAAGATTCTGATAACAACTGGAATCTTTATGCGATTAATCCAGTCATCGGGAAAACCGAGATTTTACTGAAACGACAGGCAGATTTACAGGAAGCGATCGCTCTGGTCAAGGCTAAGATTGATGCAATTGAGTCTACACGTTATCTCAGTTATTTGCTCAATAATGATTCTTAAGTGTAGAATTTTTCACAACGGCAGGTAACGTATTTGCCCTTCCCATTCGCCTTCAAGAGTGCATTCTGCTAATAACAAAATATCTTCAATGACACGACCAATTGAAACGTCAAGGCTAACTTCAAAGACTCCAGGCATAGACAGCCCTGCCGCAACTCGTTCGTAGGCAAACTGTGTGATAGTTGCTACGTCATGTGTAAGCAATATGCGTCCTTCTTGTGCTGCCCACTCTAGCACAGTTGGGTCATCTACTCCAGATAGACCAACATCTTGAACTCTGACAATATCGGGAGCATCCCACTCTGGCAAATATATTAGATAGCGAGTGTGCCATTGAGATAAGCACAACGCACCGAAAGTACCTGATTAACATTCTCGGTTTTCCATTGTGCCCCAGAAATTTTTACCCTTAAACCAATCTGCTTGATTGCCGACTCTACAGCTCCTGAGCCAATGGAACACAGTTGCTCAGCTTGATAATAGCTGTAGTTGACAATCCGGTGATGATGTTGCTGGAGATAAGCGCAGAAGTTTCTTGCCTGCTTTTTTCGGCAATCAGCAAACAAAGCGACGGCGGCTTCCACCTGCCCTTGCCAGAGGAAAGCCTCAGCCTGTTTGAGTCGCTTCCATGACCCACCAACTTTATAAAGATTTTCTTTCAGGTGATACCAGTCCAGAATTTCGCGCCTTGTCTCAGGTGTAGCCAATTCCTTGACCAAATTCCAAACGCCATCATGACCATCACCTAAACAGACCAATGGAGCAGTCAAGGGCTGGGAGTTGACATAATCAATTAAGCATTGGTTGTTGTCAAAAAAAGCTCCGTAGTATATGCCTTGTAGTCGCACAGCTTTATAATCTCGCCAGTGGCATCCTTGTTTTGGTTGGCCTCGCCGGCGCACTTTGCCTCCATCAACACTCACTTCTGACACAGCTTGCAGTGCTTCTGGCAGGAGCAAGTCTTGTCGCTGCACCAGTCGTTGCTGTGTTGTATGACCTACTTTTACTCCCGTCAATGCCTCGATTTCAACTTCTGCACTTTGATAAGACTCATTGGAAGACACTCGCAGGCAACACTTCTCAAGTAAAGGACTGAGCTGACTCCTTGGTTTCAACCCTAATTTTTCTGCCTGCCTCGCTTTCAGCTTGATTACCCCCACACAGCTTTTCACTTTTCGGGTTTTACCTGTATTGATTCCCGTTGCTGCTTCAATAAAAAAAGGGCGATTTCGGGGCTGACGTGTTTTAACATCTGCTGCCGCACTGTTTTTTCAATGCTTTCTAAGTCCGTCAGTTCACTCTCTTGTGTCTCTTCATACAGTAGTCCTGCTAGTTCTTGCAAACAGGCTTGTAGACGCTCTTGTTTCTCAGGATTCATTATTTAGGCAGGGAGCTTTAGTTTTTTCTTACATTCTCTCAGCACAGGTATATTTGCCAAAGTGGGATGCTCCCACAATATCTAAATCTGGTTGGCGACGTAACAAACCCCGCACAATATTATTGTTAAAGTTCTCGTCAGCTACAAATCGCAGCATTATTGATTATTCGTCCGGCGAGACAGCAGGCGATCGCGCACCCCATTGGGGTCAAACTTAGCTTCATTTTGCTTGCGTATCTCACTTGCGCGTTTTTGCCGTTGCTGCAAATACACTTCAACTTCTTGCCGATGCCGTAAATAGTAGCTGATTACAGCATATACATCAGCTAGCTGCAATGATGGGTATTGAAACACAATCTCCTCAGCAGTCGCCCCAGAATTGAAAGCAGCTACAACTGTATCTAATGTTACCCGTGTTCCGCCCACACGCACCAAACCCTCAGCGTTTACTTCCAAGGGAATGGGTTCAGATGTAATTGAAAGTGCCATAGCGCATTCACCTTCTTTATTGTTTTGATTGTAGGTATATTTTATAACTTTTGCAAAAGTTATATTTATAGGAGGAGCGATCTCATCTCTCCAAATCTTCCTTATGATTTGCTATTGCGTCCGACGAGACAGCAAGCGATCGCGCTAACGCGCCGCTTCGCTAACACACACGCCTAGAGGGTCGAATTTAGCTTCATTTTGCTTGCGTATTTCACTTGCGCGTTTTTGCCGCTGCAAATACACCTCTACTTCTTGCCGTTGGCGTAAATAAGACTGACACTAAGGATAGTGCTTAGCACTGATAACAATGCAGAACGCAAGATTTACTTTGGTCGTTTTATCGAATTATTACCATAAAATATATCAAAGACTATGGGATCCCTAATCTAAAATTGATATGACAATCCCTGCCTCTCAAAACTTCCGACCAATTCTGCCTACAGAAGAAGACGCTACTCAGGCTCAAGCTAGTAGCCAAATTTTGGCATCTTTGCAAAACAATCAGCCATATCGCACTATCAAAGTTATGCAAGATGAAACCAAGGGTGAGACTGTTACCATACCAGAGGCAGTATTTGATTTACTCGTTGAAATTTTGGCACAGATGGCTCAAGGTAATACTGTAAAGCTTACTCCAATTACCAAGGAACTCGAAGTCTATCAGGCAGCTGAAATACTGGGTGTCTCACGCGAGTATTTGTGGGGTTTACTCGATTCTGGAAAAATTCCATACACAATAGTAGGAAACACCCGTCAGATGCGCTTTCAAGATGTCATGGATTACAAAAATAGAGCTTACGAAGAAAGTATGAAAGCCCTTGATGAACTTGCAGCACAAGCACAAGAACTCAAGATGGGATCATGAGTGGTGACAAGTTTTACAGTCGTTTATGATGCTTGTGTATTATATCCAGCCGCACTACGCGATCTATTAGTGGAGTTGGCACTTACTGACCTATTTAATGCACGTTGGACAGAAGAAATTCATAACGAGTGGATGCGAAATGTTCTTCAAAACCGTCCTGATATAAAACTTGAACAGCTTACCAGAACCAAAAATCTGATGAATATCAGTATTAAAAATTGTCTGGTTACGCGCTACGAGGCAATGATCCCGCAGTTGCAACTTCCCGATCAAAACGATCGCCATGTCCTCGCAGCAGCAATCCAGTGTAATGCTAGTTTAATTATCACTTTCAACCTCAGAGATTTTCCTACTGAGGCTCTTGCACCTTATAGCATTCAGTCTCAGCATCCTGACGATTTTATCCTAAGCTTAATTAACCTTAACCGGGCAGTAGTTTGTCAAGCCGCAGAAAGGCAAAGAAGCAGGCTGAAAAATCCACCTAAAACACTTGATGAATACCTGGACACACTTCTAAAACAAGGACTTCCGCAGTCAACTGCGACGCTGAGGGAGTTGTGTTATGAGATATAGCGTTGTTGGCGGTGCAGGTGCATAAGCGAAGTCTTCTAGATTTTTTAAACAGTTACACCTTCGATTTCTGCCTCCGATAACTCGTACAATTCGCGTAGTTTCTGCAACTTCTCCTCATCGGGTTGCCAGAAACCACGACCATTTGCTTCTATCATTCTGGCGACAATATTGCGGAAAGCTTCGGGATTTGCCTCGCGCAATTTATTTGCCATTTCTGCATCTAAAGCATAGGTATCTGCTGCTTGGTCGTATACCCAATCATCGGTAAAATCAACAGTACCTCCCCAACCAATTAATGCTGTCATGCGTTGGGAGATTTCATAAGCACCACCTGAACCTTGATTCGCCATTGCTTCCGCCCATTTCGGGTTAAGCAACTTGGTGCGATACTCCATCCTCAGCAAGTCGTCTAAGTTGCGGGGGGTGGTGTCTTTAGAGAAGCTTTCGACGAAGCTGGCGCTAACTTTTTTCCCGCGTTGTTTTTCTGCGGCTTTTTTCAAGCCGCCAGTGTTGGCGTAATATTCTTGAATATCGGTGAGACCGTATTCTACAGAGTCGATTTCTTGGACAATGCGATCGCTTGTTTGCAACAACTGCGTCAGAATTTCTGGTCTAGCTTGTCCTTTGTCTTTTCTACCGTAGCTGAAGACATTGCGATCGCGCCAAGTATCGCCCAATTCATCGCCAGATTCCCAGTTACCATCGGTTACGCGATCGTTTACCAGCGAACCAAAATCACCAGCGGGGTTAGAAAATAATCGCGCTGAGGGATTTTCTACACCTTGAGATTTCAAAGCTAAAGCGTGTTTGCGGATAAAGTTTTGGTCTTCCGGTTCATCAGCATCAGCGGCGCGTTGGAATAAGTCATCCAACAATTCAATAATGTTGATAAAGGTATCGCGGAAAATGCCAGAAAGATTCGCCAGCACATCAATACGCGGATGACCGACTTCTGCTAAAGGTTTCAACTCATAACGAACAATTCTACCAGTACCTTCCTTAATAGGTTCAGCACCCACTAATTCCAGCAAAATTCCCAGAGATTCGCCCTTCGTTTTAATCGCATCTAATCCCCACAACATTACCGCCACAGTTTCAGGATAAGAACCATTTTCCTTCAGATGCTGGGCGATAATTTTTCTAGCAATTTCTCGACCCCTTTCATAAGCTGCTGGTGAAGGCATCCGATAGGGATCTAAAGCATGAATATTCCTACCCGTTGGCAACACACCAGCACCATCCCGCAACAAATCGCCACCCGGTGCAGGCGGAATATATTCACCATTAAGTCCCCGCAACAGATTAGTGAGTTCATCACTGTTTTGTAGCAATAAATCACGGATTTTTATAGCTTCATCTATCAACTCTGGAAGGTTAGGATTGATGCGAAATATGACATTCGGATATGTTTCGTGTAGGTATTCCCAGTATGCTGACAATGCTGCCGGTTTGTCTGCACCCTTAGCAACTGCCTCAACAATTTCTTTCGACAATTCAAAACAAGCATCCAAATAGCTAATTAATCCTTCTGGAGTTGGAGGTTCTCCCAGCGTGTGCAAACCAGATGAAAACAAGCGATTTTCCAGAACTTGCAGATATTCGTACAACTTCACCAAATAACGGTTAAAAGCATCTGCACTAAACATTCTGGCATTCTCAGCAGTGAAGTCAATCCCTAAGCGTTTGGCATCCTCCAATGGACAATCTGCATCGATTCCCGTATCTACAATCTTTTTGCAAATCGCTTCCTTGAGTGCATAATTCTTCTCTTGGTCTTCCCGATACTCCGAGATTAAATCGCGCAGCGACACCAGTTCTTTGTACAATCCAGCCCGACCATAAGGCGGCACATTATGGGAAATTAGCACCCCGTAGCCGCGCCGCTTTGCCAACATTGATTCAGAGGGATTGTTCGCCGCATAGATATATAGATTGGGTATATTTCCTAGCAGAATATCCGACCAAGAATAGCCCGTATTACCCAGCGGAGATCCCGGCAACCATTCAACCGTTCCGTGCATTCCAAAGTGAACGACAGCATCAGTTTGAAAATCGTTTTGCAACCACTTGTAGAAAGCGGCGTACTGAGGATGAGGTGTCAAATCGCGCTCAAACATTAGCCGCATCGGGTCGCCGGAAATGCCCAATGGTGGCTGTACGCCTATCCAAATATTTCCTAGTTGTATCCCACCAATTTGAAATTCATCTCCATAAGTTTTGATGCCAGTTCCGGTGAGGGATTTCCACTGTTTTTCGATGCGGGTGGTGAGGAGGTATCCCAGCCATTTTTCTAGGGTTTTGACATTGACGGTGTTTACCCCTTCTAAATCTCTTCTTGCCCCTCCGTTGACGGGGAGGGTTGGGGTGGGGTTCTCATCCGCTTCTTTCACCCAGCGGATTAATTCTTCCCCATCTTCCGGTATATTCCCAACATTGTAGCCTTGGTCTTTGAGGGCGTGGAGGAATTTAATTAGACTTCGCGGTACATTCAATAAAGCCGCTGTCCCCGTCGCCCCATATCCAGGCGGAAATCCATACAGAATTACAGCGATTTTGCGTTCAGCAGTTGGCTTTTGTCGCAGGGAAATCCATTTTTTCAACCTTCCTGTTAAACGCTGAACTCGTTCTGGAATCAAATAGATATCTTCTCCCACCAAACCACCGAGGGGAACTGCATCGATTGCCCCATCCAGTTCTGGCAAAGCATATAAAACGACACTTTGTAACCCGCCAATACCCTGCCGCGTCCAAGAATGGATATCCTGAATTAGCAGCGGTGCAGCGACGATATAGGGTACATTCTTGGCAGTTAGAATGCGTTTGGCTACTTCCACCTGTCGCCCTGCTTCCATCGACCCCGCAGGGCCACCGACGAGGGGAAAGCCAATCGTAGAGACAATTGCATCCACTGGCACCGCATCTTCAGACAGCGAGGAAGTTTCAATATTACCCTGCTGTCGCTGTTGCATTTCGTAGTTTGTGGTCATCCAATCTCGCACCGCCACATGACCTTCGACGCCATTGATAAAAATTGGCAAAGGTATCAACCCAGCTTTCTCAAAGTGGCGAATTAGTTGGGGAATGTAAGGCTGTTTAGTGATAACGTGCTTGCGATAAAGCAGAATTCCCACAGTTGAGTAGGGAGACGGCACTGCTGTATCCCTACTTTGATACCAATCTAAATATGCCCTTGGTGATTCAAAAAAGCCTTGATAATCGGGATGCAGTAATCCCATATTTGGAGTTTCAACTGGCGGCGGAATTTCTCCCACTTTTAATCCCAAATATTTCTCTGCCAGCGTCCAGAACATTGACGCGACATTTTCGGTTCCACCAGCGTTCCAATAACCATAAATAATCAGCCAGTTGCGTAAGTCTTGCACTTTTTGCACTGGCACAAATTTTAATAACTTTGGCCCAACTTTCAAAAAGCTAATATAACCAGCAAGTTTGTCTTCTTCTCGCCCGTTGCTAAATTTGTCGAGAATGAATTTAACAGGTTTGGGCATTCCCTTGGGCTTATCGCCAATTTTGAACGCGCCTATCTGAGTAAGACTCATCAATTCCAAGGCTGACTCAAAGACGAGGCGAATGGGGATATTTTGCACCCTTTGGCGCAACCACATCACTTGGTCGTAATCAAATAGCAGACTGCCGAAAAAGACATCTGCCCCTTGGAGTGCGGCTTCTACGGCTGCGGGTTCTGTTGTGAGGGCGCGATCGCTAAACACCCGAATATCCAACTCTGGACAGCTAGCCTGAGCCAAATGCGCTGCCTTACGATACAGGTCAGCGTTGAAAGATTCAAATCCAGCAATTAGAACAATGCGTTTCATGCCCAGAGATCCTAAAGGTTCCTACTTTCGATCTTAAGCAGGAACCTTAGCGATGGGACGCCCAATCCCACCCCAACCCTCCGATTGCTTTTAGTAACTACCTGTGAGCATCCGGCTGAAGATATTAAAGTTCTTATCAATCAAACCGATTAAACTCTGAGCATTGGAGAGCGATCGCGGTGGGTTAGAAATCAGCGTATCCAGGGCAATCAAGCGATTAAAATCAACTTTGATGTCACCAGTCCGCTCAGTTTTCCCATCGCTTTCATAAAACTTGACACCCACATTCTTGTGCATAATCTCGATCAACTCCTGCGCCATGATGCCATAGCCAATAGTGGTGGGATGAATGCCATCCAGAGAGAATAAGCCGCCTTGGGTGCGACCCGTTGCATCAGATTTAAAAAAGCGGGAGTCTGGTACGGGTGAAAGCGCTTGAAGCTCAGGTGGCAACTCGTACTGACCACCCACTTCATCCCACCAAGTCGGTCTGGCGTCGGGGTCTTGAATATAGCGCCTGGATGCCAAGCGATCCAGTAATCCAGCCATTTCAAACAGATACCAATCTCTGCCTTCTTGTCGAGCCTCGCGCACCGCATCGGTTATAGAGTCGTTGTACTGGTCAATGGCACTATCGATGGCTCGTGCCTCATCCTCTGTCAGGTACGGGTGCTTATTGGGATCGAATTCTTCTTCGGTAAGCCAAGGCAACGAGTAGTAAGGGAAGTATCGAGATCCTGGCTTCGCTTTTTCCCCCTCTTTATTTTTATTGATACCACGGGCAAAAGGAACGATGGTGACGTGAGGAATCGTTGCCATAATTACATGGCGAGCGCGGATTTGCTTAACTTCCTCAACTAACTTGTCCAGTTCAGCCTTAAAGTGAATTGGACGCCAGACAGTATAGCGATCGTTGACCGCCATATCGTCATAACCTTCAGCGCTCCAAGCCGCCTTGAATGTCAGAATACTACCCAGCGCATTATTGCCACCGATGACAACAACCAGCGTTTCAATGCCGTCTCCATCGCCAGTTTCTTGCATCCCCTCAGCACCCAGTGCTGCTGCCGCTTGCAGTGGTGTCAGCGCGTTGCCTTGTGCATCTCGTGCCGAATTCAAAACTCGGATGGCAGCGCGTTCGTTATGATACTCGACAACCTGCCGGAGATAATCGTCTTTAGGCGGATTTTTCCGAATGATGTCTAGGCAAATGTCCGCAGTGCGCGACAGGGTATTCCGCAAATCCCACCCATAGACTGCCAGGTTGTGATTAATCCCTCGTTGAATTGGGAAGCGGGAGCCTGCGTCACGTTCCCAATAATCTTCTACATCGTCCATGTAGCGGCGGATAAACAACAGCGCCGGGGCGAAATCCAACCAGTTGATGTCGCCAAACTCCCGATCGAGTTGTCGAGCCAGATTTTCTAGGTTGAGCGGAAACCCATCTCTTGGCCCTTCGTAGGTGGGATAACGCATCTGGTGAGACCAGCCCATTTCCTTGGCAATCATCATGGGATAGGAGAGGCTAGTATTAAAGATTGCCCCACTTTGAAAGCCGTGTGAGAGAGAGTCCCCAATCGTGACCAGCCGATGCTGGGGAGTGCCTTGTCTATTCACTTCAACGGAAATGCCCAGGCTGGGGTCTGTAATGGGTTCTCGCGCCTGTGCCTGAATTATTACATCGTCTGGCGTGCGATCGCGCATCCGAGATTTTCCAGAGTCTGCCATAAAGTCTCCTGATTAAAAAAGCGAACATCAGTTACCGGATGATCCACAACCGATGAGATAAAATCCGGAATTCATATTAGTTCTCTTTCGATTTTTTCCTGATAAATCAGCAACGGTTTCAAATTAGCCGGTAGAATCTCTAAGATGATAAGATTCAATTAAATATTGTAGCAATTTGTAACAATATTTTATTTGAAAACTGGACAGTAGATTAGGTAGAGGTTTTACTAGAAAAGCTGCCTCAAATTTGAGAAAATTTACTTTGACAGAAAAGCCAGCTCCTGAACTAACCACTAATTATCATGAAGTATGGAATTGATATCGGACATAATGTGCCTCCTGATACTGGAGCCAAAGGATTACACAGGAAGATGGAAGTAAGAACTAAAGTTATATCATTGAAATCTCTTGGGCATCAAGTTATAGAATGTAAGCTGTATCGCGCCAGTAGTGTAACTCTCAGTAACTGCGTTTTCTGTTAGCGTTAAAACAGCCCAAAAGCTAGACTTGATCAATGGCTTTCTCTAGGCTAATTAACGAAGAAACTTAGCAATATTCAATTTAGGTGAAATCTATGGCTTTTAATATCACTGCGCTGAAATTGCCCACACTCAAAATCGGCTCTAATGGAGCGGCAGTTAGTGCTTGGCAACGCTTTTTAAAAGAAGCTGATTATCCGATAGGAACTGTTGATGGAGACTTTGGCAAGATCAGCGATATAGCTACCCGCAGTTATCAGCAAAGAAATAACTTGCCGGTCAATGGAGTTGTGGATAATACCACCTACACCAAAGCTTTGAGCGACGGTTTTATTTATAAAGTTCCGAATCTTACGGCGGCACTTTTGCTCGCTTATCTGCGCTTTGGTGAGGCAGAGGTTAAAGATTTACAAAAGAGCTTGAATACAATATTGGTTCCAGACTTAACAGTAGATGGAGACTTTGGAGCTAGAAGTAACCAAGGGTTAGCCCAAGCTTATTTGCAAAGGGATGTGCGCTTGCGTGGTGAATTGGAGGATCTACTTTCTGCAACTACTAAGCAGAAATTAGGCGCAGATTTTATTCCAGCAATAGATATCCTGAACGCCTATGCCAAAAGAATTAGATTTCGCCTGAGTGGCCCGCATTGGTATGAAAGCTTTCCGACTAGCCGCTCGATTTCTGATTTAGCTTCACCTTTCCGAGAAAAAGTCACAGCTTTTCAAAAAGCTTTAATTGATGCGGGGGCCCAAACCGTTATCGCCGCTACCTATCGACCTCCGCAACGAGCCTACATGATGCACTATTCGGCTAGAATTAGTCGAGGAGAAATTAGAGCAGAAAATGTGCCAAACATGGCGGGAGTTGACATTGAATGGGTACATTATACGAACGCTGTATCCGTGCAAGCCGCACAACTGATGGTGGATGAATTCGGGATTGGTGGTAATCCGGTTGCTCTAAAATCTCGCCATACTGAAAGGCTAGCCATCGATTGGAACATTACCTGGGAAGGAATTATGAAAATTAAAAAGAGAGATGGCACTATTGTTAATATTGGCGCTCCCACGAATGGTGCCAACAATACGGCTCTCTATAGTGTGGGTGCATCTTATGGTGTATTTAAGCTAGCAAATGACCCGCCTCACTGGTCAGTTGATGGTCGCTAAGGCTTACTATAGCAATCCTCAATGAAGGCGAGATCCTAAGGCAACTTTTACGAAGTCGGGGATCTGAACCGCTGGTATCTCGCAAATCAAATAGGATTGCTATACCTATTTGATTTGCGAACCCCTGTAGAGACGCGATTAATCGTAGAGACGCGATTAATCGTAGAGACGCGATTAATCGTAGAGACGCGATTAATCGCGTCTCTACACTAAGGCGAATACTCGCGCACAACTCAAATAGGATTGCTATATCATTTTTGAGTTTAGATTGTAGAGACGCGATTTATTGTGTCTCTATTTATAGGTAGTTGCAGAAATTTAAATCGGGCAATGGTAAAGCAAAATGGTATGAAAACAAAAGGTAAACTTTGCTGATTGCCAAACATCTACCCAACTGATAGCTATGCAACTTCAAAGATTTGACCTCAGCGCGGTCATTATCCGCACTACAGCGATCGCTCTACTGACATTAATGGCTGGCTGTTCATCCGATCCGCTTGCAGAATCAGCACTCCAGCCAACCCAATCCTCCAATCGCGCGATCGCTACTACGGCAGAAGTGGGTTTAGCACGCCACTTGAAACGCATCAAAGCCAAATTTTACGGCGCATATTGGTGCCCTTACTGCACAAAACAGAAAGAAATGTTTCCAAAAGAGGCACTTAGCTATATAAACTACATTGAGTGCGATGCTAATGGTAAAAATCCGCGTCCAGACCTGTGCAGCAAGGCAAAAGTCAAAGGCTTTCCCACCTGGGAAATTAAGGGTCGGCGTTACTCAGGTCTGCTTTCTTTAGAAGAACTCGCCGAGCTATCCGAGTATAAAGGCGATCGCAACTTCCAAAACTGAATTTGCAGGACTTACGCAACATCACCACATTTGGGGGCAACCACAGGGGGATTGCCCCTACAAAACACTATATTTATAAGCTTTGCGTAAGTCCTGATTTGATGACACGCACCAAACGCTTCGCTCAAATGAACAATGCCATACCCCTACAATGGTTTCTTCATTGTGGCTGCACAACGGCTGGAGAGGGAATCGGTTCTGCTTGTCCGGCTTGTACTAGAGCTTGATAAATTGCAGCAGCTACCTCAGCACGAGTCGCAGCCTGATTCGGTTTGAGCAAGTTTTGATTCGGATAGTTAATCACAAGACCGGCTGCCGTAGACGCTGCTACACCTTTTGTCGCATACTGAGGAATCTGATTGGTATCTTGATAAGTCTGTAAAACTTTAGCAGGATCGGACGGCGGTTTAAGCCCTAAGCCGCTGGCAAGGGCAACCAAAACTTGCGCTCTAGGAATTTCTTGGTTTGGTAGAAACTGATTTCCCGGATATCCTTTTAAAAAACCCGTTGCCACAGCTTGCTTGATTCCTGGTTCAGCCCAGTACCCAGAGGGGACATCTTTAAAGTTCAAAGCATTCTGAGCCGGTTTTTGACCAAAAGCTTTCCGCAACGGAGCCGTAAATTCCGCCCTCGTGATCGGTTGATCGGGGCGAAAAGTGCCATCGGTGAAACCCGCGAGGATGTTGCGCTCAACCAGCGCTTGAATGTAAGGACGCGCCCAGTAATTATCGGGAATATCGGAAAAGTTGATCGCTTTAGCTGGCGCAGAAGGCGCGGCTACTGTGGCGGGGGCGACTGACGGCGCTGGGGCGGAAGGCGCGGGTACTGGTACGGGAATAATCGGGATGCCTCTCGATACCGTGTTTGGCTCGTCCGGTATGAGTAGCGTTCGGTTTGGGTCGTTCGTTGAAGCAGGTGTCGGAACCGTTTGTTGGGTGGGCGATTCTCCTGGTATCACCGTTGGTAGCGGCGCTGCTGGCGTTGGACTCGCTGTGGCGTCAGGAGTCGGAAATCCGGTCAAATTCAACCCTGGCTCCCTTCTACCTATCGACCAGAAGAAAATCGTGCCAATCACGCTGAAGGCAACAACAATGCCAATCAAATCATCAAAGCCAAGCCGAGAGGAACGTGGATCGGGGGGAGGTGAATTTGTCATTTACCTGAGTTCATGCAGCAAGTAGCTTATACCCTAAAATGCCTTGCTAAGTCATCCTTCTTAAAGCAAGAATTAAAAATTTTTGGAGGACAGAGTATGAAACTTGTTTTGATAGAAAGTCCTGGCAAACGGCAGAAATGGCAGAAAAGCCTTGGTTCTGGCTACCGAGTAATGGCAAGCGTGGGTCATGTTGTTGAGCTGGCTAAAGACGGGGAAGATGCACTGGGATTTGACCTATCAGGCGATCGCGTTACTTGTCGATTTGTCCCTCGTGGCGACCGAGGCAAAAAGGTTCTCACAGAACTGAAACAAGCCGTCAAATCAGCAACCGAAGTGATATTTGCAACAGACCCAGACCGGGAAGGCGAGGTAATTTCTTGGCATCTAGCACGAGAACTCAAAGTTAAGAATCCCCGGCGAGTGGTGACGAGCGAGATTACAGAAACTGCGATTAAAAAAGCTATTAACAAACCCCGTCCCCTTGACCAGAATCTAGTAGATGCAGCTCTTTTGAGGACGTGTCTCGACAAGCTCGTTGGCTTCAGAGGCTCCCCTCTAGTTTGGTCGCTCAAAAACGGAGCCAAGTCAGTCGGTCGGGTTCAAAGCGCTACCTTGCACCTGCTATGCGATCGCGAGAGAGCGATTACAGCCTTCGTCCCTGAAGATTACTGGTCTGTTTACGTTGACTACGCCGAGGGTTTCCGAGCCTTTTATGCAGGACAAGTCAATCGCTCCGATGAGCCTGAAGTAGAGGAAACCGATGATTCTGAGTCTCCTGACCGCAAAAAAGCCGCTGAAGGAACCAGAGTGACCACACAAACTCAGGCGGATCAACTGGTGGCGACAGCTAAGAGTCATCCTCATCAGGTAGTCAGCACACAAGGTAAAGTGAGTTTCAAAAAACCACCCGCCGCATTTACCACCAGTTCCCTTCAGCAAGCAGCAGGAGCGCGTCTAAAGCTGAATCCAGAGAAGACAATGCAAGTGGCGCAAAAGCTGTACGAGCAAGGATACATCACCTATATGCGTACAGATAGCCCAACTTTATCTGAGGAGTTTTGCGCTTCGGTGCGGAAGTATCTGGAGCAAAATGACCCAGAGAATGTCCCTGAAACGGCGACTGTTCGCAAAAGTGCAGCACTTTCCCAGGAAGCACACGAGGCAATTCGACCGACAGAGATTACCAGGCTACCATCCGTAATTAAAGCAGAGTTAACACCAGAAGAAGCTGGGTTGTATGACTTGATCTGGCGACGAGCGATCGCTTCTCTATGCCAAGCAGCACGACTCCTGAAGACGAGAATTGTCACGAAATCTGGTAGCGTCACTTGGCAAGCTTTGGGTCAGGTGCTACAGTTTGAAGGCTATCTGCGCTACTGGCGGGATATTGGTTCAGACCAAGTGTTGCCGACTCTGAAAGAGGGACAACCGCTTACCTGTACCCATGCGGGTGCCGATCGGAAGCAGACGATGCCACCATCCCGCTATTCTGAGTCTAAGTTGGTTCAGGTGATGGAGAAACAGGGGATAGGGCGTCCTAGCACCTATGCCCCGACTGTAAAGACTTTGAAAGAGCGGGAGTATGTGGTTCTGAACAAGGGGTTGCTCGTTCCTACCCAGCTAGGGATGGAAGTTGATGAGTTTTTGGGTCGGGTGTTACCTGAGCTGATTAGTGCAGATTTTACGGCAAAGATGGAGCGGGAATTGGATGCGATCGCTCACGGTAAGCTGGACTGGCAAAAGTATTTGACTAGCTGGAACCGCGACTATTTTGCCCCAGCGCTAAAGAAAGCCGGGGCAAAAATTCCCTCTTCTATGCCGACTGTAACGAATCAAAGTCGAGTTAACGTCACTCAACCTGTTAATGAACCCACTGATACTCGGTCTGAACTCACTAATATTCGGTGTCCGAAATGCAAACATCCGATGACGAGGGTTTACTCGAAGTCTAAAAAACTCCAAACAGACCATTTCTTGAGCTGTGATGAGCGTAATCATGGCTGTGGTGCTGTGATGTTTTTTAACGTGTCCACGCTAGAGTATGAATTGCCTGACTCTAAGCGCAAAAATCCGCCGCGTCCTAATACGCCTTCTCAGCATTCTTGTCCGATTTGTGGCTCTCCCTTAGAGCGTTACAAGTACAACAAAAATGGTCAAGATAAGGTGATGTTGCGCTGCTCTAACTCTAAAACCAGACAAAATAAATGTAAAGAAGTAGCATTTTTTGAGAGTAAGAAAGGTAATTGGTGGTCGCCAAAATTTGGCGAGATTGGAGCGGAGTAATCCAGTAATAATGTGTAGGCGTAACTATTGTTTGATTGCTTGATTCACAGACCGTCCTGATTGAAGGACGTTGTTTGCTTGATGGTTTAAGAGTCTTGATTGTACGCAATCATTAAACTCAAGTTTTCACTAAAAAATAAACGCCAAGCCAGTCCGCCAATTCCTCAGCGCGAATCGCATTTCTGCTGGAGAGACATTATAAACTACAGCACAAATATTCACAAGAAACGGGGGCATTGCAACACTTTTGTAATTGCCCTTACACATAGCTGGAGATGAAATAGCTAGGTGTAAGCACACTTTGATTGGCGTAAGAGTTAATAACACCACATTTTTTTTCAAGTTTCTACTCATATATGACAATAAATACAGCTATTAAAACGAAAATCAACCTTATTTTTGCTGTAACACTTACTAAGTCAAAAACTGCATTTTCTGGCTTTTCCCGTTTATTTATAAAAACGAAAATCGAAAAGCAATTTACCTAGATTTTGTAACTTTTGCAATCAGAAAATCTAAAAAACACACTTTTTTACGTTTTCAAATTTAAATTATAAAAAACTGAAACCTGTAGCTCTAGCGTACTTACGATTCTAAATTAGCAATTTTAAATACTCTAACTTTTGCTGTACCTCGGTTTTAACCCCTAAAAATTTTTTTAACTCGATCCCTTAGCTTTATACCCTGTAACCAAGGCTTGGTAAGGATTTTTGAAAAAATAAGGCTATTTTAGCATAAAAAAGGTATTGTAACAAAAATTGTTAGAATAATTAACTTGCTTCAAGGTACTGAAATTGCTATTATTTAAATTCCTGTTTTACCCATCTCTGTGCAGCCTACAAAGCTTTTGCCCATGCTGAGAATATGGAGCTGGGTGTACCCACCCATGTAAAAATAAACAACAAACTTCCACAGGTTTAACTTGAGTGGATATACAACTACACTAAAGCGGAATAACTTGGTATCATAACCCTTTGAACCAGGAACGTCACAAGAAGTCAGGTTGAGGAATGAAGTCTGATAAATCATTGATAAACAACAAAATTAAACGGCAGCTGCAACAAACACCTGTGGCGATTATCGGAATGGGTTGCATTTTTCCGCAAGCCAGGACTTTAGAAGAGTATTGGGAAAATATCGTTACTAAAATCGATTGTATCTCTGATGTTCCTCCCTCGCGCTGGCGGATTGATGACTACTATGACCCAGATCCCAAGGCACCAGATAAGACCTATTGCAAACGAGGCGGATTCATCCCGGATATTGATTTTGATCCGATGGAATTTGGGCTACCTCCCAATATTCTGGAGGTGACAGATGTCGCCCAAATGCTCTCGTTGGTGGTTGCCAAACAGGCAATGGAAGACGCTGGTTACGGTGAGTCCAGGGATTTTAATCGGGGACGCACGGGGGTCATTCTGGGTGTGGGTGGAGGGCAAAAACTGATTACACCCCTAACCACCCGTTTGCAATATCCCATTTGGGAGAAGGTTCTCAAAAGCAGTGGTGTATCTGACGAAGACACCCAAAAGATTATCGAGAAAATCAAACTCGCCTATATTGGCTGGGAAGAAAATTCTTTTCCAGGCATGCTGGGTAACGTGATTGCCGGACGAATTGCCAACCGGCTGGATTTAGGAGGAATTAACTGTGTTGTAGATGCAGCCTGTGCCGGTTCGTTAAGCGCCCTGCGGATGGCGCTGAGTGAATTGACCGAGTATCGTAGCGACATGATGATTGCGGGCGGTGTGGATGCCGACAATTCGATCTTCATGTATATGTGCTTTAGTAAAACGCCTGCCTTTTCTAAACAAGAGAATTCTAGTCCCTTCGATATAAATTCCGACGGGATGCTGTTGGGTGAAGGCATGGGGATGATCGTACTCAAGCGTCTTGAAGATGCCGAACGAGATGGCGATCGCATCTATGCCGTCATCAAGGGAATGGGCACCTCCAGCGATGGCAAATCTAAAAGCATTTATGCCCCCCGTTCGGAAGGGCAAGCTGTAGCGTTGCGTCGAGCTTATGAAGATGCTGGATTTGCACCCTCAACAGTCGGTCTGATTGAAGCTCATGGTACAGGAACCATCGCTGGCGATCCGACAGAGTTTGCAGGCTTAAATGAAGTTTTTAGCCAAAACAACCCCCAAAAACAATATATTGCCCTGGGGAGCGTTAAGTCTCAGATTGGACATACAAAAGCAACAGCAGGTGCAGCGAGCCTCATCAAAACGGCTTTGGCTTTGCACCACAAGATATTACCCCCCACGATTAATATCACCCAACCCAACCCTAAACTTAAAATAGAAGACTCACCCTTTTATTTGAATACCGAAACCCGACCCTGGATTGGCATTGATGATGAAACGCCAAGAAGAGCAGGAGTCAGTGCTTTTGGCTTTGGAGGCACGAATTATCATGTCGTCCTGGAAGAATATCAAAGCGAACATCAGCAGGCTTATCGTTTCCACAGTACGCCAGCGACAATTCTGCTGTGCGCTCCAACAGTAGGAGAATTATTAGCTAAGTGTGAAACCATAGAGTCGCAATTGGCAGGCGATGGCGGCACACAACATTACACAGAACTTGTCACCGCTGCTACTTTAAAAATTCCCGTTGCCTCAGCCAGAGTGGGATTTGTCGCCGCCTCAGCCACAGAGGCGCGTGAATTATTGCAGATTACGATTGACTTACTGAAAAACAAGGCAACAGCCCAATCGTGGGAGCATCCCAAAGGAATCTATTACCGCAAAACTAGCCTGAACCCCCAAGGGAAGGTAGTGGCGCTGTTTTCGGGGCAAGGTTCGCAGTATTTGGAGATGGGTAAGGAACTCGTCCTTAACTTCCCTCAACTTCGCCAAGCCTACAGCGATATGGACAAATACCTGGGCAAAAATGGGTTGCCAGCTATTTCCCAAGTCGTTTTCCCTTGTCCTGTTTTTGACAACGCCCAAAAGGATGCCCAAATTGCGGCATTGCAAAAAACCGAAAATGCCCAACCAGCAATTGGTGTCTTTAGTTTTGGTCTCTACAAGATTCTAGAACAGGCAGGGTTCAAGCCTGATTTTGTGGCAGGGCACAGCTTCGGGGAACTGACAGCGCTTTGGGCGGCGGGCGTTCTGAATGACGAGGATTACTTTTTCCTCGTCAAAGCCAGAGGTCAAGCGATGGCATTCCACGACGATCCCAAAGTCGATACAGGCATGATGCTGGCGGTGAAAGGGGATATCCATAAAGTCAAAGAAGTTGTCGAGAATTTCCCCAAAATCACCATTGCTAACTGGAACTCTAACAATCAGGTGGTGTTAGCGGGAGCAAAGTGGGAAATCGCCAAAGCCCAGCAGAAATTGGAGCATCTTGGGTATTCGGTGGTTTTACTACCCGTTTCGGCAGCTTTTCATTCACCGTTTGTCGCTCACGCTCAAAAACGGTTTGCTGAGGTGCTGGATCGAGTCACTTTCAATCAACCTAAAATCCCGGTATACTCCAATACAACCGGAAATCTTTATCCAGACAATTCCCATACCATCAGGCAAACCTTAGCTGCACATATTCTCAATCCTGTCCATTTTAAGCAGGAGGTTGAAAATATTTACGCAGCTGGGGGATATTTCTTTGTTGAATTTGGACCCAGGAATATCCTGACCAATCTGGTGAAGAATATCCTTGAAGATCGACCCCATTTGGCGATCGCTTTGAATGCCAGTAGCAAAGGAGATAGCCAGCGCCAGTTGTGCGAAGCCTTTGTTCAGTTGCGCGTGGCTGGCTTGCCTTTACATCACCTCGATCCTTACCTAGTTAAACCAAAAACATCCAATTCTCAGCAAAAGAAGAGATTGAATGTGCCTTTAAACGGCGCTAACTATGTCAGTGAAAAAACCAAAGCTGCTTTTGAACAAGCTTTGCAAAACGGACACCAAATCAAGGGAAATCCAGAAAGGGAAAACAGGAATGGGAAATCGACACCGGAGCCGAAGAAATCTTCAGTCCCGAAACAAACACCACACATAGTCCCAGCCCCTAGTCCTCAACCCGTAATTCCCTTAGTCAAAATGCCAAAGCCGATACCAGTTCCACCCGCAACCAAATCAGAGGCGCAACCAATGCCACAATCTTCTCTAAATAACCAGGGTCTTCTAGAAAGTTTAGAGCGCAACATGATGCGTTTTCACGAGCATCAAGCTGCAAGCCAGCAAGTCCACGAACAATACCTGAAAAATCAGCTGGAATATTCCCAAAGATTTTTCCAGCTCATGCAGCAACATTATTCCCTTTTGGGCGCTAGCAATGCTGCGAATGGGTCAGTTGTGAATGGTCAGGCGTCAATAGCGCCGGTTCGGAACTTTGAACAAGGGCAGAACGGACAAGGGACTGATAAACCACAGTATTCGGTTGTTGCCCCCACTGCTACGACTGTCGTGCCGACGCCGGATAATCTGGTGGTTTCTGGGCTAGCCGCCCCAGAGACCGTCCCTACATCGGTGCCAGTAATTTCCCAACCCGTTTCCAGCAACGGTTCGCAGCCAGCCCAGGTTCGCCAAGTAGAGACAAACAGCCTGCAAAATCAAATCGCTCAAGTAGAGCAGGCAGAAGTTGCGCCATCTTTCATCGAAAAGAACCCTAGTGCGTCCGTAACAGCGCCGGTGGATTTGACCCCCCTGATCCAATCCTTGTTAGAAGTGGTCAGTGAGAAGACTGGCTACCCCACGGAAATGCTAGAGCTTTCGATGGACATGGAAGCGGATTTGGGGATTGACTCGATCAAGCGGGTGGAAATTTTGGGAGCAATGCAGGAGTTATTCCCAGATTTGCCGCCGGTGAATCCAGAACAGTTAGCCGAACTCCGCACCCTCGCTCAAATTGTTGAATATATGGGCAACAAAGCTCCATCAATAGAGGTGGAGGTTTCCTATCCAACGTCGGCATCAGCGAAGGCAGAAAACGGATTTGTCTCCCAGGAGAAGGCGAATGCTCTGATCCAATCCCTGTTAGAAGTGGTCAGTGAGAAGACTGGCTACCCCACGGAAATGCTAGAGCTTTCAATGGACATGGAAGCGGATTTGGGGATTGACTCGATCAAGCGGGTGGAAATTTTGGGAGCAATGCAGGAGTTATTCCCAGATTTGCCGCCAGTGAATCCAGAACAGTTAGCTGAACTTCGCACCCTCGCTCAAATTGTTGAATATATGAGCCAGGAATCGCGGGTGGCTGAAAAAAAAACTTAACCCCAGAATGGCAGCAAGCTGAAAATCACAAGATTCAACGCGGTCGGGCGAGGCTCCAACCTCTGAGTGAGGCAGATTATTTGGATTTTACCTTGCCCGATCATCACATTTGTTTGCTGACTGATGACGGTAGCCCTGCCAGTATCAGATTGGTCAAGTCTCTTTCAGACCGAGGGTGGAAAGTGGTTGTATTAAGCTTTCCCGAATCTGTTATTGCCCAACGGCTACCGTTACCTGGAGGAATTAGCCGGGTGGTGCTGGCAGATTTGAGCGAGGAGCATTTGAAACAACAGCTGATGGCGATCGCTACCAGTTATGGTCCCATCGGCGCGTTCATCCATCTGCATCCGGCAATTGGGCATTTTTCAGATAATTTGCTTAACATCCAATCAGAAAAAGCCATCCTCAAGCAGATTTTTCTGATTGCCAAACACCTGAAAAAATCCCTGAATGAAGCAGCACGCAAGGGACGCAGTTGTTTCCTTACCGTAACCCACCTGGATGGGGAATTTGGTGTGGGACAAAAAACCGATAGCGTTATTAGTGGAGGTTTGTTTGGCTTAACTAAAACCCTAAACCTGGAATGGGAACGGGTGTTTTGTCGTGCTATAGATTTAAGTCCAGAACTGGATGCAGAATCTGTCGCCCAAACGATTATCGCCGAACTTCACGACCCCAATCGATTGCTAGTAGAAGTTGGGTATAGTTCGCTTGGTCGAAACACCATTGTCGGCGATATGTGTGCCGTTTCTCGGAAAGTTAACGGTGCAAATAAAATAACTCCATCTTCAGTGTTTCTCGTCAGCGGTGGCGGACGCGGAATCACAGCACAATGTGTTATAAAACTAGCGCAACGCTACCGTTGTAAGTTTATCCTCCTCGGTCGCTCAGCCATCAACCCGGAACCATCATGGGCAAAAGATTGTGTTGATGAATTTGAGCTGAAAAAGCGCATCATGACAGATATTGCTGCACGAGGAGAGAAACCCACCCCAGTCAAAGTCCAAAAGGTACTTAAGGCGATTTCAGCGCAACGAGACATCGCCGGAACGCTGCAAGCGATCGCGATCGCTGGTGGTCAAGCAGAATACCTCAGCGCAGACATTACCGACGCGATCGCTTTACAGGAAAAACTAACCCATGCAGTCCAGCGTTTCGGAACCATTACAGGAATCATTCATGGCGCTGGTAATTTGGCAGATAAATTGATTGAGAATAAAACGGAACAAGATTTTGAAGCCGTTTACTCTGCCAAAATTAAAGGCTTGGAAAATCTCCTAAGTTGTGTCGATGCGAATCAACTTGAGCATTTGGTGTTATTCTCTTCAGCCGCAGGATTTTACGGGAATACTGGTCAAGCAGATTATGCGATCGCTAACGAGATTCTCAATAAATTTGCCCATCACTTCCAGCGCCAACATCCCTCTTGTCATGTAGTTTCCTTCAATTGGGGACCGTGGGATGGCGGGATGGTTACGCCTGAGTTGAAACAGATTTTTGCCGAACGCAACGTTGAGGTGATTCCCGTTGAAGTGGGAACTCAGATGCTAGTTGACGAACTAGATTTTGGCGAACGGAAAACGGTACAAGTCTTGGTGGGTAGTCCTTTGGTCGCGGCGTCTGGAGAGTTAGATTCAGAACTGCGTACTTACCAAATCCGTCGAAAATTAAACCTGAAAGCGAATCCCTTTTTACAAGATCACGTAATTGGCAATCAAGCAGTATTGCCAACCGTTTGTGCTTCTGTATGGCTTGCTAATGTTAGCGCCCAGCTATATCCTGGTCACAAGTTTTTTAGCTGTGAAAACTACAAAGTCTTAAAGGGAATTGTCTTCGATGAAACCTTGGCAAGCGAGTACGTTTTGGAATTGAAAGAAATAGAGAAAAGCCAAGAAAACGGAATTGAATTGTTGGCTATTATACGCAGTGAAGTAGCAGGAAAACCCCGCTATCATTACAGCGGTCAAATTAAGCTTCTGAAGAAAATTCCAGAAGCTCCAACTTATGAATTTGACCAAACTCAAAATCAAGAGTTTTTGTTGCTGTCACCTTATCAGGATGGCACCTTGTTTCATGGGCCAAGTTTTAAAGGGGTAAAACAAGTCTTAAATATCACCCCAGAAACACTGACGATGGAATGCGTTCTACCCAAACTTGATGAAAAGCAGCGGGGACAGTTTCCCGCAGAAACATTCGATTTTGTAGCCGCTGACGTGCAATTTCAATGTATGTTGATTTGGGTAAGGCATTTCTATCAAGCAGCTAGTTTGCCTTTACGGTGTCAGCATGGTGAGCATTTCCAATTTATCCCAGCAGGCGAGAAATTTTACGTTTCTATGGAAGTCGTTTCCAGCAACGAGGCTAAGTTGGTAGCAAATATTACTTCCCACGATATTCAAGGCAAAGTCTACTCGCGAGTATTTGGGGCGGAAGTTACGATTAGCAAACAATTAAATCGCCTGTTTGCTAACTCAGAAAAGATAGGAGTTAAGTGAAGTAAAGCCCAAAGACAAGTTCCGGGTGCTGTAGAAGCGATCGCGCATCAGTTATATCTACGAACGGGATTGATAATGAAGCTCTATCAATCCCCCACCCCGATGTTGCCGCCTCCCTTGAGCAAGTCCTGCCGCCCCCAGAATGCGAGTTAAAGCAGATGGAGGTAACTTTTATCCTGAGTGGGATTTACTGGGGTATGCTCGGCAGTTCCGCTCAGATCGAATTTCAAGAGCTTGGAGTGAGGCTGACTCGCCCATCAAAAAAGCATCGCCCGTTTTCCGGCTGCAATGCAGGCTTTTAGAGAGCAGATACCGCAGATATAGCAATCCTACGTGAAATCATCGGTTCCTGGGCTACCAGTTTAAAGCATGACACACACAAGAAGCTGTCTCCCTGGCTACTGTCCCGTTTTAGGTTGGTAGCCAGTCTCTTTTTCACTCTTCCTTTGTGTTCTTGCTGTCTTTGTGGTTCAATAACAATTTATAGGTAAATTGCCCAAATCATTTCGGGATTGCTATATTTCAGGGATATAGAATGCAAAAAATTGCAATTATTGGTTTATCTTGTCTATTTCCAGGTGCAGAAAACCCAGAGGAATATTGGCAAAATCTAATAGCTAAAAAAGATTTAAAAACTTTAGCGACTGAAGAGCAGATGGGGGTAAATGCCCAATGTTTTTACGATCCTGCCAAAGGAAAACTAGATAAATACTATTGTATGAAAGGAGGTTATATCCGAGACTTTCAGTTTGATGCCAGCGGGTATCAGATTGAGCCGGAATTACTAAAAAACTTAGACAAGCTTTATCAATGGCCTCTCTATGTTTCAAAACAAGCTTTACAAGATAGCGGTTATTTAAACAATATATCAGTATTGCAAAAATGCGGTGTAATTCTGGGCAACCTGTCCTTTCCTACCCGCTTTTCTCACCGTTTATTCGCACCGATTTATCATAAAGTTCTCGATTCAGCACTTCAGCAACTTTTACAAAAAGAATCTTTCCGGTTAGAGAAATCATCAGGCGATACATCAGCCTTGAATGGCATGATGTCCGGATATCCAGCAGCAGTTATTGCCCAAGCTTTGTCTCTATCCGGTATAAATTTATCCCTGGATGCAGCTTGTGCGTCATCGCTTTATGCGATCAAACTAGCTTGTAATTATCTATTATCCGGCAAAGCCGATTTAATGTTAGCGGGTGCTGTGAGTTGCGCCGATCCGTTTTTCATTAATATGGGATTTTCCATCTTCCAAGCTTATCCAGAAGATGGGATATCGCATCCTTTTGATAAGTCATCAGGAGGACTGGTTGCTGGAGAAGGCGCAGGAATAGTTGTCCTGAAACGATATAGCGATGCGGTGCGAGATGGCGATCGCATATACGCCACAATCTGCGGTATTGGCTTATCCAATGACGGAAAAGGCAAATTCGTCCTCAGTCCCAATCCTAAAGGACAAATCTTAGCATTTGAACGGGCATATACCGAAGCTGGAATTACTCCCAACAGTATCGATTATGTTGAGTGTCATGCCACTGGTACTCCTGTTGGAGATATCACCGAACTCAACTCGATGGAAGCCTTCTTCGGTCAGTATCAAACTGCACCTCTGATTGGTTCTGTTAAGTCCAATTTTGGTCACTTGCTGACTGCTGCGGGTGTTGCTGGTTTAATCAAAGTAATTTTGAGCATGACCGAAGAGGTAATCCCGGCGACAATCGACGTAACCGATCCTCTCAGTTCGGATAAAGGCGCGATCGCTGCTAAGCAGATGGTCACTTCCGCTACACCTTGGCCTCACCAACTACCTACAAAACGCGCCGCCGTTAGTGCTTTTGGCTTTGGTGGTACCAATGCCCATTTAATTTTAGAATCTTCAGAGGCAACGGTAGCAGAGACGGAGTATTCCCAATCCCCAATCCAAAACTCATTAGCGATCGTCGGCATGGATGCCTTCTTTGGCTCCTGTAACGGCTTAGATGCCTTCGAGCGCACTATTTATGACGGAACGCAGCATTTCATCCCCGTTCCGCCTCAGCGTTGGCAAGGCATCGAAGAGCATCCCCAATTACTTCAAGAATACGGCTTAGCAAACGGCGAAGCACCTTTGGGAGCATATATCCAAGATTTTGAACTCGATTTTCTCAATTTCAAAATACCGCCCCGCGACGAAGATCAACTGATTCCTCAACAGCTATTAATGCTAAAAGTGGCTGACAACGCCATCAAAGATGCAAAACTTGCTCCTGGGGGAAATGTCGCCGTAATTGTGGCAATGGGTACAGAACTTACCTTACATCAATATCGCGGTCGCTGTGATTTATCTTGGCAAATCAAAGAAAGCCTCGAACAAGCGAATATTTCTTTGCCTCCTGAAAGGATTGCCGAACTGGAAACTCTTGCCAAAGATAGCTTGCATCCTCCAGCGCAAGTCAACAGATACACCAGTTTCATCGGCAATGTGATGGCTAGCCGGATTTCCGCACAATGGGATTTTTCTGGCCCTTCATTCACCATTTCTGCCGAAGAAAATTCAGTTTTTAAAGCTTTAGAAGTCGCCCAATTACTTCTTTCTAATGAGGAAGTAGATGCTGTAGTCGTCGGTGCTGTCGATTTATCCGGTGGATTGGAAAACGTATTATTCCGCCATCAATTAGCCCCCATCAATACAGGAATTAATACCCTCAGTTATGATGAAAACGCTAATGGTTGGATGGTGGGTGAAGGCGCAGGTGCTGTAGTTTTAAAGCGGCACGAAACAGCCAAAAAAGAGCAAGATAGAATTTATGCCGTTATTGATGCTATCAGCTTAATTCAGGATAATGCTAATAATAAATCGACGAGCGATCGCGTAGTCGCACAAGCTGTAGAGCAAGCTTTCAATTTAGCAGGAATTAAACCAACAGACATCGGGTATCTGGAAGTTTTTGGCAGTGGCGTAGCGCCGGAAGATGAAGCCGAAATCACAGGTTTGCTCTCTACCTATCAGACTTCCCAACCCAACTTAAGTTGTTGCTTAGGTAGTGTCAAAGCTAACATTGGTCATACCTATGCCGCTTCCGGGATGGCAAGTTTAATTAAAACTGCCCTCTGCCTATATCATCGATACATTCCCGCTACTCCCCAATGGTCTAGTCCGAAAATGCCGCAGCTTTGGCAAGGCAGTCCTTTTTATGTTGCTACGGAATCGAGAACTTGGTTTTTAGAACCCGAAGCATCTAAGAGAGTCGCTGCAATCAACGGTTTAGGAATAGATGGCACCTATTCTCACTTAATTCTATCGGAAGATTTGAGTCAAACAGAGCGCCACAGTAAGTATCTGGAACAAACGCCGTTCTATCTATTTCCCCTCACAGCTAATCATCAATCTGCTTTACTTGAACAGCTTAATTCGCTACAGAATATTATTGAAACTGGTAACGATCTATCAGTTGCAGCCACACAGACCTTTACTGCTTTTGGACAATCTCCCCAGGCGACTTATACGCTAGCGATTGTCGGTTCTAATAAACAGGAAATCCTGCGGGAAATTCGCTTAGCGATCGCAGGTATCAACAAAACTTTTGAAACAGGCGGAGAATGGAAAACACCGCTTGGCAGCTATTTTACAGCGAAACCTTTAGGAAAACAGGGTAAAATTGCCTTTGTTTACCCCGGTATGGGGAGTTCCGATCTTGGACTGGGACGGAACATCTTCCAGATGTTTCCTAAAGTTTACGATATCTTCTCAACCCTGACTCCCGTTCCAGGTCAGGTAATGCACGAAAAAATACATTATCCCAGGAGTTTAGAGAAACTTTCAACTCAAGCACAAGCAGAGAAACAGGCAGAATTTTTCGGTGATGGAGTCACCATGTGTCAAACCGGAATCAGTTTGGCAGTGCTATATACTCTGATTCTCAGAGAGTATTTCCAAGTCCAACCCCAAGTCGCATTTGGATATAGTTTGGGTGAAGCTAGCGGTATGCTGTTTGCCTTGGGAGTATGGAGTGATAATTATGGGAATTTAAGTGAAGTATTCACTTCCTCTCCTCTATTTAAAACCCACGTATGTGGTCCCTGTTTAGCAGCACGTAGGTTTTGGGGGTTATCAGAAAGCGATCGCTCGGAGAAATTCTGGATTTCCTATGTTCTCAAAGCACCAGTATCGGCAGTAAAGTCAGTTCTAGCGCGTGAAGAACGTGTCTATCTGTCGTTTATCAATACTCCAGAAGAAGTAGTAATTGGTGGAGATCCGAAAGCTTGTTTAAGAGTTATTGAAACTCTCAAATGCAGATATTTTCCCATCAATTTTGATAGCGTATTGCACTGCGAACCAACAAATGCTGAGTATGATGGACTGGTTGAACTGCACTCAATTCCCATTCAAAATGTACCCAATATTCAGTTCTATTCTGGAGTAGATTACGCTCCTCTTAAGCTGGATACTAATTATCTTGCCCATAACGCCGCCAAAATTTGCTGTCAAACGGTCGATTTCCCTACACTTATTAACAGTGTCTACAAAGATGGTGCCAGAATCTTCGTCGAACTAGGTGCTGGTAACAACTGTTCCCGATGGATAGGTGAAACTCTCAAACAAAAAGAGCATATCGCCATGTCCATAAATACCAAAGGCGTTGATGACCAGATTGGCGTAGTCAGGGTTTTAGCAAAACTTCTGAGTCACGGTGTCTCTGTGGATTTGTCCCCACTTTATTCCCTAGCACCAGAAAAATCCATCCAACGTCAATCAATTGTTAAAAAAGTCACTTTGGGTGGAAGCCGAATTTATTCTAAAATATTGACCGCTGAAAATTGTGAAATTTTCCAAAAAGAGATAGCAAACAGGAGTGATAAGTCAAAAGTCATGACAATAGCCAAAGACCAACAACAGACAAATAACAATCAAAAACAAATGATGAAAATATTTCAGCTACAAATAGCTGTAGCCGAACAATTATTGAATCAAAATATATCCGTTAAGAACAATGGTCAGCTAGCCCCTGCAACTTCAAATTCTCAGCCGAATCATTACACAAAGCCTTCTAATATTGTTTGGGATGAAGCAGATTTGCTGGAATTTGCTGAAGGGAAAATTTCCCGTGTCTTCGGTCAAGACTATGAAATTATCGATTCCTATTCGCGGCGAGTGCGGCTGCCAGTTCCTCCCTATCTCTTGGTGAGCAGGGTTACTAAACTTGATGGGGAAAAAAATAGCTTCAAACCCTCTTCAATCACAACCGAATACGATATTCCTCAGAATGCTTGGTACGCGGTTGATGGTCAAGTTCCTTGGGCAATCAGCGTAGAATCAGGTCAATGCGATTTATTATTAATCAGCTATCTAGGAATCGATTTTGAAAATAAAGGCGATCTGGTTTATCGCTTGCTTGATTGCACCCTGACGTTTCTAGATGATTTACCTAAAGAAGGACAAACCCTGCGTTATGACATCCGCATAAATTCTTTTGTACGAAGCGGAGATAACCTACTATTTTTCTTTAGCTACGAGTGTTTCGTCGGGGAGAAAATGATCCTCAAAATGGACGGAGGCTGTGCTGGATTCTTCTCCGACGAACAACTCGAAAATGGAAAGGGAATTATTGTTTCCGATAAAGAACTTGAAGAGCGCAGCAGGATTCGAAAGCAAAAGTTTGAGCCTCTGCTAATCTGTCAAAAATCAAGCCTTGATGAGTCAGATATGTTACACCTCACCGAGGGTAATATTGCTGCCTGCTTAGGAGACCATTATTGGCAAAACGGCTTAAATCCCTCCCTGCGCTTGCCCCCAAAGGCAATGCTCATGATCGATCTCGTTACATCAGTAGAACCCACAGGAGGGGCTTGGGGTTTAGGTCTAATTATCGGTGAAAAAACTCTCGACCCGGATCATTGGTATTTCCCCTGCCACTTCAAAGACGATCAGGTGATGGCTGGTTCCCTGATGGCAGAAGGTTGCGGTCAATTGTTGCAATTCTATCTCCTCTATTTAGGATTGCAAACCTACACTGTCGATGCCAGATTTCAACCGATTCCAGGTTTGCCACAGGTGGTACGTTGTCGGGGACAAGTTACTCCGATTTCTGCAAAATTAATTTATCGGATGGAAATCACTGAAATTGGCATTACACCAAAACCTTATGCAAAATGTAACGTTGAAATCATCCTGAACGGCAAAATTGTTGTTCACTTCAAAGACCTGGGCTTGCAGTTATCTGAAAAGAATCCCAATCAATCAATTCCTGTTGAACAAGCGATAAAACAATCTCTACAGCAGACTGAATTGCCCCGGAAACCAGCCTTATTAAATGAAGAGCAAGTCACCGAATTTTGTCTAGGTTCTGTTGCTAAGTGTTTTGGGCCAGAATTCGAGATTTATGACAACGGTAGCGTCAAAGCTTCGCGGATGCCTAATACTCATCTCAATTTAGTGCATCGCGTTTTGGAAGTGAATGGTAAACGCCATCAACTAACAAAAAATTCCAGTATCGTCACCGAATATGACGTTCCCCCGGAGCCTTGGTATTATCGCCAAAACTCATCTCCGACGATACCGTACTCAATTTTAATGGAGATAGCTCTACAACCATGTGGTTTTCTTTCTGCTTATTTAGGAACCACTTTGCTGTATCCGAATCAAGACTTGTACTTCCGCAATCTTGATGGACAGGGTCGCATTCTCAAGGATATAGATATCCGAGGAAAGACGATTACTAATACAGCGCGATTGCTTTCTTCATCGAATATTCAAGGAGTAATCATTCAAAGTTTTGATTTTCAAATGGTTTGCGATGGCGAACCCTTTTATGAAGGAAATGCCGCATTTGGTCATTTCAGTCCCCAATCTTTGGCAAATCAGGTAGGACTGGATCGCGGTAAGGATGTTCCACCCTGGTACGAAACTGAAAATACCACTGGACTACCTAAAGCAAAAATAGACTTAAGGAGTCAAGAAAGTAGAGCCAAGTTTTATCGTATTAATCAGGCTCGACCACATTATCGTCTCGCTCACTATCAGTTAGACCTCCTCAATGAAGTACGAATTATTGAGGGAGGTGGAAACTATCAGCAAGGCTACATCTATGCCAGAAAAGAGGTAAAGCCGAATGACTGGTATTTCAAATGTCATTTTTACCTTGACCCTGTCATGCCAGGTTCATTAGGAATCGAGGCAATTTTGCAAGCGATGCAAGTTTATGCTTTGCAATTTGATTTAGGAAAACAATTCAAATCTCCCCGTTTCGTTCAACTCATCGACCATCAAATAATTTGGAAATATCGCGGACAGATTCCTCATGGTCATACCGAGATGTATTTAGAGGTTCATATTTCCAAAGTTGATATTACCCCAAACAAAGTCACCCTAATCGGTGATGCCAGTTTGTGGAAACCCAATCTGAGAATATATGAAGTCAAAGACATCGCTCTTTGTTTAGTTGAGTCTGATTAAAATCTACCAAACTCACACTACGGTTCAGTTAGGGTTAGAAAATCCTCTCCCTGTGTAGGTTGGGTTGAGGTACGAAACCCAACTACAATCTGCTATAGCAATGTCACATTACGGTTCAGTTAGGGTTAGAAAATCCTCTCCCTGTGTAGGTTGGGTTGAGGTACGAAACCCAACAAGAGTAAGCATTTGTTGGGTTTCGTACCTCAACCCAACCTACAATCTACAATCTAAAATCTGTTGTTGACTTGAATTGGAAAAAGAAACTATGTTGGCAATACCTTTGACGCAAAACAAAAATGGTCTTCGATTCTCAGGAAATCCGAACAATCAAAATCCAGTATGGCAGGGTTCTTTAAGTTCTGTAGCTTTTGATGAAGAAGGTATCAAGGCTAAACTGCTGAATTTAGATAAACCCTGTTACATCGTTAGCAAGCAAGGTCAAATTGGCATCACTAACGAAGGTTATTTAGGCGATGCTAATAACGGCAAAACTGAATCAGTAGAAACTTTGACGGCTGTACCGCCGCTGCTTACACAACAGTTGGGAGATCCAAATTTTCTCACTTTTCATGGCGTAAAATATGCCTATAGTACTGGGTCAATGGCTAATGGCATTGCCTCAGAAGAAATGGTGATTGCCCTTGGCAAAGAGAAAATTCTCAGTGCCTTTGGTGCCGCTGGCTTAGTTCCTTCCAGAATTGAAACTGCTATTCACCGCATTCAGCAAGCACTGCCCCAAGGACCTTACGCATTTAATTTGATCCACAGTCCTAGTGAAGCTGCAATTGAGCGAGGTGCGATCGCTCTATATCTCCAACATGGCGTAACTACGGTAGAAGCTTCCGCATTTCTGGATTTGACGCCCAACATTGTCTATTATCGGGCAGCCGGACTCAGTGTCAATTCAGCGAATCAAATCGAGATCAAAAACAAAATAATTGCCAAAATTTCTAGGACAGAAGTTGCCACTAAATTTTTGCAACCAGCACCAACCAAAATGCTCAAGCAATTGGTCGCTCAAGGCTTAATTACTGAGTTGCAAGCTACTTTAGCTGAAAAAGTTCCTATGGCTGACGATATCACTGTAGAAGCCGATTCTGGCGGTCATACAGATAATCGTCCGCTGGTTTGTCTCCTGCCTTCGATTCTGGCTCTCAGGGATGAAATTCAAGAAAAATATGGTTATGAACAACCTGTTAGAGTTGGAGCTGCTGGAGGAATTGGTACACCGCAGTCAGCATTAGGGGCATTTATGATGGGAGCCGCTTATGTGGTGACTGGCTCCATTAACCAATCTTGTCTTGAAGCTGGAGCTTCTACTCATACCAAAAACTTGCTAGCTCAAGCGGGGATGGCTGATGTCAGTATGGCACCAGCGGCGGATATGTTTGAAATGGGGGTGAAATTACAAGTCCTTAAACGTGGCACTCTCTTCGCAATGCGGGCGCAAAAACTCTTTGATTTCTACAAGAACTATGACTCAATTGAAGAAATTCCTCTTGTGGAAAGAGAGAAATTAGAAAAAGAAATATTCAGGAAGAGTCTAGAGTCAGTTTGGGAAGATACCGTTGCTTATTTTTCTCAACGCGACCCGGATCAAATAACCAGAGCAGATAACAATCCCAAACGTAAAATGGCTCTGATTTTTCGCTCGTATTTGGGGTTATCCTCCCGCTGGTCTAATGCTGGTGAGAAAGGTCGTGAAATGGATTATCAAATCTGGTGTGGTCCCGCGATGGGATCGTTCAATGAATGGGTGAAGGGTTCTTATCTGGCTCAAGCGAATAATCGTCGCGTAGTTGATGTTGCAGATCACATAACGATTGGTGCTGCCTTTTTGTACCGGCTGCAAAATTTGAAACTACAGGGGTTATGGATGCCTGCACAATACTGGAATTACTGTCCAAAACCTCTTTTTTAGAGATAGTATAAACATCCTTGCTACCAGGGGCTTGCATTGTAAAGAACTTTGCCGAAAAAAGCCTCTGGGCTATCTCTATTGGTGTCGCTCAAATGGAGGCAAGCGATCGCGTATGAGCGTTTATTATGAAGAGGCTTTTGAGTGAGTTTGCGCGATCGCTTTTGTCACTTCCCAGAACTCGCGCCAAGTAGCTGAGGCATCGTCTCGTCGCCATACAGCCGCCATTGCGACAGTTGGTGTGTATTCAGCGATGTTTTTGTAGAAGACATCCTTGCGTTGAAGATTTTGGACATTAGCTGGTAGCAAGGCAACTCCAACCCCGCCAGCGACTAAGCCGAGTATCGTCAGCATCAGCCCAAAAATCTTCTAACAGCCAAGTGAAAAGTAATTTTTAATCGCTTTTTACTTGGCTACCGTGACTGCGAGGGTCATCCTGACTGGCTTTGGCTGGTGTAACGGGTGATTGGAAGGCAGAAACCTGTCCCCCAGCTTGGGCGTAAGGCAGAGGTACAGAGGCAACGAGGGCGTCAATGTTTGCCTGCATAACGGGACGAGGAACCTCACCAATAGTTTGAGCGATCGCTTCTCCGTTGTTGCCGAAATATACAAAATGGGGAATCCCATCGATGCGGTAGCGCAGCATTTCTGGCAACCACTTGTTGTTATCCACATTCAGCATCACAAAATTCATCGAATCAGCATACTGCTCTTTCAATTCGCCCAGATCCTTTGCCATCGCCTGACAGCTGGTACACCAGTTCGCATAAAATTCCATCAGCGTCGGCTTGCCATTACTCAAAGCCGCTTCTAAGGGTGTAGATTGCTCAGCTTGGGTGTCCAGGGAAACTGAACTTGTCTCAGTTTGCAGTCCCAAGAATAGGGCAACGCTGAGGATGATCGCTACTAGGGCAATCAAGAAATTTCTGATGCGTCTCCCCATTGTCGATTCAGATTTCTCTGGGGATGCCACTGGCGAGTTAGGTAAATTCGCAGCCATAACCGATTTATTACAAGTTATCAATTCCTACTTTGAGTTTAACTCTAGTTAATTTTTTAAATCCTTATCGCCTACAGCAGTCAGTTAATTCTAAGTATTTATGCTTATCAAGCTCTGGATCGAGGAGAACGGCTAGCAAACAGTTTTAGAAACAAAAAACCCGGCGTCAGAACGCTGACGCCGGGAAGAAAATGGCACTAAGTACACTAGCGCCCAATTAAATAACCAAAGCCAATTTTCAACAGTTTGAACAGGGGGTTGTGCAATCAGGCATCCCGCAGTCGCCACAACTACCGGCGAGGGCTGGAGCGACTGTCAGCGCTAGCAGAGCTAGGGCAGCCACAACTCCCCCGATTACCGCTTTATTGGGCTTAGTTTTGTTCATTTTTAATCCTTCACTGTTCTAGTGGTTAGTTTGTTCTTGAACTAACTCATTATAAACTCTCCATTTAAATGGAGAGTCAAGCCCGACTCAAGAAATTTTTGAGGGAATTTTTAAGTTAAAACAGATATCAGGGGATTAAAACTTAAAGCTGTGAAAAAACGAGTAACGCTGACTTTTCCCAAACGAGCCATTCAAATGCCGGTGACTTACCGGCTGGCGAAGGATTTTAATGTGGCGGCAAATATTATCCGCGCCCAAGTGGCACCCAATCAAATTGGGAAGCTAGTGGTGGAACTTTTGGGCGATATTGATGCGCTGGATGCGGCAATAGAGTGGATGCGATCGCAAGACATCAGCGTTTCTTTTGCCAGCCGAGAGATAGTGATTGATGAAGACAGTTGCGTTCACTGCGGGTTATGCACTGGCGTTTGCCCCACAGAAGCTTTGACTCTAGAACCGCAGACATTTCGCCTAAATTTTACGCGATCGCGCTGTATTGTCTGCGAACAGTGCATTCCCACCTGTCCCGTGGAGGCAATTTCCACCAATTTTTGAATTGAAAATGCCTGTTTTTTTACATAGCGCGATCGCTAATTTAGTACAGACTAGGCGATCGCGTAGTTGTAGTAACCGCAGCGCTCTTGAATGGCAGCGATCGCATCAAGTATCGTGCTAAGAGCAACGCTATTCTCCGGTTTGAATAGCATCTGGCGCAGATGAGGCAATGCTCCAGCGCTGCCGATTTTCCCCAGACTGTAGGCAGCCTTCTCACGAACGCTAACGTCTTCGTGGTTGACAGCTTGCCTGAGCGCCCCTACTGCCGACGGGCTACTGATTTGACCTAATGCCCAGGCAACACTCCCCCGAACGCTAGCGTCTGGGTGGTTGAGAGCTTGTCGCAATGCCGCTACCGCCGCTGGAGTGCCGATTTGACCTAACGCCCAAGCAGCGCTTCCACCCACAGTCGCGTCTTCATCGTTCAACGCCTCCAACAGCCCCACCACCGCAGCCGGAGAGCCGATTTCGCCTAAAGCCTCCGCAGCCTTCTCGCGCACTCGATAGTCTGCATCGTCCAAAGCCTCCAGCAGCCCTGTCACGGCAATCGGGCAGCTAATTCTGCCTAAAGCAGAGGCAGCATTTTCGCGCACCCGATAGTCTCGATCGTGCAAAGCCTCCAGAAGTCCCGCCACAGCAGCCGGGGAGCCAATTTTTTCTAACGCAGCGGCAGCACTTTGACGAACCCCAAAGTCTTCATCATTTAACGCTTGTCGCAGCCCCACGACGCTCACTTCACTGCCGATTTTCCCTAAAGCCTCAGCAGCTTTCTCTCGAACATCAAAGTTTGGATGGTTTAAAGCTTGCAGCAGCGCCGCTACACCTTCCTCTTTGCCCATACAACCCAGGGCATAGGCAGCCATCCAACCAACCCACGAATCGTCATCTTCCAAAGCTTCCAACAGCCCAGCTACCGCCGCTTGGGCAGGTGCAGGAGCGATGCCTCTTCTGCCGATTTTCCTTAAAGCATAGGCAGCACCCCTACGAACATAAAAGTCTTGATCCTTCAAAGCTTCCAGCAGCCCCGACATTCCCGATGCGCTGCCGATTAAACCTAACCCAAAGGCAGCACAACTGCGAACCTCATAATCTTCATCTTTCAAAGCCTCCAGCAGCCCCGACACTGCCAACGGGCTGCCGGTAACGCCTAAGCCGAATGCAGCCCTCTCGCGCACCCGATAGTCTCGATCCTGCAAAACTTCCAGCAGTGTCGCCACCGCCTCCTCGCTGCCAATTTTCCCTAAAGCATAAGCAGCTCTTCGGCGAACATCAAAGTCGTCATCGTTCAACGCTTGCCGTAGCGCCATCACCGTCTCTTGGGTGCCAATAGAACCTAACGCTTCGGCTGCTTTTTGACGCACCCGATAGCTTTCATCATTTAACGCTTGCAGTAGCGCCGATACTGCTTGCTCGGTGGGAATTTGACCTAAGGCATCGGCAGCATTGTAACGCACCCGAAAATCTGCATCGTTCAAAGCTTCCAGCAGCGCCGACACTGCTTGCTCGGTGGGGATTTGACCTAAAGCATAGGCAGCTCTCCCACGCACATCAAAGTCCTCATCGTTCAAGGCTTGCCGCAGCACCCCTACGGCTGCCTGGGTGCCAATAGTACCAAGGGCATAAGCTGCACTCTCGCGCACCTGAAAGTCTTCATCGTTCAAGGCTTGTCGCAGTCCCAGCACTGCCGCATTGGTGCCGATAGAACCTAATCCATAGGCTGCACTCAAGCGAACACCAGAGTCCTCATCGTTCAATACTTCCAGCAGCGCTGTCACTACTGCATCGGTGCCGATGGAACCTAACCCATAAGCTGCACTTTCACGCACCTTAGCGTCTGAGTGGTGAAGCGCTGGGAGTAGGCTGGGAATTGCACTATTAGAGCCAGTGATACCTAAAAGTTGAAACTTCAACTCTTGAGGAACTTCTAAAGAAGCAACTAAATCGACGGTTGCGGCTTGAAACTCCGGTTTAACGGCTCCTGCTAGCTGTGCGCCTAACCTCAAATCCACTTCTAAGGCTAATTTCACTACTCGCACTACCTGAGCTTTTTCCTCCAAGCGCTGTAACATCTGCACTATGGAGTCTGTCCATTTCAGATAATTTAAATACTCCTGTTTGAGCTGGTCATCACTCAGCGGGAGTAGCTGTTGGAGGAGGTTTTCGGCGGTGTAAGATTCCTGAATCGGTTGGTGATGCAATTCCATCTAGTTGCCTTCTCACATTTGAATCAATGGGTGCTTGAGCAAATCGTCTAGGCTACGTCCGACTCAGCAAAAAATATATGACTTTGATTTTAACGAACGACGACGGAATAGACGCTCCTGGAATCCGAGCGCTGCAAAAGGCGATGAATGGCAAGGGGGTGATTGTGGCTCCTAAAGACCATTTATCGGGATGCGGTCATCAGGTGACGACGACTCAAGCGATTCATGTCCGGCGTCGCTCGGATTTTGAATATGCGATCGCTGGCACTCCCGCTGATTGCGTTCGCATTGCACTAACACATATTTGCTCTACTGTCAAATTCGTCCTTTCTGGCATCAACGCCGGTGGCAACTTGGGAGCCGATGTTTACATTTCAGGCACTGTCGCCGCCGTGCGCGAAGCAGCCTTTCATGGGGTTCCGGGGATTGCCGTTTCTCACTATCGTAAAGGCAAACAAAATGTTGATTGGGATGTGGCGGCGGGGTGGACGGCTGGAATCTTAGCCGATCTACTCAACCGTACCATCGAACCGGGAACGTTTTGGAACGTGAATTTGCCGCATTTGTTACCAGGAGATCCCGATCCTGAAGTGGTGTTTTGCGAACCTTGTCGGCAACCCTTGCCAGTTAACTATCGCGTTGAAGGCGATAATTTTTATTATGTTGGAGAATATGCCAAACGCGATCGCACTCCTGGTAGCGATGTTGATGTCTGCTTTTCCGGCAAAATCGCCGTAACTCAACTGAGGCTGTAAGATCAGCTTTGGCGATTATGCAGACTAACAATTTGTGGAACCATCTGAAGAACAATACCTAATTCTCAACGCTCTGGAAACGTTAGACCTGCTGAGGAGAATCTCGATGATGAATACAGAATAATTTGGTACATTGAGACACCTAGCCCTATCTTGCCGATTTCTCGCCTTTTGCAAAGTGGCGATATTGTCCCTATTGAACCGGAGTCAGAATTATGACAGAGCCTACTGAACTGAGGAAACAAAAGTATCAAAGATTTAAAGAACTTTTTGCTTTATCGAGACAGCGATACTTAGATTCAGGGGGTGATTCTCGGCATTCATCAGGTAGTTTTCACGGTAATGACTACTTGACAGATGAGGAACGGAGAGAATTATGCGATTTAGGGGCAGAACTTAGTGGCGTTAAAATCATTGATGATTATGTCCACTGTCAAGGTCGCTCGTGGAAATTACCGGAAACCTCACCTTTCCTTAAGAATCAAGCTAAATCTGAAGTCTAATTGTCAAATTAACTGTTGTGAATAGAAGATAAAAATGCGAATTTTAATCATGGGCGGAACCCGTTTTATCGGGGTTTATCTAACAAAAATTTTGGCGGAACAAGGACATGAAGTGGTGCTATTCAATCGGGGAAATAAACCAGCGCCCGTTGAAGGTATCAAACAAATTCAGGGCGATCGCACGGATGCTTCGCAACTAAAAGAAAAGTTATCTCCAGAAAAATTTGATGCCATTTTCGATAATAATGGTCGGGAATTGAGCGACACCCAACCTTTAGTAGAAATTTTTAAAGATCGGGTGCAGCATTTTATTTACATGAGTTCTGCTGGTGTGTATCAAAAGTCAGATCAGATGCCTCATGTAGAAGGGGATGCCGTCGATCCCAAAAGTCGTCATAAGGGCAAGCATGAAACGGAAGCTTACCTGGCACAGCAAAAAGTGCCTTTTACAGCGATTCGTCCTACGTATATTTACGGCCCTCAAAATTATAACGATCTGGAAGCTTGGTTTTTCGACCGGATTGTGCGCGATCGCCCAATTCTCATGCCCGGACATGGCTTGCATATCACCCAACTCGGTCATGTAAAAGACTTAGCGGTGGCAATGGCAGCAGTTTTGAGCAATTCTCAGGCAGTGGGACAGATTTATAATGTATCGGGCGATCGCTATGTTACTTTTGATGGTCTAGCGCGTGCTTGTGCTGTTGCTGTCGGGAAGTCCGCTGAGAATCTGCAAATTCTCCACTACGACCCCAAAAAGTTTGACTTTGGCAAACGCAAGGCTTTTCCGATGAGAACTCAGCACTTCTTCGCTTCAGTGAATAAAGCTAAGACTGAACTAGGATGGCATCCAGAATATGACTTAATTTCTGGACTAAAAAACTCGTTCCAGAAAGATTATCTTGCCTCTGGTCGTAACAAAGCCGAGATAGATTTCTCAGTTGATAACGAAATTCTAGAAGCAGGCTAAATCAGCCACAAAGACACGAAGACACAAAAGAGCTATCAGTAATGTAGAGATACGATGAATCGTGTCTCTACTAGCTAACCGCTGAGGGTTGCTCGCTTTTTTGGGGTAGAAGGTAAATAACCCCAGAAATCAAGGTGAAGGCAACGGAAATCCAGAAAGCAACAATGGCGGGAATTTGCCATGAGACAGGCAGGGGTGCGATTAAAAGCGCTAGAGCGATGATTTGACTGACTGTCTTTAACTTGCCCCAAATATTAGCACCAGTAATTGTAGTTTTGTTAACGCGCCAACCAGCGATCGCTAACTCTCTTGCCAAAATTAGAAATACGCCCCATGCTGGTACTTGACCGAGTTGAATGAGCGGCAGTAGCGGAGCCAACACCAGTAATTTATCAACTAGCGGGTCAAGAAATTTACCCAAATCTGTAACTTGATTCAATTTACGAGCCAAGTAGCCATCCAACCAATCCGTAGCAGCTGCAACCAGAAAAATTACCAAACCCACAGTGCGAGTTTCAGTCGTTGGGTTGTCCAGACAATAAAGCAGAACTGGCAACGCCAGTAAACGAGATAAAGTAATCCAATTGGGCAGCGTCATAGCAAGCAATCTCGATCTTATGAGTTAAAAAGACTGTAGACTCCGAACGGTTTCGCGTCCAGAGTCTACAGTCAGAAATTCTAAGTTTACGATTAGCGATTCGCCATTCGCTTTTTAACAAGCGCCTTTCTTATTCACAACTGCCATCACAGTCTTGAGAATCAAGCTGAGGTCGTAAGTAACAGACCACTTGTGCTGGTAGTTGATATCCATGCGGACGATATCTTCAAAGTCTTGGACGCTGGAACGACCATTGGCTTGCCACTCGCCAGTAATTCCAGGCTTAACATTCAATCGTTCCCAGTGACGATCGTCGTAGCGCATGACTTCATCAACGGTGGGGGGACGGGTTCCCACTAAGCTCATATCCCCCATCAGAACGTTCCAGAACTGCGGGAATTCATCCAAGCTGGTGCGACGTAAGAACTTACCGACGCGGGTGATCCGGGGGTCATTTTCGTTTTTAAAAATATGCCCTTTCGCTTGGTTGTTGACCAGATGCTTGAGCTTGTCTGCACCAACCACCATTGAGCGGAATTTCCAGATGCGGAACTTGCGTCCATTCAAACCGCAGCGAATCTGGCGGTAAAAGACAGGTCCTGGGTTATCCAGTTGCATAGCGATCGCTACTGGAATTGTAATTGTTGCTGCGATCGCTAACCCCACGACGGCTCCCAAAATATCAATTAGGCGCTTCTGTTTGCTGGTGACAGATGGATGACAGGCTGGGTGTTTTGCAACATCAACCCGATAGAGTTTATCAAACGCCGACGAAGCAACGTCGCGGGATTCGGGGAGGTGGGAAGTAGTAATCACAGTTTTTAAGTTAGCTACTATAATCAGGCTGCTCTTCTGTCAATATAGGCAACACTCCGTACAGATGAATCGTTGAAAGCCCTTACTTTACCGAATCTTTAAGGGAATCGGTAGTTTTTTAAGTTTTGTTAGAAGTACGGTTGACAAACAACAGATTTTAAGGATTTAATCCTCTGCCTGTGGGGTGATTGAGAATGTGACTTAATCCCAGCAGTCTGGTATCTAATCGCTAAACCGTTGCCGGTACTAACAAGTTAAAAACTAATGGTTCCTCTAGTTTTTGGTAAGTACTCGTCAGGATGGTGTTTAAATAGCGAAGATAGCGATCGCCCTGCTGAGCATTCAGTCGATACATCTGCGTCGCTTCTTTGTCGAAAAGTGGAGCCTCTGCGATCGCTTGATAGTCAGGATTTTGCTCGGAGGCGGAACTCAGCAGTCCAAACTCGACTTCCGACGGCACGATACCAGCAGGCAGTTTTCCTTCCAAAAGCGCCATGACGCGAGAATAACAAACTCGCGTATTAATGCCGCGATACTCTAATAACTGCATAATTTCATGAAGCGGCAGCGGTGCTTCCGGTAAAGCCCGTAAAAGTTCCAAAAGCAGAAAATAATCGCTGTACTGCTGTGTTTGTTGCTCCAACAATTGAGGATACAACGGTAACGTAGCCAAACCGTAAGCAACTGGACTACAGTTTAGGGTTGAGTCGTTTGAGCCAGTGTCCCGAATCAGGACTGCTTTTGGGAGTTTTTGTCGCAGCCATTGAGTTATTTCCCCGATGGCTGCGGTTCCGCCAGTACAGATAATTTGATTAATTCCCGATGCGGGTATCCCGGCTTGGGTTAGCAGTGCATTCAATTCTTGATTCAGTTTTTCAATAAACGGTTTGAACACGCGGTTTTCTAAGTCTCGGCGTGTCACCAAACAGGACTTTCCGCCCAATTCCACGGTATAGCTGTCTTGCTGTTGCAAAATTCGTTTGAGAGAATTGGCAGCTTCTAGAAGCGCTTGTCCTAGGGGAGAACTTTGCAATAACGATGCCAAGCGATCGCGCGTGGGTAAATCGGGTTCCCCGGCTTTGGGAAGGATCAAGGATGAAGAATGCAGGATGAAGGATGACTCGAATTCATTTTTCATCTTGCCTTCTTCATCGTTCAACAGTAATTGACCGATGATATCTTGATCGATCGCGTTGCCTGCATAGGCAAGACTCCGACAAGCAAACTGAGAATAAGTTAAGTCTTTAAGATTTTCGGGCAAATTCACCAAAGCCAGTTCGATGGTAGTGGCACCCGCGTTGATCGCCAGAGTCCCGCCTTGCCAGGTTACTCCCGGTAGGGTTGCACCTTCAATCCCTGCTAACAAAGTAGCGATCGCATCCTCAAGAAAGAATATTTCCTCCGGATTTTCCACTAGATGGGCACCGAGTACGGCTTCGCGGATGTTAAAGCGGTAGGTATCTCCCCATTGGGCAGGACAACCCACAATCACACCACTCAAGCAACCCATCGCTGCATTCAGCGTAGAGGGCTTTAAACCAGCAGCACCCACCAAATCACTTCTTCCATGTTCTGCTGGCGATCGCGGGTTTCCCTGACCTCCTAGGGGTCTGAGAGTGGCAAATAATGCTTGCAAGGATCGCCCCAGCCAGTAAAGCGAAATTGGCTGGTCGAGAGACCACTGCAATACCGGCTCCCATTTTTTGGCAGATGAATAGTAAGGAATTCCTACCTTTAAGTACGGTTTAAAGTCTTGGATAAAGATTCCTTCTTTCCGATTGGCAAGAGAAGACGCCAGGACACCCACAGCGATCGCTGCTGGTGTATGCGCGTAAGCGCTACTCGCTGCTGGTGTATGTGCGTAAGCGCTACTCGCAACCACCGATGAGTGCCCGTAATTTCCCCAGGATGGCCCCGTATAAGTCACCGCTGGTAAACGAAAGCTGGTCTGGGTAGATTCTGTCTGTCCCTGAGTTATCCAATAGATGGGATATCGCTCACCCGTCGAACCATTTAACAGAACGGCGGAAATGCCAGTTGTCCCAAAGTCAATCCCTAAGTACCAGGCATACTTGCTGACATTTTCCGCAGGAGATGGTTTTGCAGACCGCAGGATAGTGGAAGCATGAATTGAATTTGCATTCATTATCCCGATGGGGAGCGATTTTATACTCTCTAACACAAGTGGGGATTCAAGGGTTGTTCCCTGAGTGGGTATCTCTACGGAGTTTTTTTTTCCGGGGTGGATGAGTCTGAGAATATATCCAGATCGGAATCGTCAGAGGTTTCAGGCTGCATCAGCTCGGAAACGGCTTCTTCCTCAGGTTCAATAGGTGAATTGAGGGGGAACTGAGTGTGAGCGTCGTCTGGTGGAGTTATCAGTACTTCCAAGCGCAATAATTCTTCCTCCCACTCAGATTCCTCTGGGTGTGTTATTTCCACTTGAGAAATTTCTGGCATTTCCTCAAATTCCCAGTCGCCTAAGTCTTCTTCCTGCAACGCAGTTAGCGCATCAATGTCGGAAGCGATCGCCCTTTCTCTAGGTGGTTCTATCTGTTCCTCATCGGCGAATAATCCCCACGATTCATCAAACTCAATCGATACTGTTGTCTCCCCGTCAGTAATTTCTGGCGTCTGTTGTGCTTCCGAGTCCGCGACGTATTCTTGCTCTAGCGCCGCCGTTTCTGTAGGTAGCTCTAGATTGAGTTCTGCTTCGGGTAAGAATGCCAACGATTCATCGAAATCTATGGCTTCTGGTGCCTCCCAGGGAGGATTGGCTGGCTCCTCCCACTCCCAGTCGGCGACGTATTCTTGATCCAGCGCCGCTGTTTGTGTAGGTAGCTCTAGATTGAGTTCTGCTTCAGGTAAGAATGCCAGCGATTCATCGAAATCTATGGCTTCTGGTGTCTCTGTTGAAGTGATTCCTAACGTCTGTTGCTGCGAGTCGGCTATGTATTCTTGCTCCTCCTGCGTTCCTAGTTCTGTTTCTGTTATCAAACCTAGAGAGGGCGATACTTCCGACGATTCATCAGGGTTAGCGGGGGGAAGGAAAGCGATCGCCTTGTCTGGAGGTGGGTTCAAGGGTTCTACGGGGAACAAGGAAGCCAAATTCCAATCTGGTCTTTCATCGGGTTCTGTTACAGTGTTCGCCGCTACAGTATTCGCCGCAGTTTCCGGTTGCTCCTGATGGTTCGAGTTTTGTTGCTGGTGAGCGATCGCGTTTTCTGTTTCTGCTAAACTTAATTCCTCAGATGGCAATCTTTCCGACTCCCCATCTGTCAGTGGAACCGAATCTTCCACCAGAAAGCTATCTAAAGCAAGATCGTCCCAATCCTCCATCAACAACTCATCCAGTTCCGTCACTGGCAAAGTTTCCTGGGATTGAACTTCAAACTGTGAGTGTCTCGTCCTCTGCGTTGCTTCTGGCGCTTGTTCCTCTTGTGTTTCAACGTCAACCGTCCCCCCTGCTATCTCCATTCCAAAAATCTCTTCCTGCTGTGCGAACCAGGCACCTTGAGTCTGGATTTCTGTACCGTTATCAATAAAATCTGCCTCTACATCGCTTCCCTGCTCCTCTGATTCCGGGAACACATCCCCCTGCGGTGCCTCAAAGCTAGACAGGTCTTCACTCAGCAGTTGCAGTGTATCTCGATCCAGCCAAAAAAATTCTTCTTGGTCAACCGAGAAAGTATCCATCAATAGCAGATTCTCGTCTGGCGAAGCTGGAATGTAGATATCTTCTTCCAGACTTGCAGCTTCCTCGGTTGCAGGTTGCTCTGTGTTCTGGATTTGAGTGTTCTGGATTTGAGTGTTCTGGATTTGAGTGATTTCCTCCACACTAGGAAGTGTGGTAATTGGCAAGAAAGATTCCTCTGGCGGTACTTCCTGCTCCTGCAACAGATCGGTTAGTGCCGAAATGACCAAATCCCCTGCTTCCACAGTTTCAGTGTTGAAGGCTTCATTAGTTTCGACATTTCGATCGTCTCTGGCAATTGTCGGAGCCGCCCAATTGCCAGCTTGGACAACCGTGATTTCCCAATCTTCTGGAAATAAAACATCTTCCCAAGACTCCTCAATTTGCTCTGCTCTCGCAGGCGGTTGAGCGATCGTGGCATCTTCAGCGGGGTCTCCCAAGCCTGCAAACAGGGCATCTTCTAAAGAGTCCTGACTGCTATAGGAGTGGGGTTTCCTCGCCCCTGCTGAGTCCTGAGGGATGATTGGATCTTTACTTTCCGCCTGAATTTGGGTATCTACCGCAGGAGCATCCTCCTGTTGTTTCTTAGCACTTTGCCCTTGTGGTTCGGTACTCTTTGGCAGCGGCGGTGTACCAAACAAACTTTCAAAAAAATCGTCGATTTCGTCGCGCCTCCTTTCGGGAGTGGCGGGAAGAATAGGCTCCGTCTGGAAGATAGTTTTCATATCATCGTCATCAAGCGATGCCGCCTCCAGATTGCCCAGGTTCTCCAGATTCAAGTCTTCCAGATCGCTACTCTGGGCACCAGAGGCAGGGTTTGATGTAGTGCTAGGCGATGTTGTCCCAAAGAAATTGTCCCTTTGAGAGGGTTGCCTTTGTACTGACTCGCCTAACCTGTCCGCTGGCAGATTCAACTGGGGACTTTGCGGCTGTACCTGTTCCACTGAGCGGGGGGGCAATTCAACACCCGGATAAGGCAATGGCTGTCTGGCGACAGTAACATCATTAGGCGAGAAATTGAATTCGTTGCGATTAGGGGGTGCCGAGTGGGGTTGATCCAGAGGAATTCGGGGTTCTCTCTGGGGATAGGGGAGTTGCTGATTGCCTGTTTCTGGTGTTTTCGCAGCCGTAGTCGCGCTGCTTGCATCCACTTCTGAAATCTGCCGCGATGATTGCAAAATTGCTGAGGCTTCTTGCTGTAACTGCTCGGTGAGCTGATTCACCAACTCTGTAAACATCAGCTCGCTCTGCTGCCCCAAATTGTGCATTTTATCAAGTCCTTGGGACAAAGACTCTTGATAGCTAAAAAGATTGCGTTGCAGTGCCTCGAAGACTGTACGAATGGTTGAATCCAGCGTTGCTAGCAGTTGATCGGATTTCGCCTGTAGGGTTTGCAGTTGTTCCAGGCGCTCTTGCGGATGTAAAGGTAAAGAATTGCTGGATATCGCGTCTGAATAGCTAGGTGAGGAATTATAGGGTTGTTTCTGACTTTCTGGAGGGAGTATCTGTGCGCTCAAAAACTGAGTTTCCAGATTTCTCAGGGTTTGAGCCATCTGTTGCGCGAGACTTTCCTGCAAGCGACTAGAAAGCACCTGCAAAAATTCGGAAATCAGTTGCTGCTGTGCCGCTTGTTGCTGGGCAAGCGTTCGATGGTGCAGCCGATAACTCTCCATCTGCCGAATCTCTAGAACCAGAGACTCCCGCTGTTGGCGAAGACTCTCCAGATCCCCCTGCAAGGACTGCATCAAGCTGGTTCGCACAGCTTCCATATCTTGTTCAACCGCTTGCACGATCTGTCGTGCTGTTGCTTGCGGTTGGTAATTTTCCTGATGCCGAGCTTCATCTCCAGCGCCTGATTGTTGTCGTGAGACTAAATAGGTACGAACTTGCTCCAGAAGCCGACGCTGCTCTTGAACATCAACTGACCTGAGCCAAGGCCGACGGGAGCTGGCCTTGTGGAGGATGCTGTCGATGTCGGCGATTAGTGTAGAAATCGCATCCGTCTCGTGAGTCACAATGGAATCCCTGGCTAGAACGATTGCACAGTTATGAGAAGTTACTATACTGCCACTGCCTATAATGTTAGACTGCCCAACAAGAACAACTTATATTAAACAGGGTGTTGCATCTACCGGGTGAAATATTTCAAGACTGGTAATTCTAAATGTAGATGGAATTTTGGGTTATAGCCTTTTGTTACCAAATGGGTACCAAGAAAGCGATCGCCCAAAATGAAAGCGTTTTGGATTAAGATGCGAGTTTTGCTTTTGTTTCCCAGCAGCGAGTCGGGGGTTTCCTCTATTGAGGATAATAAAGATAGCGTCACTCGCCAATGGGTGCCTCCCAACTCCGGTTGGTACGCTGCCAAGAGCCTCCTGTTCAGCCCAATTATCTTCGAGAGCGTAAACGCCATATTCTGGAGATGCCGACCTGATTGCTGAAGTTTCCAGCTAAACGGTTGCTCTTGATTCAAACGCTACCAGCCAGCCCCACTCCAGTGGGCCACTCTTTATCAGTTCTTAGCTTTTTCATTTGTGTTGGCCCGATGGAAGACCGATACACCCCCCGCGAACCGAACTCTAACATGAATGCGTTGATTCGCTCCACACCTTTATTTTCCGGCTTACCAGAGGCCGTTGTGGAGAAAGCCACTTCCCATGTCGTCACTCGTACCCATCCCGCAAATCAGGTGATTTTGCTGGAAAATGACTGGGGCGGCTCTGTCTATTTTATTCTGGAGGGCTGGGCAAAAATTCGCACCTACAACCTTGATGGTAAAGAGGTAACGCTGAATATTCTTGGCAAAGGAGAACTTTTTGGCGAAATGGCAGCGTTGGATGAGGTACCTCGTTCAACGGATGTGATTACGCTAACTCCCACGACGATTGGCAGTATGCCTGCTCAAGATTTTGTTCAGTTAATTCATAACGAACCAATGGCAGGCGTTCGGTTGGCTCAGCTGATGGCAAAACGCCTGCGTCAAGTCAACCGTCGCCTCCGATTGCGAGAATCAGATAGTATGTCCCGCGTTGCCGACACGTTATTATTTTTGGCAGAAGGACAGGGAACAATTGCCCAAAAAGGAACGATGATCCCGAATTTACCCCACCGTGAATTAAGTAGCCTGAGCGGTCTGGCGCGAGAAACGGTGACGCGGGTTTTAACAAAGCTGGAAAAGAAGGCGCTGATTATGCGCGACCACGAGATCCTGTGCATTCCCGATTTGGTGGCCTTGGAACGGCTAATCGTCTAGTAAATGTACGGCAGTGGCACTCAGGGTGCCCAACTGCAATTTATCTGGGTGCCTAAATTATGGGTTTTCAGAAAATATTGGTTGCTATCGACTACTCTTCTTTATGTCAGACTGTCTTCGCTCAAGCGCTGGAATTGGCGCAGGCGAATCGCGGGGCAATAATGCTGCTGCATTGTCTCAGTAGCGAGATGCTCGGTGAAATAACGCCGCCGTCTGGTGAGAGGGGTTTGTATCCTCAAATGGTGACAACCTATGAAAATCACCACCTGATTGTCGAAAGGCGAATCCAGCAGGTGCAAGATTTGCTACGAAGTTACTGCGAAAAATCTGCCAGTCAGAAAGTGCCGACGGAGTTTGATTACAAAGTGGGTGAGGCTGGGCAAATGTTATGTCAAACTGCTGAGAATTGGGGTGCCGAGTTGATTGTGATGGGACGCCGGGGGCGCAAGGGATTGACAGAAGCTTTGCTGGGGAGTGCGAGTAATTATGTGCTGCATCACGCTCCCTGTTCGGTGTTGGTAATTCAGGGCATGGATACGGAGCATCCTGAGTCACTGGCGACGGGGGAAATGGCGGATGGTTAAAAGGGGTATTGGGAATTGGTAATGGGTCTTCCCATTTTCTCCTGAAGCTGCTGAAGCTCGGCTCAAAACTGGAATAGAGGTTAAATTTAGGATCTGGCTTTGTTTTTTAATCTGCATGAGCGATCCTTTTGAAGACAGTCAAGCTTCTGGTCTGGGTAATTCTCAGAAAATCGAAGCTCAGGCGAATCTAAGCGAAATGCCCCCGGCAACCAGTGCCCAAGGCGACAATTATTCCGAACCCCAGGTGAAGGCAGTTGCTCCCCTGATTATGGTGGAAACTGCATTTCTGGCTAGTACCTGTAGCCTGATTTGGCTGATTAATTATTACTTTCCAATGGGGCCGCTGCTGCGGATGTTTTTCCCAATCCCGATTGCCCTTGTATACCTGCGGTGGGGACACCGGGCGGCTTGGATGGCGGCGTTGGTTTCTGGGTTGCTGTTGTCCGTCCTGATGGGGCCAACTCGCAGCATTCTGTTTCTGATCCCCTACGGTCTCATGGGTGTCCAACTGGGGGCTTTGTGGCGGCGCAGGAGCAGCTGGCTGTTCTCGATTGGTACGGGGACAATTATTGGTACGTTTGGATTCTTTTTTCGGTTTTGGCTGCTGTCGATTTTATTGGGGGAAGACCTCTGGGTTTACATGACTAGCCAGGTGACGGGACTGGCAGAATGGGCATTTGTCAAGATAGGGCTACTGCAAGAGCCGAGTCTATCTTTGATTCAGGCGATCGCATTCGGCACGATCGTTCTCAATAATGTCATCTATCTGTTTGTTGTGCATCTGGTGGCTTTGTTGCTACTCGATCGTTTGGGCAATCCGATTCCCCGTCCCCCTCATTGGGTGCAAGTGCTGCTGGATTATGAAGAATGAGGATGATTCATGTCTACACTCAGATAGAACAGGGACATCGATGGCTCCAGCGATATCGGGGACGCCCATCGGTGTTTGCTTGTATTTTGGGCTTTACCGCCACAGGGCTGATCCCCGGTATTTCAGCGGCTGGGGCAACGCCAGAGGATCGACGATATACAGCGATCGCAGATGCGGAATTTTTGTATAAAGGTCCTCAGCCTCAGCCCCAATATCCCCTGCCTCCCCTGCAAGCGGGTGCCTCTCCAGTGCTAATCTCCCGCGCGGTGGTTGAAGCACTCGGTATTCCCGTTTATTTATTTAATGCCGGATTGCCCCAGCCGCCAACTGTCCCAGTAATTGATTTGGGAGGTGCCCCTGCTTTGTGTCTCAGCGGCGGAAATGCTTTGTCTCTAGCTACAGTGAAACATCTGTGGGAACAAGGACTCATTTGGGGACAACAACTAGCGGCAAGTATCCCTGATGGATATTTAATTCTGGGCGAGTGCGTGGTGGGGGGAACCACAACGGCTTTGGCGATTTTAACGGGCTTGGGTGTCCCCGCTGCCGGTAAGGTCAACAGCAGCCATCCTAGCTGCAATCACGCGCAAAAGTGGGCTGTGGTGGAAGCTGGGCTGAAAGCGCTCAAAGGGAGAGGCGCACAGAGGCACAGGGGCAGCGTTCATCTTACCCAAAATCCTTTACATCTAGTTGCGGCAATTGGCGATCCGATGCAAATTGCGGTTGCGGGGATGGCGATCGCTGCGAGTCGCACTTGCGGTGTCATGCTGGCTGGTGGAACGCAAATGCTGGCTGTCTATGCCTTGATGCAGGCGCTTGGGCGTCAATATCCCCTGTCCTGGGAACCCGAACAAGTTGTCGTGGGAACCACTCGCTGGGTGGCAGAAGATCCCACCGGCGATACTGTCGGCTTAGCAAAAGCAATTAGCCCAGTCCCCCTACTGGGAACTAGGCTAAGTTTTGCGCCCTCGCGTTATCCTCAACTGCGGGCTTATGAGCAAGGATATGTTAAAGAAGGCATGGGTGCGGGGGGATGTGCGATCGCGGCTCATTTAACTCAGGGTTGGCACCAGGAGCAATTACTCCAAGCCATTGAAATGTTAATTGAACGTTGTTGAAGTCTGAAATATGAAGTGTGAAGTATAAAGCCAGTCTTTATTCTTTCTTCTCTATCTGCAAGCCTTCGTTCTATCAACCTTTATCCCGCCTGCCGAATACTTAAGAGTGGATTCTCTGAGCGAGTAACTGTTCTTCTAAAGCAGCAATGCGATTATAGGCTGCGGTGAGCTGTGCCGTTAGCCGTTGGATTTGAATTGCCGGTGACAAATCTTTCTCGCTGCTATGAGAGTTACTATCTACACAGTTTGTATCGACTAAGACATCTTTGTGTTCCATTACTGGAGAGTGATTACTGTAGCTTTTATAGGCATAGCCGCTATTACTGACCCCTAGAGATGGCGGCGTACCTTCCTGAATAGGCGCTGCTTTGCTTTTAGACAAAGCTTCAGAGACTTTTTCACTCAACTGGTCAATCATTTCGTAAAGGACATCAACTTTATGATTTAAAGTGATGACTTGCTTTTGAAGTGAATCCATGCAATTCCCACTAGGCGTTAACTTGGTTTCTTTCATATTATAAAAAAACAGTTAAGAAACTATTTTACTTACGAATTATTTAACTATTGAGCTACATGAATTTATGAAGCTGGAGTGGCGATCGCTTGAGACTTTTTATGCCAGGACTGGACAGGCATGAAGAGCGGTTTTCTGGCAGCATTTGTGATGTAGGAATATTAAATTCTCGATTCTGAAGATTTATTGAGAATTTCCGCGATTCTAGCCTCTATATTCAGTCTATTTTGATTTTGATCAATGAGAAGTTCCTCTGTCAAAAGGAGGAAGAGGTAATATACTTACGTAGATAAAGAAGATAGTAACGGCGATCGCGCTTCAAAAAAACTGTAGCAAAGGCTAGAACCTTTATCAGTAGCCAAGAACACAGACGTATGTTAAATTAATCAAGCAAGCCAATCACCTTTCACTTGCGTTAAATTTTGCTTTTTTGAAAAAAATGCTCAGCATCAGAGAGTTTTTTACCGCTTGTACGGGGGTATGGACAACGGAAAGAATGTATCATTCTGTCCTCAGCGGTCAGATTGAACGCTCTCATACGGAATATTCGGTAAAAGCCCTGACATTGGAACAAAAGCAGCAAATTTTGTCATTTTCTTCGTTAAATGGCATAAAGGTAAATCTTGCCCAAGCAACGGAAGAAGAAAATGCCTGTCCTGGGTTTGCGATCGCCTTTGATACCGTCTCGGAAACGGGCGAACGAGTATCGATGAGTTTGAAGGCTTTATTTGTGCCGGATGCCTACGTGGTGCCTGGAGAATCGCCCACCGAAATACCTCCTCCACCCATCGCGGCTGAAGTTTTAGATGGGGAAGCGATTAAAGGTTTTTATTTGCGGGATGAGGGATACTCAGAAGCGGGAGCGATCGCGGGGCGCTTTACCTATCAGCCCACTCGCCAAACTCTGGAAATGATCACCTACTACCGGCGTTCTGTTGCTGTCGATCAAATGCGGATTGTAGCGCCGGATACCAGGCTCAGAACGATTATTACTTACCAACGACCCGAACCCGGAGAACAACCAACGGTAATCGATTTGGTCGGCTTTGGCGTCGAGCGCCGACAAGCGTTATAAACAGCGAATAGCGAATTGCTAATCGCAGGATTGCTAGTTGCTACAACCATGAAGAGACGGTCTTTTCTGCTGGGTGCTGGAACTCTGACATTGAGTCAGATGGTTGCAGGGTGTGGAAGTTCCCAAAACCCCACACTAAGAGTCAAACTTCTAAAAAATTCCATTCCCGCTCAGCTGTTAAATGAATTTCGCCAGAGCCTCAAGCAATCGGCGACTCTGAATTTTACGCCAGCAACACAGTTAAAAGAGCTATTTGCGAGTCTAGAAACTTGGCAGAATCCCAGTAAAGCGAAGCAGGGCTGGGGTCTTAGCTTACCCATGATTACACCCAAAACACCCGTCGTTGCCGACCTGGTGACTTTGGGGGATTTCTGGTTAGCACGGGCAATTGAGCAGAAACTCATTCAACCGCTCGAACTAACACAGGCGGGGTGGAATCAGTTGCCAAGCCGATGGCAAGAACTGGTGAAACGCAATAGTCAAGGTCAATTTGACCCCGCTGGAAAAATTTGGGGTGCGCCCTATCGCTGGGGAAGCACGGTGATTGTCTATCGCCGCGACAAATTCAAATCCTTGGGATGGACACCGACGGATTGGCAAGATTTGTGGCGAGAAGAACTGCGCGATCGCATTTCTCTTTTAGACCAACCGCGAGAAGTGATTGGTCTAACCTTAAAACGGTTGGGTCATTCTTACAACACGGAACGAATTGACAAAATTCCAGAGTTGAAAAATACCCTGCAAAAGTTGCATCAGCAGGTGAAATTTTACAGCTCCGATACCTATCTACAACCGCTATTGCTAGGAGACACCTGGCTGGCGGTGGGTTGGTCAACAGATGTATTGTCGGTGATTAAGCGCGATCGCAACATTGCTGCCGTGGTTCCTTTGTCTGGAACTGCCTTGTGGTCAGACTTATGGGTGCAACCCGCCGCTGCTGCTGCGAATCCCCTCTTGCAGGAGTGGATTAATTTTTGTTGGGAATCCAAACCTGCTACGGAAATTTCTTTGTTCAGCCGCGCCGCCTCGCCGATTGTTACTGGCATGAATCCAGCAGAGTTACCTCAATTTTTACAAACAAACCCCGTCTTGCTGCCAGATGCTCAGGTACTAGACAAGAGTGAATTTCTGTTTCCGCTTCCCCAGTCTACGGCGCTTGCGTATCGTTCCCTGTGGCAGGAAATCCGCCAAACGGTTTAGAACGAACCCGCAGACTATCTTGACCAGAGGCGACAATATCGAGATTGCAGACGGGTGGACTGGTACTGAAATTACAAGTGTAGGTTGCCAACGGTTCTTGTGGTTGATTGGCAATAAACACCCTGGTGTTGTAGCCATAATCTCTAGCAACCGTCCCAAAGCTGTTGACAAAGCTATAGCGTCCCATATAGTTCAGAAGGCTCCACAGTTGTCGGTTTACCACCAAATCCACCCGCTGTCGATTTGGGTATGCCAGCCAGTTTTCCAGTAATTTGCCACCAAACTGTTCCTCAGCCCACCAGAGGCTGGGAATCGTCGGTTTGGCTTGGGACATACTATCTGCTCTAATGACTTCACTTCTCGGTGGGCGAGACTCTGGCTCAAGTAGTTTTACGTCCAAAGGTTCTAGAGAAGGCAGCAGTGTGGCTGGTGTTTGTGCCTGCACTAACCAAGGGACAAGACACGAGGCAAGAATTGCCAAAGCTGATAACAGGAAGGAAGAAGCAATCTTTTTTCCTGTTTGGTATATCTGACATCTGCCAGCATTGTCATCTACCGTGTGTACCTGCCTAAATTGTTTAAGTTTCGCTCCAGATTTGCTTAGTTCCTGTAAAGATTCCATTTTACTCACGCTACTTCATGCAGTTATTGTCTGGTAAGAATTGCTAATGGTTCCGGCGATTGATTCAATGAATGGCTTGTAAATAAACGTAGGTTTAGACTGGTAATCGTTACTAGGGCAGGGAGCATCCCCATGAGAGTAAAAATCCATGACCAGTAGGGACGCGGTAATGCCGTGTTCCTACCGAGTGTTCCTTCATTTTTTGATCGTTCGCAACGCTCAAAAAGCTCTTTCTTGAAATTAGTAACTCTGCGGATAATATCAACAGTCACCCGACTTTGAGGGGACTGATGACGATATTTTATTACTTCATAAAACTTGCATCGGCAACCGTTTACCTGCAATCAACAATGTTTCCAATTCGGCTGCGGGTACGGGACGGCTAAACAAATAGCCTTGCATGGCATCGCAATGCTGTTGGCTTAAGAAAGCCAGTTCAGCGTCAGTTTCCACCCCCTCAGCCGTAACTTTCAGATTGAGATTGTGAGCGAGTTGAATCACGGCGGTCATAATCGCTCGGTTTTGGGTATCGCTAGTAACATCTTGGACAAAGCATCGGTCAATTTTCAAGGTGTCAAAGGGAAATTGTTTGAGATAGCTTAAGGAAGCATAGCCAGTACCAAAATCATCAATCGCAATGTGAATCCCCAACTGTTTCAATTCATTTAAAGTAGCGATCGCCATCGAAGTATTTTGCACTAGGATACTTTCAGTCAGCTCTAATTCCAAAGCATCTGGGTTCAAACCTGTGGTTTCTAATACTTGGACAATTCGCTGGCTTAAATCAGCTTGGCTAAATTGACGCCCCGACAGGTTCACTGACACCCGGAACGATGTAAATCCAGCGTTTCGCCATTTTTGCGTTTGGGCGCTGGCAGTTTGCAACACCCACTCGCCAAGCGGGACAATCAAACCCGTTTCTTCTGCCAGAGGAATAAATTCAGCGGGTGAAACCAGCCCCCGCGTCGGGTGCTGCCAACGCACCAAGGCTTCTGCACCGCTAATTTCTCCGGTTAGGAGATTTACTTGGGGCTGATAGTAAACTTGAAATTCGCTTTGTTCTAAGGCACGACGCAGACTCGCCTCTAGCACCAGCGCTTCGCCGTAATCGGCCTTGATATCCGTCGCATAAAATTGATAGTGATTTCCTCCCAGCTTTTGGGTGTAGAACATCGCCGCCACTGCCATCTTCATCAGGGTGTCTAAATCTTGCCCGTCTTTGGGATAGAAGGTAATGCCAATGCTGGCGGTGAGGAAAATTTGACCGCCTTCCAGGTTGAAGGGTTCATTCAGCGATGACAAAATGGCTTGGGCGACACTGGCAACCGTTTGTCTTTGATTTAAGGTTGCCAGAATGATCGCAAATTGATCTAAATTCAATCGAGCAACAGTGTCCTGTCGGCTTAGACAGATAGTGATTCGTTCGACAATTTCTTTGATTAACCTGTCACTACCTTGATTTCCCAAACTGTCACTAATCCGTTGAAACCGATCTAATCCCAGAAACAGCAGCGGGACAGGTTGAGCGCTGAGTGGCTGCTGGACAGAGGCAAGGGGCGATTCATTCTCCTGGGTTTTGGAATCGCTTTTGTGTTTATCTTGCCGCTTGCAAATAACTTGATTAAACCGCTCTCGCAATAGCAGGCGATTAGGAAGGTTTGTAACGCTATCGTAATGAACTAAGTGATTGAGTCTTTCTGCTGCTTGCCTTAGCGCTAAGGTATAGGGTTGAGTAATGGCTCTTTGTCTTTCGAGTCGGGCGGCGATCGCTTTGAGTATTTCCTGGGGCGTACAAGGCTTCGTTAAATAGTCGTCTGCCCCTAATTCCATTGCTTGACGCAGATCGGCTTTTTCAGCTTTGGCAGTCAGAAAAATGAAGGGAATTGTTGCGGTGACAGGATCTTGACGCAGTGCCGTCAAAACACCATAACCGTCTAGATCGGGCATCATCACATCGCAAATAATTAAATCTGGGCCAATCGTTCTTGCAATCTGCACGCCAGCAAGACCATTTTCTGCACCCGTCGCCTCGAAATCTTCCGCCTCTAACAGTTCTAATATGTTTTCGCGGATTGCTTCTTCATCTTCAACAACTAGAATTTTTACCATTTCTCTCAATTTCCTTTAATTTATTGTTTATCTTACAAAATAAAATTTTTATTTCTCTCGCCATTGTGCAAATAATTTAATTTATAAACCTTTTCTTATTTCTCATATTAAAATTTTATTTATATGTAATAACATCTTCTGCACTCGCGGCACAGGATTGGACTCTAACTTACTATTTACTTAAAGTAAAATTCCTTACCTAATTTATGAATAATTTAATAAAAGTTACACGAGTTATTATATATTTACTTCTAAAAAAATAAAACAATTGAATTTAAACTTTTATATGTAAGGCTTATCAAAAGCAAATATAAGAATTTATTACCTCCCTATAGTAACTAACTTTATCAATTGAACCTTGGTAGCTGCCAAGCCATATAAGTAGATGGATATAATTATTTGTAGGATGGGTAGAGCGACTAAGTGTTACCCATCAAACCCATGTCAATGTTGGGTAACGTTGCCTCAACCATTCCCTACATCTAACTTAGAATGAAAAAATCAACAAAGGCGAGAAGACAGTGAAATAATGTAGAGAAAGATTCTTTCCAAGTTGGGTATATAAATACAAAGCCCGTGAAAATCCCTGCAATAACCAGCTAAAACTAGCTCCTGAAGCTTAACAATTCCCAATCAACGGCAACTTAAGCGTAAATGTTGTATCCATTCCGACTTCACTTTCTACTGTAATTTTGCCTTAGTATAAGTCTACAAACTTTTTAATAATCGCTAATCCTAAGCCCGTACCAGGAATAGAGCCAACATTAGAAGCTCTATGGAAGTCAAATAATCGTTGCCGATATTGTGGAGGAATCCCAATTCCTGGCTCTTTAATCTGGAAGATGACATCCCCATTGTGACAGGTAAGTTCGCATTTTATAATGCCCCCCCTGGGGTATATTTGATAGCATTTGAGAGTAAATTGCTGAGGATGTGGCGCAGCAGTTTTTCATTGATGCAAGCTGTGGGACATTCTCCCTTACTCGCAAAAGTCAGCGAATGGCGATCGCCCGCTGTCAGTTGCATTTCTGCTACAAGGTCTTGGCATAATGTTTCAAGCTCTATCGGGGCGGAGTTAAACTCTATGTTGCCAGCTTCATTTTTGCCAATAAGCAGCACTTCATCTAGCATACTGTTCATCCGTCGTCACCGTATGCCTAAATTGCCGCCTGATTCGCTTCGATAATTTGCCCTTGATTGCCAATAAACAAAACAATGTCACGATCTCGCTGGCATGGATAAACTGGGTGGTGGTAGGGCAGAACTTCCAGACAAAACTGGGCAGCATATTGAAAATTTGATTAATCTCGCCAGCACTTCGCTGGATTAACGCTTCCGCCTGCTGACACCCATTCGGTTGCCATTTGACCATCAGAGCAACTATCCTGCAATAGGCATCAGAGGTCAGTGCTGAGATAATGCGATATTGTTGCTTACGCTTATTCCCAAAGCCGACGCCTAGGTTGCCCATTCAGACGTTGGTGAGAATCTTGCAAAAGCGCTGGAATGTCCAAATGTTGAGGACAGCGGGGTAGACAGTCACCACAGTCAGTGCAGCGATCGCCTTTCATCCCCGGAAACCAGTGACCGGCATTTTCAAACATTCGGTAGCGGTATTGACCATACTCTGTCATGTCATAGGCAACGGCTAAATTACGCAGGCGCAATATTTCTGGAATATTGATGTTTTCTGGACAGGGCAAACAAGCGTAGCATTGACTACATAAATCTGGGGAGATTACTCCTAAATGAGCTTGTAAGCGATCGAAAACGGCAGTTTCCTGCGGTGTCAGCGGTTCATCGCACTCAGCAACAGCCAAACATTCCTTCAATTCGCTGGGGTTCGCGGGGCCAACGCTGAGGGTGGTAATGCGGCGATCGCTCAACAAAAACCGATAATTTATTTCTAGGGGTGAGAAGGGATGGCACAGATGTTGAAGCGTTTCCGGTGGCGTGTAGAGTAGCCCTCCCTTATCCGCTGGCGAAATAATAAAAATGCCCAGATCCTTTTGGTTAGCTAACTCAACCGCTGGGGCATGGTGCTGGAAGAAGTAATAATAGTGCAGGTTGATGAATTCAAACAAATCGGTGTTAATCGCCGCCAGAATCACCTCCAGCGACCCGTGGGTGGAGAAGCCAACGTGTCGAACTCTGCCATCTGCCACGGCTTCCTGCACCGCCTGCATACAGCCTCCATCCGCTTGTACCCAGTTTAAATGTTCCCAGGTGTTGAGACCATGAATCGCCAGACAATCTACAAAATCAGTCTGTAGGTTCAATAGCGACTCATCAATCCACCGACGCATCGTATCGGCGTTACTGCTTGGGGGAAGTTTGGTAGTGATGTAAAGCTGTTCCCGCGATTGGGATAATCCCGCTGCTAAAGCGGCACCGAGATACTCTTCGCTTTTGCCGTAACCCCTGGCGGTTTCTAAGTGATTAATTCCAAAAGCAACGGCTTGATGCACCGTCTGGTAGGCATCTTCAAAGGAAGCCAGACAGCGCATCGTCCCGCAAGAAAACACTGAAAGCGGTAAATTTGTTTTTCCAAACCGCCGATAACGCATAAAAAGTAAAAAGAAAGAGCAAGAGAAAGCCGCGATCGCTGAAGTAAAAAGTCCATTTTCTTTCTTTAGGCTTTTGCCTTTTTACTTTTGCCTTTGGTGTGCTATGATTCCGTGCTGAAGCCTCCTCGCTGGATCAAATCTTCCGGTCGGAGCTTCGAGACAAAATCACGGAAGGCTCGGCGTTCTGCCTCATCGGCATCGCGGTCAACGGGGATAGAAGCATCGGCAATGACTTCTTCCATAACCCAAATAGGGCTGCCAGTGCGAATAGCGATCGCGATCGCATCACTAGGTCGAGCATCAATCTCCTTTTTTACCTCACCCTGGCGGACACTCAGGATCGCATAAAAGGTATTGTCCTGAAGCGAGTGAATGATGATCCGCTCTAAGGTCATATTCCAAACGTCCAGAATATTAACCAGGAGGTCATGAGTCAGGGGACGGGGAGGGGTTTGTTTTTCCAAAGCGCTGATAATTGCCTTTGCCTGATCTTGCCCAATATAAATTGGCAAGGCTCGTCGTTCCGAGGCATCTTTGAGCAACACAATCGGGCTGCGCGTCACGGCATCTAATGCAATTCCAGCGACTTTCATTTCAATCATCAGCTTGGCCTCTAGAACACGGTAGGCGTCGGGGGGGATAAAGCAAAGCTATAAACTGGTACTGGAGGTATTGGGGTCTCACAAACACGCTTGCGGTTCTAATCACCTTACCAAGCGACGGTACAACCAGCTATGAAGACTTGATTAAGTTGGGATCAACAAAGCTGTATCTCCCAGTATGCCTCAGTCTTAGGACGATTCGCTGGAGATTTTACTAAAAAATATAGACCCATTGCCTTCATCCCTCAGCTTATTGTTCGCTGTCAGTTATCAGTGGGTCGAAATCCGATTAATTGCATCTAAAAGCGAGTTGTTTTTCCGTATTTCCACTGAATCATCACCGACGCTCGTTTACCAATGACCGTTATTTACTTAATTTCACTTAAAACCAGTGTTTACCGGATTAATTCAAGCTCTAGGAACTATTAATTCTCTGGGAGAAGACCGTTTTGGGCTTTCCTGCTTGGGAGATACTTGTCAGCCTATGCTCTCAGATTTAGCCATCGGCGATAGTGTGGCGGTGGATGGCGTTTGTCTGACGGTGGAGGAAATTTCGTCTCAAGGCTTTGTGGCAACAGCTTCTCCGGAAACTCTCAGTCGCAGCACCTTAGGACAGCGAGAACAAGCCGCCGCCTACGTGAATTTAGAAACGTCTCTCCGGGTTGGCAGCAAGCTAGGGGGGCATTTCGTGACGGGTCACATAGACGGAATTGGCTGTCTGCAAGAGTCGGTACAAACCGCTACTTCCTGGGAAATGCGCTTTGAGGCATCGGCGGCAGATGATGCGTGGCAGCGCCAGATTGCTCGGTACATCATCCCCAAAGGCAGTATTGCCGTCAATGGGGTGAGTCTGACGGTGGCAGATTGCGACCCTGATGGCAGTTGGTTTAAGGTGGCTGTGATTCCTCATACTTATGCCCAGACAAACCTGCCTTATTTACAGACTGGCAGCTTGGTGAATTTGGAAGGCGATATTCTGGGCAAGTACGTAGAAAAATTTCTGCGTTATCCAGCCCGAACTGCTGGGCATGAGGCATCCGCCACGATAGGAATGGATGGAATTACACCCGCTTTCTTGGTAGAACACGGGTATCTTTAGAAATTAAAAATGCAAAATTAAAAATTAAAAAAGATGAATTTTTAATTTTTAATTTTTAATTTTTAATTGTTAGCTGCCTGGTTGCGGGGTTAATGGAACTGATGGAGCTGACGGAGCTGAATGGGCTGTTTGCAAGGCTTTGATCATTTGCGCCAGACCATATTCCAAGTGGGCACCTGGGTCCATTGCCATCCAGCCTTCTTGCGTTAGCTGGCGGATTTCAAAGTGAAGGTGGGGACCTGTGGAATTGCCGGTACTACCAACGCGCCCAATCACGGTTCCTTGTTCGATTTGTTGACCGGGTTGAACCAAAATTTCCGACAGGTGAGCATAGAGAGTTTCTTGGGTTTCGTTGTGTTGGAGGACAATGGCTTGACCATAGCCGCCCATCCAGTCAGCGATCGCTACCTTACCCGCAAAAGCTGCCAGAACTGGCGTACCCAGAGGTGCCCCCAAGTCGGTACCCGCATGGAACCGGCGACTGCCAGAAATCGGATGCGTCCGCCAACCGAAAAGCGAGGTAATTGGTGCCGGAACCGCCAGTGGGAAAATTAAGCTGGTATTGCCGTTAGCCAAGCCCCGAAAAATGGTCGGAATCGGGGCTTTGTATTCGGGCACATTGAGCGGTATAGAGCTTTGGCTAGTTCCGACGTTATTAGAAGCGATCGCTGTCGATCGAGTAGCGGCAGAGGAACCCAAGGACCTGGAGCGACGGTTAATTGAGCGAATGCCTTTGGGGCGATCGCGCAGTGGGCCAATTGCAACAGGATTAGCAGAAGCAACCAATATTTGCTGACGGATCTCCCGTTCTGGCTGGTTTACTCCCAAACGGGCGCGGCTGACTCTACGATTCGCGTACCCAGAAGTCCGTAATACTTCTGGTACGTCTGTGTCACTTGCGTACTCCCTACGGTTTCTGGTCGGGTAGGTTAATCTAGCAGTTTCCCTGAGGCTATTGGTGTTTCTGGAGGGTATCCGTGCCACACCACAGCTTCCGCCAGATAAACCCTGTCCGCTCTGCAAGACTCTTTGACATCCTGTTGACCGTTCCGACAGTACAACGGCAGGTGGTTCATCGTCAGCACGAATCGGCTCCTTGCCTCTACCCGTTGCACCAAGACTATAGTCAGTAGGATCGATATAGCTATTGTTGTAGTCGCTGGATCTGATCCCACTCTTTTCAGCTTTGCTCGGTCTAAGCTTGGGAGGCTTCACATAAGAAATTGTGTTTGGCTCCAACAACCTGGGAGGCGAAAGTTGGGCTTTTTTTGGAACGGCGACCGAGGTCTCTGGTGCTGATACTGGAAGCGAACGGCGACGGACAACAGCAGGTTCTGGAGCTGAACGGCGACGGTGGCGAACAGATGTTGTCTCTAACGCACGCTGACGAGCCAATCGGCGGCGACGGACACCCGATGAAGCTTTCTCTGCTGCTGGAGCCGAGCGACGGCGTACAAAATTTGGCTCTGGTTCTGGTGCTGCTGAACGGCGACGAACAACAGTCGGCTCAGTTCGTCGCTGGGGGTTAGTCTCCATTTTTACAGTAGGCGGTGCCTCTTGAGTAGTAGGCGTGCCTATTGTGTCTATGCTTGGATCGCTTTGTGCCCAAACTAAGCCGCTGCTGAGGACACCGAGACCTCCAATCCAACTAAGTCCCTGCACCAGCAGGGGACGGCGGCAAAACAGACCAAACGGAGTACAACTAGGGTGGTTTCGCTGGCTCATTTCCGAATCACTCCTCATCTCACTCACTCTATAAGGCCATACTGGTTAGTGTTTTTGGTATAAAGACATGGCTATTGTCTCTACCCCATCCGTTTTCACTCCCAGAGCTTGTGGAAAATTACCCACCATAGCCAAGACTGATTGTACCGGGCTTGAGGCAGATTTCCTCGGCAGCTGCTAAAGAGTTCAAGCGGACTTGAAGTTCGCCGGTGGATGCGACACCCACAATGACTCCAGAGCGTCCGTCTACGATGACAGAACGCCCTCTGCAACTGAGAAGCTCTACGTAAGCCGGAAGTAGGGCGTCTATTCCTTCTGGGGAAACGTGTTGATATCCGGATAAAATTCCCTGCAAAGTAATTGCCGCTAATCTTTCTAAAGAGGCGTTAGCGAACTGTGCGCGTAGGGCATTGGCTTCGATTGGCTGCTCCAAAAACGATTCCAGATTGATGCCAGTTTCGGGGACTGGATTCGCCCAGTTGATCCCCACACCCACGACGGCTTTGGTAATCCGTCCTTGTTGGACTCTAGTTTCGGTGAGAATGCCCCCTAATTTGCGTTTGCACAAGATCAGGTCATTCGGCCATTTAATCAACACTGGGATGCCGTAACTTCGCAATGCGGTAGCAATTCCCCAAGCGCTGCATAGGGTCAAATGGGCGCTATTGGTTGCTACTAAATCGGGAGCTAGAGCTACAGAGAGATAAAGTCCACCTGTACTGGATTGCCACTGGCGTCCCCACTGACCCCGCCCAGCGGTTTGCTGAAGGGCAATCACAACGGTTCCTGGTGTTGCTCCTTGGTCGAGCAATTCCCAAAGAGTCTGGTTTGTGGAAGGTAAAGTTTCAAAGATATGGAAAGAAAGCGGTAGAGGGACATCCCCTAAGAAAGTTTCCAGACAATGCTTATCAAATGCCACTGCTGCCAACTCATGAATTCGTAGCATAAGTTAGCATAATGTCACTGACATTTCAGGAGTTCCAAATGGCGATGCTTTCCCGCACCAATTTGAACCTGGGCGCAGGAGAATCACAGACTTTTATGAGTACCTGGCACTGGCGTACTTGGGAAGGATTGCCCTATCTAACTTGTAGCTTGCTTGAACGCTGGTCTCACGGATTTTTTACTCAACAATTTTCGCCCCGGTCTCCGGCAGAATTAGTGGATGTTTTACAGCCTGATGCTAAGGTTTATCGTGTGAAACAGGTGCATGGCAATACCGTGATGACGCCCTCAGAAATAGAAGCGGCAACCAGTGAGGTGCAAGCGGGGGATTCACTACCTCCTGCTGATGGGATTGTGAGCGAGCAGGTTCAGCAGGCAGTCTGGGTGTGCAGTGCGGATTGCACTCCGGTTTTAATTGCCGACCACCAGACGGGACAGGTGGCAGCGATTCATGCGGGTTGGCGCGGTACTGCTACCCGGATTGTTCCCCAAGCGATCGCTCGCTTCCTAGCTTCCGGCAGTCAACTCCAAAATCTGCTGATTGCGATGGGTCCGGCGATCGCTGGTAATGTTTATCAGGTGTCTGTGAATGTGGCATCTGAAGTAGGAGCCAGCGTTATACCAGATAAAGATCCGCAGAAAGATACAGAATCCATTCTTGATGCCTTGCAGCAGTTGCCACATTCACCGTTATTAGAAGATTCGCAACCAGGACGGGTACGACTGGATGTGCGGCGAGTCAATCAGCTGCAACTGGAACAACTGGGAATTTCTAGCGAACAGATAGCGATCGCGCCTCACTGCACCTACCAAGAACCAGACCGTTTCTTCTCTTACCGGCGGGACAAGCTGAAAAAAGTCCAGTGGTCGGGGATTGTGAGTATATAAACTGTTTTATAGCTTAGGGAGGGGCGCACTTTCAACGTGCGCCCCTTCATTGTTTGTGGACATCTACAAAAAAAATCGCCTCCAGTACATGACTTGGAGGCGATCGCCATATCATTGGTCTAACTCAAACTTAGAACACCTTGCTGTTGGTCTATTTTCCTGTCTTCAGGAGTATGAGCTAAACATTTGTCTTCAATCAGATAGCGATCGCTATCTGATTGAGTTGTAACTATGGTTGAGTAGTAGGCGTTGTTGTATCGCCGCTGGATGGAGCAGCATTTAAGCCTTCTGTACCACCTGTGCTAGGTGCAGGCTGCTGGGTGTTGCTATCATCATCCTCTGTGCTAGGTGCAGACTGCTGGGTGTTGCTGTCATCCTCTGTGCTGCTAGATGCAGGCTGCTGGGTGTTGCTGTCATCTGTATTTGACTCGCTCCCCTCAGTGGAGTTTGTACCAGGATTTGGCTCACCCGGTGCAACTGTTGCGGGAGTAGACGGATTGGTGGTTGGAGTCGTGGTTTGATTTTCTGTGGTGGAAGTTTCTTCAGCGCCAGCCTCACCTTCCACATTAGAAACCTGCTCGGTCGAAACCTGACGGAGACCCACCATACCACTAATCAAACGGCTTTCTGGTCCTACTTGCTGATAGGCGGCTATTGCCCGACCTTTCTTTAGCTTGTAAGTACCGAGAGCCAGACCCTGGCTATTTTGGCGCACAACCAGCAATTTTTGCTTGCCACGACCGCGCTCCACAAAGACGCCAACATTGCCACTGGACGTGGAAGCAACGTTGTAGACCTTCTGAGAACTCTGGACGAAGGAATTAGACAGAGAAATCAGGTCGAAGGATGCGTTGTTGTAAATGGTGACAATCGTTAGACCGCCGCTTCCCGTCGCGCTGGTGCTGGTGCCGCTGCCACCGCTGCTGCCACCTGTGCCACCTGTGCTGCCAGTGCTGGTGCCGCCACCTGTGCTGCCACCTGTGTTGCCACCTGTGCTACCGCCGAAACTACCACCGCCGCTGGTGCCGCCGAAGCTGCCGCCGCTGCCACCGCCGAAGCTGCCGCTAGAGTTGTTGATGACGGTGTTAAAGTTACCGCCATTTTGGAAGGTGACGTTGTAGCTCAAGCTTGAGTTAGAACCAAAGCCTGTGTTTTGGCTAGTATTTGCGCCTGCACCACTTGAGTAGTTGCTGGTGCCGCTCTGGTAAGATGTATTGTTCGTAGAAACATCGTATCCAGTCGTTCCACCAAACTTGCTGGCAACTGCACCAACAGTGAATTGGGTACGACCTTGACTTTCACCTTTGAGTTTGAAGGCAGTCGTTCCTTCTTGCCCAAATTCAAACTGTGTTTTGCTGTTATCGCTTAAATAGCCAACCGTGCTGTTGCCATTTATCGTGGTGATGCCATTCCCTTCGCCTTTAACTTTGAACTTGATTGCAGAATTACTAAAAGCGCTGGGATTTGTCAGCTCAAGCTTAGTGGTGCCACCGAGTTTAATATCTGTGCCAACTCCGGTGCCCTCAATCTTGAATTTTTGACCGCCTTGGCTGCTATCGCCTTCAATTTTGAATTTGGTTTGAGCATTATTGCTGCTGAAGGCTACCTTGTTAGTGCTGCTAAAGGTTTGAGCGTCGCTGGTGCCGCCAGCAGTTGTGATTTGACTACTCGTTTGTGAGTCGTCGCTATCGCTTGCGGTTGTGGTGTCAGTAGCGCAGCCGCAGGGAGTTTGAGTACCAGATTGCGTGCCGCTGCCGGTAGTGGTTGTAGTTCCGCTGGTTGTGCCGGTGCCACTGCCGGTTGTGGAGCTTTGAGTTGTATTGGCTTGATCGGAAAAAGTGCTACTTAAGGTGCCGAATCCTTGCCCTTCCAGCTCAAATTTTGTCTTTTGCCCCAAGCTAGAAGATGGAGGAAGAGGAACAGCGCCGCCTCCATTGAACTTCAGGGATGTCGGCAAACCAATATTGCCTCCAGTGAGTTTGCCCTCAAAGTTACCTACTTCTAAAACCCCAGATTTGGCAGTGTAGTTAGCCTGAGACTGAGTAGATAGTTGGACGGCTGTAACGGGCAGGAAAACCAGCGGAGCCGAACCCGTCTGCTTAGGGGCAATCAGCGAACCGCCCAAAAAGGCGCTGCTTGCAAAGGAATTCAGAGTAAAGTCTAGTTTCGTGGGGATGTTTGAGAAGGGAACAGCCGCGCCTTGAGAAGTGAAGGCTAGACCTGATAGGGTACCGATCAAGCTACCTTTGTCATCTTTTCCAGGACGACCAACATTGCCAGAACCGACATCTTTGAAGTCGGCTGCCTGCGGTACGAAGCGAGCAGCGCTGGTGTTTCCGGAAGTCGTTTGCAGTTGCAGCGTGGTGATGGCAGCGTCAAACAAAACCGGACTATTAGTACCAGCAGTAGTACCAGAAGTATTCTGTGTCTGTAAAGGTGAGAAGAAGGCTGCTTGCCCTCCTAACAGACCGCCTGTGATCGAGATCGACGACTGGGATTGAGTGGTTGTAGTGGGAGTAGAAGTCGTAGTAGGAGCAGTCGTCTGGGCGTGAGTCGTGGGAGCCAGAGCGATCGCCAAGCCTCCAGCGATACCTACACAAACAGCATACTTGGTTGATTTCGCAATCATGTTAGGACTCCATCAGTGAGTAAAGGACAGGATAACTAGCAGAATCTAGCTCAATTCGATAGTCAACAGGGGATCATAAGTTTCTTCAGCATTCATCCTGAGCAAGCTCAGAACTAGAAGTATTAGAAGAGAGTAATAACAGCATCCTGAGTAAATAGCATTTGGAGTAAGTGTGACCAGCATTAAGTAGAACTGGGTCATACTTGCTTGGCTTTGCTATGCCCTTGTTTGTCTAAAGGACAGTCTTGTTTCCCAGCAAGTTCCCAGATTTTTGCAAAGTTTTTGTAAACTTATTTACCAGTTCTTCTATACGTAAATATACGTAAAAAAGCGTTCCAGCCTGGGCTGCTGCGAGGTTTGCGTTGAAAATACTTACGAAGCGATTTGTAATGTTTTTATGAAGTTGTTAAGGAGATCCCTGAATGAATCTCCTTGACAAAGCGATCGCACGCTTTTAAAAAGTAAAGGTGGTTCGGATGGCACCAATGGTGATCGTGTCGTTATCCTGGTTGTGAAGCGGATTAAACAGTACGATCACCCCTGGCGTGACCGTGATATTGTCGGAGACTCGGAAGCGGTAGAAAGCTTCTACGTGAGTTGTACTTCCTGGCTGACCGCCTTCATCTCCAAAACCACCCTCACTAATAAAGTCAGGGTAGTTTCTTCCAATTGGCAGGTCACTACTGGTAATTTTGGGCGGCTGACCGACATAGATACCGCCGAGGTTGCCTTCACCAAGCAGATCGGGGAAATTGAGGTAAGCCATCCAGTTGAATGTCTCTACATTTCCCGATACTCCTTGCGGGTCGGAAGTAGTGTAGCCTCCCCAACCGCCAACTGTGATGTTGGGTGTAGCTCGGAATTCTAAACTGGCACCAAAGGCATTAGTATTAATCGGCCCTCTGCCTGCCGGAGTCGGGAGGAGAACCAAATCGTCGCCAACGCCAGTCCCCAATCTTCCAAACGGAGAGTAGGAGTTGATGTATTGCAGGGCGATATCAAGCGTATTAAGCGGCGATACGACCAACTGCAAGCCAGCTGCCGTCTCTCCATCTTCTCCGCCGCCGATACCTCCGCGAAGAGCATCTGCGGGTCTGCTGGCAGAGTAGACGCCTTGTAAGCTAATGCGTGGACTGACTTGCCAGTCAAAGCCTAAGCCTCCGCGCCCCCCAGTGTTAATAATCGGGTTGCGTTGAGCAAAGCGGGAAAGCGGCCCTTGACCAGCACTTTCTACGCGATTTGCTCCCCGGAAAACGTTAACTGGGTTGACCCCCTCCGGCCCGATGATGAAGGCAAAGTTATTACCGATTAACTGACGATAAGTTAGGTCGCTCAGTACAATGTCGTTCCCAGTGTCTCCTTCATATCCCAAGAAGACCATGTCGTTGTTGAGCAAACGAGGTCCCGAATTTCCAGAACCCGCTTGCAATCCAGTCAGCAGTAGGCTGCGAGGACTAAACTGGGTAAACAAACTCAACTGGACGTTGGTAATGACGTTGGCATTTGTATTCCGGTCTTCCAATCGGTTCCCAGTTGATTTGCGGTTCAGGAACAACTCAAATTCATTCTCACTGCGTCCCTGAACGCCGACGACAGCCTGCCCAAATAGCTTCGTCGTGGTGGAGAACTGATGGCTTTCCAAGAAGGCGGTACGACCTTCCAGGTTGTCTACCCGCGTCCGCAGGGTCGCCAGTTCCGGCCCAAACTCATCAATGAGTCGTCGCAGTGTTTCTAAATCCGCTTCGGTAGCTGCATTAGGCGCACTAGCGGCAATCAATTTCTCAATTTGCTGGAGACAGGCATTCACCCCGGCGGCAAATTCATAGCGGCTGAGTGCCCGGTTGCCGCGAAAAGTGCCATCGGGATACCCTGCTATACAGCCGTAACGCTCTACAAGACTTCGCAACGCTTCGTAAGCCCAGTCGCTCGGTTCCACATCGCTGAGCTGGGAAACATTGGTGACTTGACTCAATGGGTCGGCTTCCATGTCCTCTGGGTTTTCCATTTCCAAAGGATCGACTGCTGGTAGCACTTGTTCGCTAGCATCTTCAGAGGGCAGCGCTTGAGCTTGCAGGTTATTGGAATTGCTGACACTTGCTGCGTCTACAAGAGTGCGAACCTCTGTTTCCGTGTTCTCAGATGCAGCGGATTTAGCATCCAAGCTCCGACTGCTGGCAGACAAAATGGGAGACTTTGCGGATGTCGAGAATTTTGGTAAGCTAGCTGCCGGTTGCAACTGGCTTTTTTCGGTTAGGGGCGTTAAGTTTGCCGCAATGGCAGATTCTTTAGTTGCCGCTACAGTTAGCGTGGCTGCTTTTAGTTCCGGCAAGACATCCGCAGGTGCGAGTGTTAATTCAGAGGCGTCTACAGTGGGCGAATTTGCTGTCGGTTTTGCCTCTGCTGCATCCGTTCCCGTCGCTAAATCTGTAGATGCCGAGAATCCCTGGGTTGAAGACTGGACTGCCTCAGCGGCTGTAGTTGGGTTGACATCTGTGGCTGCCATCGCCGGGGAGAGGCTAACTGCTAGCAAGCCAAAGGCTGTAAATACTAGCGCTGAGGATGCTGTTTTCTCTATTCTCCACTGGGATTTCACGGGTCTAAAACTCCTCAAAACACACCATATTTGTTGAAATTTTACACCAATATTGTGTCAGCCGCTACTAAGCTTTTTATTACTTTTCATCAGCTAGGGATTTAGGTTGGCAGGTGACGTTTACCCAAAAATAAAAGTTCCCGGCTGAGTTTATTTTTTTTCTAATCACTGACCAATAAGAATCGCTCCCAGGTATTAACTGAGAAGCGATTCTTCTAAACAGAGGCTTGAGCCTTTGCGCCTTATTACTCAAGGTTATCTGAGACAAGCGATCGCACGCTGATCTCAGAGCCGAAAAATGGGCGATCGCTTCTTCTCGGTTCAACTTAGTTTACAAATCCTAACAATTAGTAGCCGATCTATTTCCAACGCCATTTCTGTTTTGTTAGTGCAACAGAGATTGTGCAAATAATTCTCAACTTCCATCTACAATTGCCAAATTCAACTAACGTTGCCGCCGGTAGTGTAGAAAAACTTCTTGCTGAATCGACTCAACTGACAAGAGTTCCAGCCGAGGTGCAAAATCTGCCAAAAATCCAGAACCTTCTACTGGCGTCGGTGCTGTTGCTCCTCCTAAAATTAACGGACAAACCGTGAGCCAGAATTCATCGATCAAATCAGCCGCCACCAAAGCACCTACGAGTTCCCCTCCCCCCAAGACAGCCAGATGTTCCAAACCTAGATCGCAGAGGTGTTGAAAAGCAGCAATCCAGTTAATTCCATCTGTCGTCGCCTCCACTCCTAGAACCCGCTCAAATTCTGGACATCCTTGCCAGCGTTTGGCACCCGCCTCTACTGTAAGTAACCACCGAGGTACGGGTTGACGAAAAAAGCGCCATTGCGGATCTAGATCGGCTGATTGAGAGCAAACAATTTGGATTGGTTGGAGCGATCGCCCCTCCTGTTGTCGCCAGCGTAGCAAATCGGGATTCGTGACGCTCAGTGTCGTACCGTAGGCGCGGAGAGTACCCGCACCAAATAAAACCCCATCCGCTTGGGCAATCTGTTTTTCCAGGTGCGCCAGATCCGCTGGAGAGGAGAATCGGGCGCTAGAGCGACGAATATCCGCAATCTTGCCATCGGCACTCATCGCCAAAACAACTGTCGTAGAAGGGCGTCTCCAGACAAATCCCGTCATCGCTACCGATCGCTCAAATATTTAATTAGGGTTTAAGAATTGCTTATATTACAGGAATTAGTGTAGAGATTCCACAAAGTCAACCTTTCCAGAGTACACGAGGATCTGGAACCGTTCTAGGATGGAATGGATCTGTCAAACAGTATCGCTCTACCAACACGATTAACCCAGAAAAAAGTAGGCTAATCAATACCCCCACCCTGATGGGGTGATTTATTGATAGTTCTTGCTATTGGGTTTTCCACCTCAAATTAGAAAAGTCCTATGGCTAAGCCGGGTCAATCCTCCTTCCGTCGCATCCTGCTGTCACGCATTTTGCTTTTGAGCGTCCCGGTACTGCTGATGGGGGTGTATGTAACCTACAGAAAAGCACGATCTAGCATACTGGAAACCGCTCGCCAAAATCTCACCGAAAGTGCAGTGAGAAAAGGAGAGAGCATGAGCGAGTCAATTAAAGCGCTCTCTGCCAACTTAGTGACCGCAAGTGAAGCCGTCGTACTGCAATCGCGATCGCCAGAAGCTTATCAAAAATTTTTAAACCAACTCGCCCAACAATTGCCGACGCAAGTCCAGTGCATTCAACTCATCAACGTGGAAACGGGAGAGATTGCTGCTAGTACTTGTGGGCAGGAACCCATTAGTACGCTAGATGCAAGTCAGTGGCCCCAGCAGCAAAAAGAATTACTATTAGACACTTCCAAAGTGCAGGTAAAATCGCTGCTTCCCAGAACCTCCCCGGTCAATTCAACTGCTAAAGAGAATCAACCCAGCCCTAAAAGCCAACTCAGATTGATTTTCAGTGCGCCTGTTTATGACAGCACGGGTTCTCTGCGTTATGCCCTGAGTGTCCAATCAGCTCTACTGAAACAAGAGCGTGCCAAACCAGGGTCTCTGACTGGCTATCCAGTCGTGATTGACCAGGATGGAACCATTTTGGCGCATCCCATTACCCAGCGAGTCGGAAGAAATATTCAGCAGGAGGCAGATGGAGAACGCCTCGAAACTGTAATGAAAAACGCGATCGCGGGTAGAAATGATTTTCTGCACTTGTTTTCTTTCGAGAAAAACGGTGTGGAATTACTCGCAGGATATACCCCGATTCCCAGTCCCATTAGCAACCAGTCGGATCGCCAGTGGGTTATCTTAGCCGTCACTCGCTTAGATAGTGCCCTATCGGGTCTAAAAGAAATTCAACAGGTGCTGGTGATTCTGACATTTGGCTTAATCGCCGCTAGTCTACTGGCAACGTTGTATATCTCTCGCGAACTGGCGCTGCCATTGGAGCAATTGAGAGACTACGCTGGGTCTAAAGGGCACTTTCACTCCACAGACCCGGTTCCTCACAACTTCAAAATCCGAGAATTCAATCAATTATCGGAAGCGCTCGATAATATGGTGGAGCGCCTGAAAGCGTGGGCAGAAGAAATCGAAACAGCCTGGAAAGAAGCACAAGCAGCTAACCAGCTGAAAAATGAGTTTCTAGCGAATACTTCCCACGAGCTAAGAACTCCCTTGAATGCCATCATTGGTTGCATTCGCCTAGTACGAGATGACTGCTGCGATGACCGCGAAGAAGAGATGGATTTCTTGCAGCGAGCAGATGATGCAGCGATTCACCTCCTGGGAATCATCAATGACGTTCTGGATATTGCCAAAATTGAAGCGGGTAAGCTTTCCGTCGTCATGGAGCCAGTCGATCTGCGAAAGTTGCTTAAGGAAGTGATTGATTTACAGGCTGTTCCGATTCAGCAAAAAGGTTTGCAGTTTAATACACCAGATTTGCCAGAATCAATTCCTATCCGTACTGACCCCGCAAAACTCAAGCAGGTGCTGCTAAATGTGGTTGGCAACGCGGCTAAATTTACTGAAAAAGGCAGCGTCACGATTACCACCCGGATAGAGACCAGTCATGGCAAAGAACAGGCAGTGGGTAGTTCTCTACCTCCTAGCTCTCATTTATCGAATGGGGTCACTCAAGCCGCGACAGTGAGTAATGAAGAACAAACAAAAATCCAGGCGGTGGCATCTGTGGGCAATGGGCAAGAAGTAAGAGAAGAATCGGCTAGCATCTCGAATGGAGCTTCTAGCCTTTCTCGAAGCCTTTTGACAGGAACTGCGAACTCTCTCAAAGAGCGTCTCGTGCCTTCTATGCGTGTTGTTGTGACAGTTCACGATACGGGGATTGGCATTGACCCGAATCAACAGCATAAACTCTTTCGTCCCTTTGTCATGATTGATGGCACGACGACCCGAAAATTTGGCGGCACAGGTCTGGGGCTAGCAATTTCTCGGAACTTAATGGAACTGATGGGAGGTAGCATCACGCTATCGAGCGGGGGAGCAGGTCTGGGCACGACCGTGGAGATTGCCGTGCCGATGATTGATACTTCAGTGTTGCCAACTCTTGAGTCTACTAATGCGGCAAAAAATTAATAATTAGGCTACCTGTTTCACTGCGGAATGAAACCCCTCCCCGTCAAGGAAAAGGGGTGCATAGAGGGCATCTCAATGGTGAAAATTTACATCAAAACCTTTCCTTAATCCCCTCGTTTACAGGGAGAAGTAAATTTCGCCCTCGCCTTGAAAGGGGAAAAATTGAATAATCTTTAATTTTTCATTGACTGGGGAACCTGAAAGACTATCCGAATCTGGGATTGAGGTCAGGTTCCCCAGCACTGGTGATATTTGTTGGGTTACTCTTACGCTCAACCATTCCCTACGATTTTTATTCATCAGGACTTACGCAAAGCTTATACATATAGCGTTTTTTCGGGTTCAATTCCCCTGTGGTTGCCCACACTGGCAATGTTCTAGACGTGTGGAAATGAGAGAATGAGAGGAGTTGTCTTTCCTGTCCTGACCAATGATATTAGAACCTGTGTTGTGTCCCGATTGTAGCAGTGATGATGTGGTGAGACACGGTCGCTC
>NZ_JBHZGO010000111.1:0-2911 GCF_042747725.1 Coleofasciculus sp. H7-2
ATTTCTCAAAGCATGGAGGCATTGCGTCGGGTGTAGTTTCCTTCATGGGTATTTTTCAACGTGAACTTCTTATCTGGCATGGATCATAACTCATTTGGTTTTAATTCATTGTTTAAGTCCCGTTAGGGGCAATTAGACGGAGTTGATATAACAGCCGGTTCCAAAATATCAACTGTCCAGATCCGGGCGAAGGGTAAGCCAGCTTTGCGAAAGGACTTCCGCACAGTCTCAGCATCAGGTGCCTCAAATTCGCAAACTACTTTAGTGCGATCGCGTGCCATCATTGAGCGAATCCAATGAACATTGTGTGCCCTGTGACAGGGTATCCCGATCTCAAGATCGTGGTTCCACTTCTCTTCGGTGATCGGTGGCTCAAATATCTTTTCTACGAGGACACGAACCATATTTTCCTCCTGATTGATTGAGCAATTTAACTTTCTTAGGACTTACGCAGAGATCCCCCTTGCATCCCCCGATAAATTGGGGGACTTTTCCGGTTCCCCCCTTTTTAAGGGGGGCTAGGGGGGATCAAGGTTTGAAGGTTTCAGTGCGTAAGTCCTAAAATACTGAGGTAAGCGATCGATAGCAGTGCGGGCACGGACACTCAATACGCGAGGGTCAATTTGGTGCTGTAAGCTTTGAAATAGCTCTGCTGCACGCTTATGTTCGCCCAAAGTCAGTTTCCCCCGAATCAGTGCAGCCCAAGCTAGGGCAATTTCACTGGGATGATCCACAATTTGCGCGGCATGGAGTGCTTCTTGAGCGCGGGCGATCGCTAATTCAATCCGACCTCTTTCTAAATCGCTCCCAGCCGCAAAAGTCAGGGTATAAGCTAGCATTCGGTTCGCATCGATCCGGCGCAGGGTGGATAATGCTTGCTCAAGGGCTTCTTCAGCACTGATTTCTCCGATAACATAGTGGGCGAGAGAACTCAGTGCAACGGCGAAAGGCCCTTCGCTGCCTTCACCACTGATTTTGGTGGCAACTGCTGCTAGTTCCTGACAATAAGCGATCGCCATAGTCGGATTGCCAGCTTCCAACTCGGTCATTGCCAGATAAGTCAAACAAGCACACTCTCGCCAGCGATCCTGTTCCGCTTGCGCCATTCGCCATGCTTGTTCCAAAAGAGAACGTGCCGCCGGGAAGTCAGATGCATGACGGCGCACGCATCCCAGACCACAGGGAATATCGATAATTTCCAGTCCAACTCTCGCTGCAAGCGGCTGTGCTTCTAGCAAAAGCGCCTCAGCACGCGGCATCTCGCGTTCGGTTTCGGCGAGGCACCAACCGCTGTGAGCCAGCATTCGGGCGGTGGTTGCCGGACTTGCCAATCGTCCTCGTTCCACTGCTTGGAGGGAGTGTTCGCGAACACCCATGAGATTACCTCGCTCGTAGTTCAGCACGATCAAAGCTTCTAGCGCGATCGCTTCTTCATCCTTTAAACCAAGGGCGCTGGCTTCGGCAATCAATTGATGCAGGTTGTTTTCGAGTTGGGGGATTTGATTTCTGGTGACTCCTGCCAGAACGTAGACTTTTAGCAGTCCGATGTGAAGTCGAACCCGTAAAGTCTTCTCAAGGTTCTGGCAATGCTGAATTCCCCGTTGAGCCAGTTCCGATGCTTCTGAGTAGGCGAATTGGCGCAAGCAACGTTCGGCGGCTGCCTGGAAAGCTGAAGCTGCTAAGGAATCAAGACCGCCCAAGGATGCATGATGCGCGACATCGCTGGCTAGGGCGTTGTCAGGAACCGAGAGACGATTCAAAGCCTGGGCAATTTGCAAATGCACCAATTTGCGACGGGGTTCTGACAACTGGTGATAAGCGACTTTACGCACAACATCATGAGCAAAGTCATAGCCAGTTTCGTTATTTAATAAAGTTCCTGGATGGATAATCCCCTGCCGCTCCAGTTCTTCCACCGCTAAAAGTAATTTAGAGAGGGGATAGTCGGCAACCCGTGCCACGATTGTCGGACTGAAACTTCGCCCCAATGCCGCTGCCCAAGGTAAAAGTTCCCGCGCCGGTTCATCAAGTTGCCGCAATCGGTCTTGAATCAAGGCTTCCAGATTATCAGAATAAGCTGTGTCATGATTGGCTAGGGCACGAGCCACTTCTAGAGCGAATAGGGGATTCCCGCCACTATCCACAAAGACTCGATTTCCATCAACATCGGTATTAATCGAGCGAGTCAGCTGAACCACTTGCGCTTGATTCAGCAGTGGCAGTGTAATGGTTTGCACCCGCTGTTCCCGCCGCAGCGCTTGCACCAGCTTGCACACAGGCAGATTATCTGATAATTCGCGTTGACGAGCCGCACAGGCAAACCGAACGGATGAATGACCCAGCAGGCGGATTGCATAATGCAGAAGTGCCGTAGATGCCTCTTCCAGCCACTGAATATCATCTAGGATAATGACAGTTCGTTTGCCATTGCTCGAAAGTTGGGAGAGCAGGTTAACCACTGCATCGAATAGCTCAGAGCGAACCGACAAGGTCGGCGCTTCGCTATCGCCCGGAGTTTCTCTTCTTCCCTCCATTTCTGGAAACAGGGAACTCAGTTCTGCTGGCAATTGCGATCCTGAATCACGAGCGAACCGACAAGGTCGGCGCTTCGCTATCGCCCGCAGTGCATCAATCCAAACTCCATAAGGTCGCAGCATTTCCGCCTCAAACCCGCGTCCCCAGAGTACGCGACCATTGCTCGCTTTGACTTCGGCGGCAAGTTCTTCCAGCAGGCGCGTCTTCCCAATTCCCGATTCACCAACCAGTAAGAGGATTTCTGAAATAGGGCGTTGCTGAATGAAGTATGAATTACGCAAATGCTGGTATCGATTGGTGTTTCAAGTAGTGAAGTAGCAATCTAATAGAGTGTTTCAGCATTTCTTCTGACTTCGAGTAACACAACGTTTTTCGA
>NZ_JBHZGO010000112.1:0-88026 GCF_042747725.1 Coleofasciculus sp. H7-2
AGCTTGATAATCATCTATAAATTGTCTCTTACATCTGACACAGATATAATTCTGTTTGCCTTTTTTCTGACCATTTTTATTAATATGAGTTGACTGACATTCAGGGCATTGCATAATATTGCATCTTAATGAGTGTTTTTTTTGGCGCTCGCACGCTCGCTCGCTTTATCATACCCTAATTCAGCAACGCCGCAGCGTTTAGATACGACTTGGCTGGTGAAAAGGTATTCTATCGCAGAAGTTCAGTCGGCTCTAAATGATGCAGGCTTTGAGAAAGTGAGTGTTGACAATACAGAATCCGAGTTGGCACCACCCGATGGGGCTGGCATAGTCTACTTTGTGTGTCGGAAATAATGATGATAACCAGATCGAATGATGCCTGGATAATCTTTCCTAAGTCAAAGACCCAGGCAAGTCTGCGCCTGTTCTGTTTTCCTTATGCAGGTGGGGGGGCAAATACCTTTCGCGCCTGGCACGAGCATCTACCTGTGAGTGTCGAAGTTTGTGCTATCGAACTCCCCGGACGAGGAAAGCGGATTTGGGAAGCGCCATTTACTCAGGCTTTACCTCTGGTGCAGGCGATCGCTTGCGCCCTTTTGCCATACTTAGACAAGCCATTTGCTTTCTTCGGTCACAGCATGGGCGCACTCGTCAGCTTCGAGGTGGCTCGTCTACTCCGCAGAGAGTATGGAATAAGTCCAGCCCATCTGTTTGTATCCGGTCGCAGCGCCCCTCAAATCCCGCTAAAAGAGCCACCTATCCACGCCCTGCCAGAACCCGCTTTTATCGAGGAATTGCGTCGTCTTAACGGGACTCCCGAAGCGGTGCTAGAGAATGTCGAACTGATGGAACTGCTTCTCCCCATCCTGCGGGCAGATTTTGCCGTTCTCGAAACTTATGTTTATGCTACCGAGCCGCCGCTTCAGTGTCCCATCGCTGCTTTTGGTGGTTTGCAGGATGTCAAAGTCAGCGTTGAGCGTCTTGAGGCTTGGCGACAGCAGACAAGCGCTGACTTCTCGCTGCAAATGCTTCCCGGCGACCATTTCTTTGTGCAATCAGCTCAACCCCTGCTGCTTCAATTTCTTTCTAGAGAACTGGACTCAATCAGCAGAGGGGTTGGAAAGTAGGGGTAACGCCTCCTTTCCAGCCGCAGTTTGCGGTCTAGCGTCCAACCTTTGAAACGCTCCGCCTCAAATGATAGAAACGGCGAAAACAGCTTAATTACACTATCCCTCCGACGCATGACTTCAGGGAAGTGCATAAAAAATTGACAGCCAACCTATCAATCAAGTGAAAGCGCTTTTAACCAAAACGCCTAACCCAATCTGAGGAGCAACATCCCATGAAAGTCACGCGCCCTACAAAAGATGCCAAGAACTTTCCTTTTAACGGCAAGCGTTTGTCCTTGTCCCTCGTCGTTCTCGTCGGGAGCTTGGCGAATTTTTATGCTCCCATCAGCCGGATAGCTGTAGCTCAGAAGCCAATCGGAACCGGAGCTAGCCGAGTCGTCAGTGCTGATGAAGCCCGATACATCGAGTTGAGCCAGCAAGCTGAGGAAACAGACCATCAAGAAGCTAATCGTTTGCAGCCAACCAGCGCTGGCGTGTCAGGGCAAACTCAACAACAATCCGGTCGCATCGTCTCTAGCGGCAAAGCTTTTGACCCCACAAAGATGGAAAGCTACTTGAAACAAGAACTCACCAAAGAAGGAGCCGTTGGTTTTTCCTACGCCATTGTGCAGTCGGGACAGCTAGTAAAATCAGGCGCTCAAGGCTGGGCGCGGGCATCTTGGGAAGGTAAGCCATTAAACCCAGATCCCAATGCTCAAAAGCAGCCAAGCGTAATGCTAACTGCCACAAAAAGAATGACTGTTGCGAGTATTTCCAAGCCGATTACAGCCGTAGCGGTGATGAAATTAGTTGAACAGAAGAAGCTCTCGCTGGATGACAAATTTTATCCACTGATCAAAAATAAATTTCCTCTAGCTGGCAAAGGTGTTGAAAATGTCACCATTCGGCAACTTTTGACTCATACCAGTGGTTTGAAAGCAGGAGTTGGTTGCTCCAACTTGCCTGGTTTGCTGTCACAGGGAACATCAGGAAACAGTTATAACTACGAAAACTCTAATTTCTGTCTGTTGCGAGAAGTCATTGAGAAGGTTTCTGGTCAGAATTATGTGAACTACGTTCAGTCGGAAATTCTGAGCAAGATGACAATTGGTGATATGTCTTGCCAGCCGGATGTCAATAACCCCACGCTTTACTACAACACCAGCAAAACGTTAGGGAAGTTATGGGGAGACTATAGTGACACTTGTAGCGCCTATGGCTGGTATGCATCCGCCACAGACCTGGCAAAATTTCTCGCTTACATCCGTTACCACAAAGTCCTTTCAAAACCTACCACCGACCAAATGTTGAGCGAGGGATTAGGCTGGAAAAAAACCATAGGGACGCGAGGAACATACTACCAGCATGGCGGCGATTGGATCGCTTCTGAGAACAAAGGATTTACGGGTGTAATCATGCATTTTCCAGACAATATCGATGCTGTAGTCTTGGTGAACACACGAGGCGACTTCAACAAGACAACCTTACTGAAGAATGCCTATGAGGCGGCATTCAAGTAACTCAGAATACCTTGCGCTCATCCAAATGAGCAACGATATCCTGACGCGATCGCCATACCGGACGCAACTGATTACGGGCGGATAGCTGTAACTGATCGCTATTATGGGGCGATCGCGGTTGAGTTGCATTACCGTAGCTGATGAGTGCCATCGCCTTGACTGGGTTAGAAAACTCGACCGCAGCTATGTAGGAATCGCCCCCGACCGCTTGAAAGCGTCCATCTTTCGTCGGGGCGAAATTGAGAACGCGGAAGATGCCAAGGTCTCCGGAGCCACCATTGGCAGGCAGATCCACACCCTCAGAACGCAGCCGGAAAACTTCACCCCAGGCTACATCTAGGTCTTTATAAGCCGCCTCCACCTTTGCTGCTGCGGTAGAAAGCACCTTAACTGCGCTTTGCGGATCTGCCAAACCGTCGGGTGTGGTGCGCGGGGAATTCTCGTTCCAAGGGGTGCGAAATGCATCCTCAAAGTCCATCTCTTCCGCCCAGAAGGAAAAGAGTATCGCACCCCGGCTATCTGCATCCGCATTCCGATCCCAAGCTTGCAGGACATCAGCGGCTCGAAGCGCTAATTTATCTCCATACTGTCGTGCAGCCGGAATCAAGTCATCTAGGAGACGATCTGCCAGTTCCATGCGTGTCGAGTGCTTGTACTGAACCATTTCCTCGAAAGAAATCTGTTTATCCTCATCGAGCATTCTCGCAGAGCGTTGCGCTCGAAAATGCATGAAATGCGGTGCCATGTAGGGCGGGAAATCTGCTGGATTTAGCGCCACTGGGAAAGTCGTTGTCCAGGGTGGATCGTTGGTATTTTGTAACCAGCCGCTGGGTGGGTCAATTACGCGCGGTAAATCGCTGTAAGGATGAGTTTTCGTCCACAAGGTTGTAGAGGTGTCGCCAGGAATTATGCCTTCCCAGTATTCAAAGTCTCCAGATGTGCGAATTGGCACCTGACCGTTAAATAGGTGCATGATGTGCCCCTCGCGGTCTGCATACATCACGGTAAACATCGGAATCTGCAAGCGCTTCAGGGCAGCCTCAAATTCAGGCAGTTTGGTGGCACGCGCCATCGAGTACCATTGCTCTAACGCTCCGGGCTGCTCAAGCCCCACAACCCGCAATGCCAGGGCTTTTCCATCCTTATCTGCGACAACCGGCCCGTGAAGGGAACGTTGTACGATAAGTGATTCTGAGCGCAGATTGCCGTTATTTTGCTTCACCTTCAAGATTTTCTTTTCTGTCTCAAAGGCTTGAACTTTACCGTCGAAGTTGTAGCCGCCGTCTTTTAGTTGCAGTTCGTAGGCGTCCCACCCGTCATGGGTATTTACCGTGTGAGTCCAGCCGAGGTGATTGTTGAATGCGATCGCGAGTACCGGAAGTCCCACAAGTGTCGCCCCATAAGCGTCAATTCCGGGTGCGGTAATCTGGGCTTCGTACCAAACAAATAAATCTGACCAAGGTAGGTGGGGGTTTGCCAGTAGCATCGCGTTCCCGCTTGCAGAATGCTTAGGCGCGATCGCCCAACCATTAGAACCCATCGATTTGTTGTTATTGGCAAGGCTTTTAACGATCTGCGGATTTACAATAAATGTAAAATTCATCACCCGCTGTTCGTGAGCCAGAATATCCACTGGCTGGACTGGCAGCACCACCTTAACTTCATCATCAATCAGATCGGGATGTTCCTTCGCATAGGCATTGATTCCAGCGGCAAAGGCATCTAGATAACTGCGGAAAGCGGGACTCTGCGCTTCATACCACTCGCTGGCACGTTCGGGAATTCCCATTGTTTGTACCCATCGATCGGAGTTTAGGTACTCCTCTCCCCAGTATTGGGCACTTTGTCCCCGTGCCTGACCGTAGAGGCGCAACAGCAGGTTGCCATGACTTTGCATCTGCGCCCAGCCAAAGGCGCGAAATGCACTTCCTGCATCCTTGCCGTAGATATGCGGTACGCCGTAGGTGTCCCAGAGGATTTCAGTCGAGGAAGCCGGGAAGCTGAGACTTTGGCTCCCTATAAATAAAGTAAAGATGAAACCTAATATTAACGGTAAAATTCGGAAGGATTTTCTTTTAAAATACCCGATTTGAGCGCGCATACTACCCTTTTAAAACTGATTAATGAAAGGCAAATGATCTCTAATAAAAAACTACTGCACTAAAGTATTAAACATGACATTCTTGGCTAGTTTATAAGGAGGTGGGATTAATTATTGGTAGTAGTGGTTAGCGATAGCGTAACCCATGCAGGTGTTGGGTAACATACGTCAACCCAACCTACGAAATCTAATAAAAAACTACTGCACTAAAGTATTAAACATGACATTTTTGGCTAGTTTATAAGGAGGTGGGATTAATTATTGGTAGTAGTGGTTAGCGATAGCGTAACCCATGCAGGTGTTGGGTAACATACGTCAACCCAACCTACGAAATCTAAAGTTTCAAGTAGAAAAGCGATCGCCCTTCAAGGCAACCTCTTGGCTTATCTTCAGTTTCCGCCCCACAGGAATACACATCGGTGTCCCGGCTACAGGATCTTCCACAATGCGACAACCCAGCCCAAATACTTCGCGCACCATTGCTTCTGTCATTACCTGCATCGGGGTTCCGTGGGCATAAACGCAACCTTCTTTCACCGCTACTAGATAATCTGCATAGCGACAAGCCTGGTTCAAATCGTGCAACACCATCACCAGCGTTCGTCCTTGCGTCTGATTCAACTCCAAAAGCAAATCCAACACCTCGATTTGGTGCGCCAAATCTAAGAAAGTTGTGGGTTCATCTAAGAGTAAAATTTCTGTATCCTGAGCCAGCGCCATTGCAATCCAAGCGCGTTGTCGCTGTCCACCCGAAAGAGTATCTAGCGATCGCTCTGCCAATTCTGTCATCCCAGTTGTCGCCAACGCTAACGCGACCAACCGCTCATCTTCTTTTGACCACTGCTGCAACCAGTTCTGATAAGGATAACGCCCCAGCGCCACTAAATCTCGCACGGTTAACCCTTCCGGTGCCACTGGCCCTTGGGGAAGAATTCCCAGTTGCTTAGCGACCTCTTTTGTGGATAACTTGAACAAATCAGCCGCATCCAGATAAACCGTCCCGTTACGTGGCTTCAGCAATCTGGCTAAACCCCGCAGCAGTGTAGACTTACCGCAGCCGTTGGCACCCACTAAAGCCGTTATTTTCCCTTCGGGAATCGCTAAATCAAGGTTTTTGATAATTGGCACACCATCATAAGCCAAGGTGAGCCTGCGGGTGGAGAGTCGGTTCATCTTTGGGTTCATTGTTTGCGATTTTGCACCAACAGATAGATAAAATAAGGAGCGCCAATCACGGCTGTAATCACACCACAGGGAAGTTCAGTGGGAGCAAATAGCGATCGCCCTAGCAAATCAGCAACCACTACCATCATTGCCCCAATCGTTGCCGAGACAGGAATTAACCCCTCATGAGTTGAACCCACCAATTGACGAGCGATGTGCGGTGCCATTAACCCAACAAAACTAATCGTACCAGCCGTCGCCACTGCCGCACCCGTCAACGCGGTAGCGATCGCGAGTAACCAGCCGCGTTCCCATTCCACCGGGCTACCCAGCCCTTTGGCAACATCATCTCCCAAATTCAAAGCATTCAGCTGTCGCGCTTTCCCCAAAGCCAATGGCACCAACACCGCCAACCAGGGTGCAACAGACCATACCTCCTCCCAACTGCGACCGTAGACACTCCCCGCCAACCACACCAACGCCTGACTCACACGATTAATCTCACCGAATGTCACGATCAAGCTAGTCAAAGCGCCGATGACTGCGGCAATCCCGACACCAATCAAAATCAGGCGAACCGGAGAACTCCCCTTATCCCATGCCAAAAAGTAAATCAGGAAAGCTACAGCCAATGCTCCCCCAAAGGCAGACACCGGCAAGGCTGCAATCGGGACACTGGGAAACAAAACAATCAGACTAACAGCCGCCAGACTCGCACCCGCGTTAATCCCGATGATGCCTGGGTCAGCTAGGGGATTGCGGGTAATGCCTTGCAAGATCGTACCGGAAACCGCCAATGCCACTCCCACAAGCGCCGCGACTAAGGTTCTAGGCAGTCGCAGTGTATTGATAATGAAGGGATAGTCAGCGTTTCCTGTTTCCAGTCCTAGTAAGGTTTTGATGACCGATAGGATGGGAATCGGATATTCCCCGTAAGAAACACTGACAACCATCGCCGCCAGGGTAACGAAGAGCAGGATACTCAAGATAGTCGGGATACGCCGCTCGATCCGGAAGGATACCGGAAGCGCCCTAGAACGAACTACCAACCAGCTTTTGTTCATTTTTTCACCTTGAAGCGGGCAAGATAAACGAACAAGGGCGCACCCACGAAAGCAGTCATGACTCCGACTGGGAGTTCTTGCGGCTTAATCAGCAATCTGGCACCGATATCCGCTGCTAATAGTAAAATGGCTCCAAAAACCGCAGAATACGGCATAATCCAACGGTAATCGACGCCAACGAGCAAGCGGACAATGTGGGGAACGACTAAACCAATAAATCCAATCGGGCCAGCGGCGGCAACGGCACTGCCTGCCAGTAATATGACACTAAAAGCAGCGGCAACTTTTACCCATGCGGTTCGTTGACCTAAGCCTTTGGCGACATCTTCACCGAGATTCAAGGTGGTGATTTGTTTGCCGAGGGCGAAGGCAACGAAAAGTCCGAGGGTGATGTAGGGCAGCACTTGCCAGACAATCGTGAAGTCACGACCCGCAATCGATCCAGCCATCCAAAAGCGGATTTCGTCAAGCGTGCGTTGGCTAAGAATCAGGATGCCGGTTGTCAGTGAAGACAGGAAGGTGCTGATAGCTGCACCGGCGATGGTGAGGTTGAGTGGGGTGAGTCCACCACGACCTAAGGAACCGAGGAAATAGACAAGGATGGCAGCCGCACCGGCACCCAGAAAGGCATACCAAGCATAGAGACTCGGATCGGGTGTGCCGAAAGCAAATACGGCGATGACAACTGCCATTGCGGCACCTGCATTGATTCCCAGGATTCCGGGGTCAGCCAAGGGGTTGCGGGTGATGCCTTGCATAATCGCACCAGCGATCGCCATTGCAGCACCGACCAAGATAGCGATGAGCGATCGCGGTAGCCTGATCGTCAGAATAATCAGGTGATCCGCAGACCCATCAAATGCTGTCAGCGCTGCATAAATGGTGCTTGCGGAAATGTCGGCTGCACCATAGCCAATACTTACCCCCAGGCAAATTAGGAGAATCAGGAGGCTCAGAACTAAGCCGACAAGCAGAGAGGGTCGTGGCTGTATAAATCCTAAGACTTCCCCGATTAACCGATTTTTCACTATTTTCTGGATTGGTGCCAACTCTATCGATGCCTTCTACCTTGTGTTTATTGCTACAATTACAGCCCTAAATATACTGCCGTAACCGTCAAGCGCCTCGGAAGAACGATGACAAATCTTCGCCGCTCAACCATGAAACTAGAAATTACTTTAGACTTATTGCGATTATTTATCAATAGTTTTGCAAAAATTATCCTTGAATTGCCAGCAATACGAGGACTCTACGTTTCTACAACGGTAAACCCCAGATTCCGCAGGTTGCCTGGTGAGTCAAAGTAGCAGTCTGACAAAACACGAAAACATCACCGGAGCGGAATATCCCTGCATCACTTGCCTAGAACTAAGGCGAGTTGAGAAAAATAAGATGGCTGATTGATACTGAAGATACCAGAGTGCGATCGCCCATGAAAAAGCTAATCAACAACTCCGAGAGATGTTAGTTTACTTTTTTTGCAGAAAAACTAAACTTAGCAGTTGGCAAAGCTTTAAATGAATGTAAATCCCTAACTCTTGGTCTACTCAGCTCAAAGTATAATAAAGCAGTTCCAGAAAAAAGATAAAATACCACATTCTCAAAAAATATACCGTTAAAATATTTGTTAAAGCTAAGAACTAGATATGCTAGTTGAAACTGTTACACTTCAAATTCCAGAAATACTCTATCAGCGCTTGGTCAATACTGCTCGTGCAACTCAGCGCCCTCTTGAAGAAGTCATACTCCATGCTTTACAAACAGGTAGCCCTCCGGAATGGGATGATGTGCCAGAGGAGTTTCAAGCTGACCTTGCTGCTTTAGACAAACTGGATGAGAATACGCTATGGCAAATTGCCAATAGCGGCAAAACATCAGCAGAGATGGAGCGATACAATACCCTACTTGAGGGCAATTCTAGCGGTACATTGACAGAGGCGGAACGCTTAGAACTGATGGCACTGCGGCATGAAGCTGACCTTTTCATGTTAAAAAAAACTCAGGCAGCAGTATTACTCCGGTGGCGGGGACATCGCGTGCCAACCCCTTAAAATATCGTGTCTGCATACATACCTGAAAGTTTACGACATCAAATTGCCGAAACCGACCGTAGGCGTTGCTGCTATTGCTTGACAAGTGAAACTAATAGTGGAATTCCCATGACGCACGATCATATTCTGCCCGTTTCTAAAGGTGGGGAGACAAGCTTTGAGAATATTTGTTTAGCTTGTCGTTCCTGCAATGAATTCAAAGGTGATGCAACTGAGGCGATAGATCCTTTGACAGGTGAAACTGTGCCCCTTTTCAACCCACGCACGCAAATATGGTCTGACCATTTTGCCTGGAGTTCTGACAGCGCCAGGGTTGAAGGTCTTATTGTGATTGGTCGGGCTACAATTGTGCGTTTGCGAATGAATAACACAGTTATCATTGCCGCTAGGAGGCGTTGGGCAGTTAGTGGTTGGCATCCTCCGACTGGCTAATCTCGAACAAAAGCTAATTTAATAAGCTTAAAAAAAACGACATGAAAAAAATCATCAACAACTCCGATAATGTAGTGCGCGAAAGCCTGGAAGGAATGGCAGAACTCGCGCACTCAGAGGGCATTCAGGTACTCAATATCTTGATTGATGATGATGTCGTCAAAGATAGCCGTTATACTCAAGGGCGTTGGGGTGTCGGTACGACGGTACTCGCTGAAAAAATCTGCGGTGCTGCTGCCCAACAAGGTTACGATCTCAAGCAGGTTGCCAACCTCTGTCGCCAAGTTAAATGATTCTCATTAGCCAATAGTTATTCGTTAATCGTCAGTTGCCATCCATTATTAATCGCCGCCAGTTTCTTAAAACCGTTGTGCTTTCCGCGATCGCAACTGAATTGCCACAGATTGCGATCGCCAATCCATTTTTAAAAACCACCTTAAAACCACCCCGCCTCAAAGTCGGCGATACGGTGGGATTAATTAATCCCGCGAGTCCCATTGACCCGAAAGACATTGCACAAGTACAGCAAACCCTGGCAAGTTTGGGGTTAAAGGTGAAATTAGGGAAGCATCTTCTCGATCGTTATGGTTATTTGGCAGGAAGCGATCGCGATCGCGCATCTGATGTAAACGCCATGTTTGCCGATGCTGCTGTAAAAGCGATTGTTGCTGTGCGTGGCGGTTGGGGTTGCAATCGGATTTTGCCACTCTTGAATTATCCTCTCATCCAAGCTTCTCCCAAAATTCTCATCGGTTACAGCGATATTACTTCGCTGCTGTTAGCAATTTATGCCAAAAGTGGCGTTGTCACCTTTCATGGTCCCGTCGGCACATCCACTTGGAATCCGTTTACTGTAGATTATGTTAAACGCATTCTATTTAATGGGGAAGCCGTGACAATGCAAAATCCCCCGAATGCTGGCGTTAAAGTGGAAATGATTACTCCTGGAAAGGCTAGGGGAAAATTAGTCGGTGGCAATTTATCAGTGCTGGCGGCAATGGTGGGGTCATCTTATCTGCCAGATTGGAAACAAAGTATCTTATTTGTAGAAGAAATTGGGGAGGAAGTTTACCGGATAGACCGGATGCTGACTCAGCTAAAATTAGCTGGTATTCTAGACCAAATTTCTGGGTTTCTTTTTGGGCAATGTACCGATTGCCATCCCAAAGATAATCAGCCTTCCTTAACTTTATCGCAAGTATTGAGAGAACACATTCAACCTTTAAAAATTCCAGCTTGGTATGGTTCGCCAATCGGTCACATTAAAGATAAATTTACTTTGCCAGTCGGCGTGCAAGTAGAAATTGATGCCAATCAGAATACAATTCGGATGTTAGAATCGGCTGTTAAATGAGTCGTATTGGGTTCAGATTATTCAGTCCGCCACTGAAGTGGTAGCCTAATAGCTCAAGTCCACTTTAATCTAATGGCACTAACTTAAGCTTAACCTAACCCGCAGCTCCCTCCTGAAATAAATCGTTGAAATAGGTTTGAGCAGTAAAGCCGGAATTTATTTCAGGTATCTTAATACCAATTCACTATTTTGATGCCACATTTGCGTTCCCCCAACCTCCGCGAAGCGATCGCCGCTATAGCGAAGATAGCAAACGCTAACGCTAGTAAAAAGGGGGCAATAGACGTATTTGTGGCAGACATAAAGTGAAATGGTATAAGTCAGTGCCATTCCACCTTAATAGCCTTAAAATTATAAAATTAATTCCCAGTCCTATGCAAGAGGACTTTCGCTATTAGCCAGGAATTTAAATCCCTGGCGGGGGAAGAGGACTGATGCAAAATCTCAGTTAAAACTCAGGAATAGTTCTTACATTAAATTCGTTTTCACAAAATAAGAGCTATTAGCCAGAGGTTTAACCCCTTAGCGGGATGCAATTTTTGAATTACTTAGTAATAATAGAGAATAAAGCTAACTCACAACCCCTTTATCTACCAGGTAAATTATGGCAAGTGCAAATGACCGCAAGAAGCGAATTATGGAGCATTTATCCCGGAGTTCGGGGGAGTTTATCAAGGCATCTCCTCAAAACTCAGAGGAACGGAAGCAGCGAATTTCCGATCATGTTCGCCGCACCAAAGGTTAAAGCAATCTGAAAGCGATCGCCTGTGGCATCGCTTCACTTACCGCGCGTTATCTTAGTGCGATTTTTGGATAGTTTTTGGTACTGTAAATGGTTGATGTGACTATTTACACTACCAGAAACAATGGAATTATTTTACCAATATTTTATATAATAATTAAATAAATTCATCTAATATTAGAGTAATCTGTAATGCTTTCCTCATCTCCTAAAACGACGCTTCCCGTTTTATCCGAAGTAATTGATGGATTGCCTAACATTTCCGGATGGGAAAAAGAAGTTAGTGCTGTCGTCAACCAGGATAACCCTGTATTTTTACCTACCACGAATATTCGGTTAGAAGAAGTAACGGCTGGATTTGCGATCGCGCTTCATATGCACCAGCCTACCATCCCCGCTGGCGCAAATGGCGAAATCATCAGCAACCTGCAATATATGTTTGAGCATCCCTACGAAGGAGACAACCATAATGCAGGGCCATTTGCCTATTGTTATAGCCGCATGGCGGATTTTATTCCCGAACTGGTTGCTAATGGTTGTAATCCTCGCGTCATGTTAGATTTCTCCGGCAATCTCTTCTGGGGACTGCGGCAAATGGGACGAGGAGACATCTTAGAAAATCTCAAGCGCATCACCTGTAACCCCACTTACCAGCCTTATCTAGAATGGCTGGGGACGATGTGGAGTCATGCTGTCGTTCCTTCTACGCCGATTCCAGATATCAAGTTACATATTCAAGCATGGCAACATCATTTTGCTGCCATTTTTGGATGGGATGCACTGGCGCGAGTGAAGGGATTTTCTCCTCCTGAAATGCACCTTCCCAATCACCCAGATACGCTGTTTGAATTTGTAAAAGCGCTGAAAGAATGTGGATACCGTTGGGTACTGGTTCAAGAGCATTCTGTTGAAACTATAACTGGTCAATCTTTGCCATATAAGCATTTGCCTCACCGCCTGATTGCCCGAAATTCTCACGGCGAAACTATCAGTATTACGGCACTGATTAAGACTCAAGGTTCTGATACAAAATTAGTGGCGCAAATGCAGCCTTATTATGAAGCTAAAACCCTATCTCGGCAGCAATTAGGTAAAGTTTCAGTACCACCCATCGTTACCCAGATTGGAGATGGTGAAAATGGCGGCGTGATGATGAATGAATTTCCTAGCGCCTTCAACCAAGCCTGGTATCAAATGGCAAATCAAGGCGGAGGAAAAACAGGCGTTGTAGGAATGACAGGTACAGAATACTTGGAACTAATAGAAGCCGCAGGTTGCACGCCTGAAGATTATCCAACTTGTCAAGCAATTGGTCAACACCAAATTTGGGAGCGAGTAACCGCCGAAAATTGTACCCCAGAAGCGGTTGCCAATGCGATTGCACAATTGAAGCAGATTAATCCAAACTTTCACATGGATGGCGCTTCTTGGACGAATCACCTGAGTTGGGTGAAGGGATATGAAAATGTCTTGACTCCGATGAATAAACTCAGTGCTTTGTTTCACAATAAAATCGATCGATTGCTCCAAGGGGAAGCAGAATCAAGCCAGAGTTTTTCTGGGGAATCTGTTACCCAACAATCCAGCTATCGCGAGGCACTGATGAATAATCTTTTGCTTCAAACAAGCTGTTTTCGTTACTGGGGACAAGGAGTTTGGACTGACTATGCTCGTGAAATATACCGACGGGGTGAAACAATTCTTCGGGATACTTTCTAAGGCGAGAGTTTGTGCTGGCTGGTGCCAAGGTGGAGAGATCCTTTAACCCTCTTCAAAAGGCTACGGTGTACATACAGGTCGGCAGACCTCTCCCCAAACCCCTCTTTGATGTGGAGTTGCAGAATCAAGCCTCTAGCGATTAGTAGAGACAAGGGTTATCGCGTCTTTACCTGGGAGTCGGACTAGAATAGCACACGCAGGCGATCGCCCTCGACAAAAGCACTTGCCGTAAGCCAGATTTATAACATCATTCAGCAGCCATCATAAACTAATAAATTGAGCAATAATCAATCTGCTGGGCGCTCAATTCATGAGACAGGAAAGCAAGATGCAACGATTTCTAACCGTGGTAGTTTCTCTCACTGGGCTGGTTTCCTACGCAGTCGTAGCGGGGGTGCCAGAGGCGGCTAAGGCTCAGGATGCGGCTTGCTTCATGGTGGCACCGGGGGGCAGAACGATAGACTTGGGGAGTCTCTGCGGCACCGATTCGGCGAACAAACGAGTCTTTCAAGCCAGAATCAAACGTCGAGCCGGTGGCACACCCGTCATTGATGTAACGTTTAATGGCGGGCAGACTTTTGAGATGATTGTAGACACGGGGGCTAGCGGCACGATGATTACCCGCCAGATGGCATCAGCTTTGCGTGTGGTGCCGGTGAAGACTGTCAAGGCAGATACTGCGAGTGCGGTGGGAGTCGAGTTTCCCGTCGGCTATGTGCAATCGATTGGCGTGGATGGTGCTGTCGCCAACAAAGTGCTAGTTGCGATCGCTGGTCCAGAACAAGATATGGGATTGTTAGGACACGACTTCTTTGGCAATTACGATGTCACGATTAAACGCGATGTCGTCGAGTTCCACCGTCGCTAATGTTGGGCGGTGAGGCGGAATTTTGGGGGAGAATTGCTCTTTCGGCACGTTGATAGTAGCGATCGCTTAAAAATAGCTTATTCCCCCAACCCTACCAGGGAAGGGGGTTAGGGGGTTAGGTTTTGTATTTGAGTCAACCGAGAACCGCTATAAACAGCATTGACGAGTTGTCCAAACAAGGCGATCGCTTTTGGCAATTATCTAACATTTATACTATTTACACAGCAAGTCTTGAGACACTCGTATGGAACTCATCAAACGGACTACGCTTCTCTATCAAGCCGGGAGTTCAGATAAAGTCTACGAAGTCGATCTCTGCAAGATAGGTGAAAACCGCTATCTAGTCAACTTCCGCTATGGACGACGCGGTACAACTCTCAAAGAAGGTACAAAGACGGTTCAGGCTGTACCCTTAGCGGAAGCGCAGCGAGTGTTCGATAAGCTGGTTGACTCCCAAATTCAGAAAGGCTATCGGGATGTCACCTCTGGGGCAACTAGCGAGGCGACTGCACCCGCACCAGTCCAAACTGCAAGTAATGTAAGTGTACCAGTCACCAGCGACCCACGCCACCAAGCCATCCTCAACCGTTTGGCGAACCGGAATAATAGAAAATGGCCTCTGGAACGGGCGATTTGGCGGGCTGGCGAACTTAAAATTAGAGAAGCTACGCCGTTGTTAATTCAACTGATTGGCACGGGCGAACCTTTGAGAGATTACTGTATAGCTTGGGCGTTGGGTTGGTGTGGGGATGAGAGTGCAATTCCCTTCGTCAGAGAACTTTCCCAGTATAAATCTGTTGCTGAATTCGTCCGCCGCATCGCTTGGGAAGCCCTATTTAAATTATCAGATCAACAGACACAAGAGCAGATGCGTTCTGAGAAGATAGAACAACTGCCCTCTGAGTTGCGCGATTTAGCCCGAAATGGAACTAAAGAAGCATTTGCAACAGCACTTCGCGATTATTTAAATAGTAGCGACTACAGGCATTTTGCCGTCCTTGATACTATCTATCAAATTGATAATGAGTCTGTGCGTCCAGCACTACTCGATATTTTATGCGAAGCACCTTTTAAATCTAATTACTTCCAGCGAATTCGCCATATTTTTAAAATGTCTGAGTATCGCCATGATGCAGAAGTTTTTGGCATTCTTGCTTACGCTTTTGAGAAAGAAGCCGGGACATTTAATAATAAACGTACAGGTTGGCAATGGGACTCGGTGAGGCGTAAATATTATAGTACCGGGAAACGTCATTACACTGAAGAACTCAAGAGTCCGCAGTCAAATAAAGCTTACAGCGAACAAACTCGTGACTATTTGCGGCGACGAGTTTGGCGAACTCTCAAAGCTTTGGGTGAAGAAAGCGATTCTAACTATATAAATTTAGCAGTTAGCATTCTCCTTCAGTATTCAGATGATGACGCTCAACCAGCCAAGCAGTCAACTTTCAGGAGATGGAACGGACAACGCAGTTCCTACGAAAGCTTTACTAGAGATTGGGATACTTATGCTAGCTATTTGATTTTTAATCATATTCTCTACGAAAATAGTCCCCGCTACGTCCATCATCCCAAAGCTTGGTATTCACGGGAGGGTTACAAACGCGGAGATCCAGAACCGAAAGTAAGAGAAGAGGCGTTTCCCGAACTTTGGCAACAAAACCCAGCAGGACTTGTTGAGTTACTAATAGAAAGTGATTGCCGTCCGGTGCATCATTTTGCAGTTAAAGCATTGCGCGCGAATAAAGAATTTTGCGATCGCCTTGACATAGACAAATTAATCAGATTTCTCAATAAATCCTACGAAGTAACCGCCGAACTCGGTTTTTTACTCGCACGCGATCGCTACAACCCCGCCCAACCCAACAGCGAATTAGTTCTGGCTATTGCCAATTGCGTATTACAAGAAGCGCGTACACAAGCTTACCGTTGGATTGAACAGCAAAGAGAATACTTCTTTCAATCTAGCGACTTTATTGCCGGTTTAGCGACCAGTCAACAAGCTGATACTCGTGCTTTTGCGCGAAGGTTATTAAGTTCATCAATTTTAAGCGATACAACCGCCAGGGTATTGATTGGAAGAATTATTGCAGAGTTGCTGGCGTTATCGGTAGATCCCCCCCAATCCCCCCTAAAAAAGGGGGGGCTAGGTTCCCCTCCTTATCAAGGGGGGCTAGGGGAAATCGTAAGAGAAATTGGTGAAACTTTGCTGATTAGTTTTACGCCGCAACTGCGTAATTTGGGGTTTGGTGTCATTCTCGATCTGCTAAGACATCCAATGCCAGAAATTCAAGAATTAGGCGCAAGAATACTGCTGAATCACGAAACCCGTGCAGTTGATCTACCGCCAGATTTAATTGAATCGCTTCTTGCCTCTCCTTATGAGTTGGTGCGGGGTATTGGTGTGAGGATTTTTGGACAATTGCCCGATGAGAAACTAATGAGCGATCGCATCCTCATCGTCGCAATGGCAATTAATGCTGTCGCTGATATCCGCAACGCAATTCGTCCGGTGATTCGGCGTTTAGCAACCAATCAACCCAATTTTAGCGCTGAGTTAGCAGCCGATTTTATCGAAGTCTTAATTACGCCAGAAAGATACGAAGGCGTCCACAAAGATTTATTGGGTTTGTTGCGAGAAGACATTCCCGGATGGATGTCTAATATCAGCAAAGAACGCGCGATGCAGCTACTTCGCGCTAAATCTTCAGCCGCGCAAGAATTGGGCGGTTTGGTATTGAGAGAAAATAGCGATCGCTTCCTCCCTGAATTTGAGACAAGCGAGATTGTCAAACTTGCCAATCATGAAATTATCTCAGTTCGGGAAGCAGCGAGAGAAATGTTCTTGCGAAATTTAAACCGCATCCGCACTGACTCTCAAGAAATGTTATCAGCAGTGCGATTACTAGAGTCAAAATGGGAGGATTCGCAGGAATTTGCATCTAGAATTTTTAGCACAGATTTCACCAATGAAGATTGGACACCAGAGGTAATGGTTAGCGTCTGTGATAGCATTCGCGAAGATGTCCGTTCTTTTGGACGCGATTTAGTTACGCGCAATTTTAAAGAAGATTATGGACAAGAATACCTGCTCAAATTCAGTGAACATCCCTCTACCGATATGCAGATGTTTGCGACTAATTATTTGGAAAGCCATGCGGTAAATAATTCCGAACGGTTGCGAGAACTAACGCCCTACTTTATCAGCGTATTGTCCGGTGTCAATCGTGGAAGAGTTGCCAAGAAGCGCATCTTTGCTTTTCTAGATGCTGAGGCGCAAAAAAACGAAGAATCTGCACAAATTGTCGCTGAAATTCTCACAAGGCAATCTGCCACGATGGCAATTGGCGATAAAGCCACAGCGATTCAGATAATGCTGAAAATTCAAAAGGTTTATCCTCAGATATCCTTACCCATTCAGGTAAAACCTGTTTCAGAAGTAAGAAATTAGTGGGTTAGCAACAACACCCGCCAGGGAATTAATTCCCTGGCTAATAGCTAAAATCGGTTTTAACCGATTAATAATAATTCAGCTTTTTAGCCACAATTAATCATCAATAACTAACAAACATATGGAATTTAACTACAGCTACAACGGAAGTACGGAAGTAAGCGATCGCGGTTCCAATACCCAGATGTCTTTCTCTCCCGATACCAAGCGCGAACCGACTTACTTTATCGGAGAATTGCGTCAAAATGTCGCGTTTCGGGAAGCGATTAGCGCCTTACATGATGTTGTCGTCTCCGATATGCGGTTTAAACCAAAAGACAAAACTGCCTATAAAGAATGGGCAGCAAAACAGCAGGATCTTGACTGGCAACTTATCGCCGCGCAACGCCAAGAAGTTGCGAATAAAATTAAGCCGTTGCAAGACGAACTTAATCAATTAAATCAACATAGTTACCAACGACGGGAATCTTTCTACAAGGCACAACGCCGCTATTTTGATTACATTTATCAAAAAGATCGCGATGCTTGGTTTGTTCTCGATCCGGTGATTACAGTTCATCCCGATGAAGTATTTTTTGAATGTTTCAGTCAGGATGAATCCAGTTATGGGCGTCTGGGTGCCAGCTACGAGGTTTTTAAAAATATCAACGATTTTGCTTGCGGTACGACTAATATTGATTACTCAGCGGCACTTTACGATGAGTTTCAAAAAATTCGCAGTTACAAGAATACCAGATTTGAAATAGATCCTTCCGGTTTTGAAGTTCAAACCACTCACGAAGAGACTTTTAAAGAAGTCAAAATCGATTTACCCGACAGTTGGGTAAGAGGATTTTTGCAAGTTAGTTCGGCGATGTCTTTACCAGCAACGCAAGTTGATTTGCATCCGATGGACATCTACAATATGTGCTTTGTGCTGCGTCGCCACAAGGAGAAGCAAGGGCCTCGCAGTATGCGCTACCATCTTAAACCGGGGGAACCTGTGCGGGTGACATTCGATCCGTGGGGAATTGAGGTGGTTTGTGCGCGATCGCTCTACACTGGATCGCAAGAACAACAAATCCGCGTTTGGGGACGCCGCCGCCTCCACATCCTCGAACGCCTCATCCCCGTCGCCAAAAAGTTTACCGTTCACCTCCTCGGTACGGGTATGCCTTCCTTCTATGTCGCAGACTTAGGCGATATGTCCTTTACCCTCGGTTTATCGGGATGGACAGCCAACGACTGGGCGCAATCTGGTAACTTTGACTTGATGGCACCCCGCGCCGATATCGACAAATGGACGCAGCAACAAATTTTCGAGGCGCTGAAGAAGAATTGGGTAGAAAGTCCCGATTCGCTTGCGGAACGTCTTGGTTTAAACCGCGCCGTAGTTCTCGGTGCTTTAAGTGCTTATACGCAAGCCGGACGTGCGATTTATGACTTGAATAAGCAAGTTTATCGAGTGCGAGAACTGACGCGAGAACCTTTGCCGATGGAACGGCTGCGCTTTGCCAACGAGCGAGAAGAGAAGGCAACCCGTTTCTTGATTTACAATGCAGCGCAAGTAACATCCGTCACCAGCGATGCAACAAGAGCGTTTACTCTGCAAGGCAACGTCAAAGATAAGGAAAGAAATTATAATCCTTCCTTGACAGTTGACGCAGATGAGCGTATAATATCCGCAGAATGTAATTGCAATTGGCATCAACAGAATAAGCTGTACAAAGGTCCTTGCGAACACATTCTGGCGTTGCGGATGCAACACGCTCGTCAGTATTGACGAATTACGCGCACCTAATCAGTTGGGAAACAGCCTTGCAATCCGGACGGTGGATCGCCGTCCTTGCGTTTAGCCTAGCCATGCACCACTAGCCTGCTCTTAACTGTGCGGTCATTCGGTAGGGTACCCCTTCCCGGTTTAACTTCCCTGAAGTGTAAGAGGGGTACCCTACCGAGACCGCTTGAGTTGAGCAATCTAGTCCTGAGGGATTTACGAAGGGGCAACCAACTGATAGCGGTGCGTAATTTTTTTATATTCTCTCGTTCCCAGTCAGATGCTGGGAATGCTTTTTTGGAGGCTCCAGCCTCCATTACTTCTAGGTTTCAGGGATTATTGCCCGATTGCCATTCAGTACGTATGTACTATAATTTTCAAAATGGCATCGCTACTTCAACCCCAACAAATATGTCCGATCAGCCTCGTACCCGCCAGGAACTCTACGATCGCATCCGACAAACGGGCAAAGAGGAATTTATCCTCGAAGAGATGATACGTTATGGGTTCTGGCCTGCACAAGGCGAGATACCGCAAGATCCAGCCGATGAAATTCGGCGGATGGGTGAGATTCGGCGAGAACTGGAGCAACTGCGACAGGATAGTTCGCGCCTTCACAACGAAAAGGAACTTCGCGCTTCAGCACTTAAGCAACGGCTAGCCGAGTCGCGGCGAAAGCGACAGGAGACGAAGGAACGGCGGGAACGGGAAAGGCAAGAACGAGCGGAAGATTGGCGGCAAAGAAAAGAGCGAGAAATCCTTTATCTTAGTGAGGATGTCTCAGGTGGACTCAACTACACTGAGTGCGATGAGGAAAGGTTGCGAAGTTATGGATTACCTTTGTGCGGTACACCCTACGAAATTGCCGCTGCAATGGGAATTACGGTGGGACAATTGCGCTTTCTCGCTTTTTCCCGCAAGACTTCGACAATATCTCACTATATCCGCTTCAAGATTCCTAAAAAAACGGGTGGAGAAAGGCTGATTTCCGCACCAATGCCACGCTTGAAGCAGGCCCAGCATTGGATTTTGGGTAATATTTTGGAAAAGCTGGAACTTCACGATGCAGCTCATGGTTTTAGACGCGATCGCTCTATCGTCAGCAACGCTCAACCTCATGTAAAGCGTGATGTAATTATCAATTTTGACTTGAAAGACTTTTTTCCCTCCATTTCCTATCAGCGAGTGAAAGGTCTTTTTCGGTCATTTGGTTATTCGGAAGCTGCGGCAACAATTTTTGGGTTGCTGTGTACCCAACCGGATATCGAGGAGGTTGAATTAGACGGTAAAACTTACTATGTGGCTCTTACAGAACGCCACTTGCCGCAAGGTTCACCCGCTTCTCCAGCCATTACTAATCGAATGTGCCGCCGCTTAGATCGCCGCCTTACCCAAATGGCTGAACAATTAGGTTTTGTTTATACCCGCTATGCTGACGATTTGACTTTTTCCGCTTCTGGTGACAGTCTCCGCCATATCTGCAATATTCTCAAACGCACCCAGTCAATTGTGACTCACGAAGGGTTTGCGATTAACGAACTGAAGACTAGAATATTGCGGAAAAATCGGCAACAGGAAGTAACTGGAGTTGTCGTCAACAATAAACCCAATATTTCTAAAAAAGAGCTAAAACGCTTCCGCGCCACTTTGTTTCAAATTGAAAAAGATGGTTTAGAAGGTAAGCATTGGGGAAATTCTACTGATGTGATGGCTTCGATTCAGGGTTATGCCAATTTTGTCACTATGGTTAATCCCGAAAAAGGCACCCAATTTCAAGAGCAAATTCGACGAATTCGAGATAAATACAGACGTTAGGTTTCTGCATGAGTGTTTTTAACGCAAAGGTAGCGCTGTCGCGCCGCTTCGCTAACGCAAAGTTAGTAGGTTGGGTTGAGGCAACGAAACCCAACTCTATTAAGCATTTGTTGGGTTTCGTCGCTCAACACAACCTACAAATTTTGATTTTGTTGGAGTTTCAAAAATATGCAATCTTCTCCATAAAAAATCCGAAATTTTCATCTCTACTCTTGTAGTTTATCTAAGTGATAAATCACCAAAACGGCATTCCCGACTCGACGCTAGAAACTGCACAAAATATCTAGAGGACGCTACAGATGAAAGCAACTTACTCGCTGAGTCAATCGCTTATTGCAGCCGCCAAACCGTCCACTGTAGACTTAATTATCAGTTTCAAGGGTGAAGAAGAAACGCTCAACAAAATACCGCGTCTTCCGCTTAATTTGAGTGTGGTAATTGATAGATCGGGTTCGATGGCGGGAGTGCCACTTAAGAATGCTATTCAAGCTGCACAAAGGCTTGTGGAACATCTGACACCGGAGGATTTTCTTTCCATCGTCATTTATGACGATACGCCGGAAACGATTCTTCAGCATCAGCAAGTTCAGGATAAAGCTGCCATTCGTTCGCTAATTGGTAAGGTGAAAGCTGGCGGGTGTACTAACTTGAGTGGCGGTTGGTTGATGGGATGCGACAAGGTAAAATCTCAGCAGTCCACAGAACGAATCAATCGCGTTTTATTATTAACAGATGGACAGGCGAATGTTGGCATTACTGATTCTCAAGTATTAATTAACACTGCAAGACAACAAGCCGAACAAGGAATCGTTACCACAACTTTGGGGTTTGGAACTTATTTTAATGAAGATTTGCTCATCGGCATGGCAAATGCTGCCGGGGGAAACTTCTATTTCATCCAATCGCCTGACGATGCATCTGATGTATTCAGAATCGAACTAGAAAGTCTCACGTCTGTCGTCGCGCAAAATCTGACGGTGACGCTGCAACCAGAGGATTCTGTACAGATTTCTGGGATTCTTAACAATTACCGATCTAATCCGATTGGCAACAAGTTGGAAGTTTTCTGTGGCGATGTTTATGAGGTAGAAAATAAGCAGTTAGCGGTAGAATTGTCAATAGCTCCGCAAACAAATATTGGAGTCACAAATATTGCTACCGTTGCTTATAAATATCAAGCGGTTGTCGATGGCAGCATTCAAGAATTCAGCGATCAAATCCCCATTGCTATAACGGTTGCTGATGCTGAATCAGCCAGGAACGTGCAGCCAGATGCAACTGTTGTGGAGCAAGCAAGTAAGCTGAGGATTGGTAAGGTAAAAGACGAAGCGATCGCACTTGCCGACAAAGGAGATTACACCGCCGCCTCCCAGAAACTTCGCAAGACAATCGAGGATCTCAAGCTCAAAGCATTGCACGAATCCTTTGAAGTTGCCGAAGAGATGGAACAGCTGGATTATTATGCACAACGCTTGGAGAGCAAAAAGTTTGATAGTGCCAGCCGCAAGGAGATGCGAGATCAATCTTACCAGGCACTCACACGCGATCGCGGCGACTTAAAATTGCGAGGAATTGCTGCGGGATCTGCCAACAGCTTACAGGCGGTTTCCAGCGTGGATGCAGGAGTTTTGGTGAAATGCGATCGCGTTAGTGGCAAATTGCGAGTTCGCGTCATTTCTGACGGTTACAATCCTGATTTCAATGTGCAATTCCCCCGCCATATTCGTGAAGAAGGTGTCACCTACATCGTTGATGAAATCAATCTATCTGCTGACGGTAGCTTTTATCGTGCCTCCGGTAACATTCGCCGCTTAGTGCAACCGGGACAAGAACGCGCCGCATCATCTCAAAATAGTACCTCTTCTTCCAGTCCAAAACGACAAAAGCTGAATGCACCTGCTTCTGCTGCCGATTTAGAAACAGTTGATAGTGTAGGGGATGGAGTTCTCGTGCAGTGCGTGAAAGAAGGCAGTAAATTGAGAGCGAGAGTCGTATCGGATGGGTACGATCCTAACTACAACATCCGCTTTCCCCGCGACATTCGAGAAGAAAACGTTCTCTATGTTGTTGATGAAGTGGAAGAAGCGAAGAATGGTGGATCTTATGTCGCTTATGGGAAGATTCGGCGGTTAGTTCAGTAGGACTTTTTGTAACCCAAAGGTATGCAAAGAATAGCGCAGAGGTACGCAAAGTAACTCTGCGCTATTTTTTATGCAAGGTTCTTTTTGACATCTGCAAGAGTTACCATGAGGGTCAAGGGATGAACTGGAGAGGGGGTGAAGCCACACTTATCCACATAGAATCTTTTCGCGTCCTCATCAAGTGCGTGAACCAGAATAGCTCTAATCCCGGCAATTTCTGATGCTTGTAAAGTACGCAATATTGCATCCTTGACCAGACCTTTACCAATTCCTTTCCTTTGGTGGTTAATGTCAACTGCGAGTCTGCCCAATACCATAACCGGAATTGGATCGGGCATATTCCTTTTGATTTTGCCCGGAGCCTCACTATGAATGGCACTACCATTCGCTAAACTGTAGTACCCCACTACCTGATTCTCATAGCAGACAACGTATGTACGCGACGCTCCGGTTGCCTCATTTTCAAGAGCGCGTTTCCTCAACCAGTCATTTAGAGATGGCTTACCACAATCGAATGTCTCTACATCGTGTGTCGCCTGAAGAGGTTCTGGTGGGGTGTATTCTATTCCCAAGGGGTTGGTGCCTGAAGCAATTCAATTAACTTTTCATTTTTCGTCGGAGAGGTGTCTAGAGCCTGATTAAAAGCTTTCCACTGTTCATCACTAAGACAAAACAATCTCCGATCGAGCAAAGCCTCCTCTGCTGCTCGATATGCAGCATCTAGCATGAAGGCACTCCGAGTCTTACCAGAAAGACTGGCTGCACTATCTATGAGGTCGAGCTGATTTGGCTCAACTCTCATGTTTACAACTTCGGATCGCTTAATCTTTTCGGCTTTATCAGCCATAGCTGTTCATTTTCTCGATATTGCTTAGGTTCGATCTGCTATATACACATTGTAAATACAAAATTTTTGAGGAGTCAATGCTGAATCGTGATGATGTAGAGGCGGCTATCTAAAAACTGCACGGACAATGCACAACCGCAAGCTGTGGCAAGTTTCTGCAAGCGATCGCGTTCACAAACCAGTAATGGTAGGTTGGGTAGAACGATAGTGAAACCCAACCAATGCGATCGCAACTACTGAAAATGATCGGACTTTTCAAGAGCGATCGCCGACGTGTAAAAGAGGCGCGAACTGACAAGTCAGCGCTTCGCTATCGCTTCTAATTTCTATTGCTGAAACCGCTCATCAACTAAGCACCAACTAGACGCCGCTGCTTCTTCCCATCTGAGACGAGAACGGCTACGCAGCTCAGTTCATCAACGCCGCAACACTTTGATTTGGGCGTTTTGGGAATCTGGATTGACTGAAATGCCAGCCAGAAGTTTGCCATCCGGACTAACGGCGAGAGCGTCCATCCATCCTGTATCCAGCACAGCTTCGAGTTCGGCTGTTTGCAGATTCCACACCCTAAGCTGTCGATTGGTGCTGCCAAAAATGCGATCGCGACTCAGGGCAAGGGGTACATTCACAAACGTATCACGAGAAAAGAACGTACTTCCCCGTGCTGCGACTTTTCCCGTGGTCAAATCCCACACCTTCAGTCGCGTTTCAAATTTCTTAGAAGAGTTGGTATATTGTAGGGCGGCAGTCTTCCCATCGGGACTCATGTAAGCCGATAAGATATAGCCTGCAAACGTATCAAACCGTTCCTTCAGTATGGCTGTTTGCTGGTTTGTTGTCAGATCCCACACCTTTATGTCACCCCCCAAGAACTCTACAATTGCCGTTTTGCTGGTGGGATTAATCGCCAAAGGAATCAAACGTTCCATTGCGTCATCTTCGATCGAGAGGGGACCTATTTTAATCTCAGACTTGCGTAAATTGGGCAATGTTGCTTTGAGCTGACCAGTCGCCAGATCCCACTCTTTCACCGCGCCATTACTGCCACTGATCAAGGTCTTACCATCCGGTGTCATTTGAACCAGCTTCACGTCGTCGGAATGTCCCTTCAGCATTCGGGGTGGCTGGTCTTTGGTCAGATTCCAGATCCGTACCATGTGGTCAGCACTACCACTCACGACTATTTTTCCATCAGGCGCGATCGCCACTGCCCGAACCTGACCCGAATCACTTTGGAGCGTTTTTTTCAACTGTCCTGTCTTCAAATCCCAAACTTTAATCGCTTTATCTTGCCCGCCGCTGACTAAGGTTTGACCATCCGCACTGATTGCTAGGGTAGACGCAGAGGGATGCCCATCGATCGTGCGAACAACTGAGAACTTGCAGTAGGGCGACTGGGTTGGATGTTGGGAACAGGAAACCGCCTCTAGGGACGCCAACTGCGGTTGCGTTGACGGAAAAAACTCTCTAGCAACAATTGACCACACTAGCGATGCAATTCCAATCAGAAAAACGCCCACTTGAAAGGCTTTGGGCAACCCTGTATCAAAATTTGACTGACGGGAAGAGCCTGAATTTAGCCCTTGACTTGGTTCTCCTAAAATTATCTGTACCAGGTCGCGGCGACTACGGTTTGCCTCGTACCAAAACGCACACCAGAATGCAAACAAAATGGTAATTGGCATCCCTAAAAACATCAAGGCAAAGTCAGCGGGCATGGCTCCAGCCAAGCACATTGGGAGCGAAAAGCTATACCACGTCACATACCAAAATACTAAAAAGGCAATTACAAAGGGGTGCAATTTCATAGTGATGCGAATGATTGTCCCGGAGGGTGACAGCTCAAATCGCCCGCGAATGATTGGCACGAAGGAGTTGCGATAGTGAATAATCCGATGAATTTCAAATCCAGTCTCTGAGAGTGTGCCTTCATAGGGCGCGTGGTGGCGGGAGATATGCCATCGCAATTTTGATGGTTCGATATGAGCAGCCAGCTTCTCCAGCACGATCGGCAACGGATCTTGAGTTTGAAGGGTAAAAGTGTTGTATGGTAAGAGTTTCATGAGCAGTTTTGTCTCATAACCGTTTCATCAACCAAGGTGAATGAGGTGACAAAATAATAGGAAAGCTTCAGCACTGATTTTCCATTCCCTAAAACACTGAGCTTTCATTAACTGGAGACGCTATCTTAGCAAACGCACAAGCCTATACCCACGAGCGTTGCAAATCATCAACCATAAAGAATCCCCTTAACACATAACAATCATCAATTGATTTTTCAGATGCGATCGCATTTTGGGTTTCATAGCCTCAATCCAACCTACTGAATAAGAGCTTTAAACTACTTTGCGTACCTCTGCGCTATCCTTAGCGTACCGAGAGCGTTTAAAAAACGATTAAGTAACCAACTTCTTAATATCCCCAAAAGCCCGATAAAATCCACCACGAGAAGATTCGCGCACCTCTTCCACCAGATAACGCGCACCTTCAGAGCGAATATCTTGAGGAAATTGTACTTTCCAGTTGGGATTGTAACCAGGAGAAACAGCGCGAATTCTTAACTTCCCGCCTTCTTTAAAGCACTCCACAATTACACCCTGACTGGCGTTTGATGCCGTTTCCAGGGTATTAGAAGGAAGTGCTGCGGCAACGGCAGTGGGTGCTTTAATGTTAATAGTCTGGGGAACTGTACCTGCTTGTGCTGCTTTGATAGCTGTTTCACTAGCATCGATGCAAGCAAGAGAACCGTCGGTAGTGACGATGTAAAGATTGTCGCCCAAAAACTGCATGGAAAAAGCGGAACCGCAGCCAGTGGCTAGTTTCCACAAGCGATCGCCTCCCCGCTCAAAACAATAAATCGAGGAGCAATTGTCGCCTGCAAAGACATATTTACCTTCTTCAGCGGTGGCGCAAGAATAAACAGGCGCATCACATTGATAAATTGTGCTAACTTCCCCTTTCTTGGTGAAGCTATAAACTAAATTTTGACCTGTTCCAGCATAAATTGTTGCTTCTTCTTGCCAGCCAAATAGCACCTCACCGCGAGTTTTTTGATTCCAGATTTTCGTTCCATCTTCCCAGTCATACATCGTTACGCCGTTGCTATGTCCGTGATAAATGCCAATTTCATCGCAGCGCACCATCCAGCCATACTCGCCGCTACTTTTTTTAGTCCATTGAGACTCATCTTCGTGATTGATAGTTGTAACGTTACCGTCGATATCAGAAACACCGAGAATTGCATCTTTGATATCAAGCCAGAAAATATTTACATCGGGGGCAATTTCATAAGCGACACGCGGAATTTTGCCTGTCAAATCGTATACTTTGCCATCATCGCATCCCGCATAAAGCCAGCCTTCATCAGCGACAATACACTTCACGCCGTCAGGAAGACGAAACTGATTTTGCACAATTCCCGTATGGCTGAGAGCGAAAATTTGACCTGCCTGATTGCCAACCCAACAGCGCAAGTTGTCAATAAAGATGCCAAAAGCGGGAGAAGAAGAAGCAAATTTCCAAACTACAGGTGCTTGAGAAGCCGTTGAGCGATCGCTCTTTATTTCCCGTCGAGTCACGGGACGTTTACTCCTCACTCCCATAACTGCTTGTTCGTAACCTTTCTTCAGTTTCTCGTTAATCTTTTTCGTCGCTTCAGCTTTGGCTTTTTCCGGTGTTGGATAGGTTTTAACCTGAGTTTGTCCTGAGTCGCCAATGCGACCGTAGCGAATCGATACTTCCGTCCCGTTGACAATTACTTCATAAAATTTGTGAGAACTACTATCTGACTCTGAGAATTCTAGATACGTTTTCTCTTGGGTCATTTTTGCCTCCGATTCTGTATGTATAAGAAACGTCTATCTTGTCTCAAATTCCCCATTTGCAAGCCAGTATTCTGCCGCAGCACGAACCGAAAGATACAACTCAGCAAAATAATAGCAAAAATCCCGCTTTAACCTTGCACTGAGCATTCGTAAATGGCAATTAGTAAAATCTCAGCTCAAACTTATTTACTTAGATTTGTATATGTATGTCAACTTTATATCAAATAAACAACGCTGACTGAAGTAAGATTAAGAAAAAAATGTATTTGTGAATTTTTATAAAGATTGGACAGTAAACATTTTTTATTGATCAATACAGATTTATATATTTTTTATAGAATCATTGATATCCCAGACTTTTCGGCTAGTCCTGCAATCCTTGAAGATTCTCCCGCCAGCGGGGGAATATCGGGAATAAGTTTTTTGTACAAGGCTTGGGTGGGGTTCCAGATGGCAAGTAATGTTTTTACAAGCATTAAAATGCACTCGTTCACACTCTTTTAATCGTTTTTTCTCAAACTATCTCTAACACTTGACTACATCTATGTGACAAGTCTAGGGAGGAATTAGTATTCTAGGTTACATTTTTTTTAGATGGTCAAAACGATGCTTCCCAAAAACTGTGAATCTACTGGTATTTACTGAGAAGCAAACTATATTTCAGTATAAATACGCTTTCGATTCATTGAATAAAGTCTTATTTTTACTTCAGTGCAATATGCGGATTTCGTGCCCTATCCCCAAAATTGCTCCTAACTGAACTAAATCGCCTACAAATCTGTAGATGACACAATTATGACAACGATTCCCGGATATCAGATTTTTGAGCTAATCTATGAAAGCAGCAAGTCTCTTGTGTATCGGGGATGCCGACTTCGGGATAATCTACCCCTTATTCTTAAAGTTATTAAAGAAGACTATCCATTACCAGAAGAAATTTCTAGGTATAAGCAAGAATATGAAATTACCCGTTCGCTGAATCTAGATGGTGTTGCTAAAGCGTATGATTTAAAACCCTATCAAAACACTCTAGTAATGCTCTTGGAGGATTTTGGAGGGAAATCTCTAAAAATATTGATGGACGACCAAAATTTTACAGTTTTAGAAGTTATTAAAATTGCTATAAAAATTACTGAAACCTTAGCTGAACTGCATACCTCAAACATCATTCATAAAGATATTAACCCATCCAATATTGTTTTTAACCCAAAAAGTGGGCAAGTCAAATTTATTGATTTTGGTATTTCCAGCGTTTTGTCGCGGGAAAACCCTACGCTAAAAAGTCCCAATGTTTTAGAAGGCACTCTTGCCTATATGTCGCCAGAGCAAACTGGCAGAATGAACCGTTCGCTGGATTACCGCACTGACTTTTACTCCCTTGGTGTCACCTTATACGAACTCCTCACTGACAGAGTACCTTTTAATGGTACTGATGCAATGGAGTTAGTGCATAGTCATATTGCGCTTACGCCAATTCCGCCTCATAAGTTTAATCAAAACATTCCTAAAGCAGTTTCGGATATTGTCATAAAATTGTTGGCTAAAACTGCTGAAGATAGATACCAAAGTGCTTATGGAATTCAAGCAGATTTAGAATATTGTCTAACTCAATTAGAAATAACCAACCAAATTGCAGAGTTTTCCCTCGGTTGTCATGATATTTCTAATAAGTTTCAAATTCCTGAAAAACTCTATGGCAGAGAGCAAGAAATTAATACTTTACTAACAGCATTTGACCGAGTAAGTCAATTCTCATTTGGCAAGCCAATGCAAGGGGATGTTGAGATGATGTTGGTGTCGGGTTATTCTGGCATCGGCAAGTCATGTTTAGTGCAAGAAATTTACAAACCAATCACTCAACAGCGAGCTTATTTCATTTCTGGAAAATTTGACCAGTTTCAGCGGAGTATTCCCTATTCTGCTGTCGTCAGCGCCTTCTCTGCATTAATCCAGCAACTTTTAACTGAAAGCGAAGCACAGCTCAACCAGTGGAAAGAAAAACTCCTAGAAGCCTTTGGCTCTAACGGGCAAATTATTATTGATGTGATTCCTGAAGTAGAACTAATTGTCGGCCCTCAGCCTAGGATTCAAGAATTAGGGTCAACTGAGTCTCAAAACCGCTTTAATTTAGTCTTTCAAAACTTCATTCGGGTATTTTGCCAACAAGAGCATTCGTTAGTCATCTTTCTGGATGATTTGCAGTGGGCTGACTCTGCCACGCTCAAATTGATAGAGTTGATGATGACGGATGACCAAACGCACTATCTATTTCTCATTGGAGCGTATCGGGATAATGAAGTCAGTTCCACTCATCCCTTGATGATGACGCTTGATAGCTTACGCGATGATGGAGCTATCATCAACCAGATTAATCTAGCACCTTTAGAACTTGAGCATATTACCCACTTGATTGCTGATACCTTGCATAAGGATAGGGAATCAGTAAGACCCTTAGCCTCCCTCATCCTGCGTAAAACAGAAGGTAATCCCTTCTTTGTCAATGAATTTCTAAAAACTCTGTATCAGGAAAACCTGCTTACCTTTAACCCCCCTCAGACCCTCCTTACTCAGGGGGAAAAAGAGGGAAGTAAAGCCCTGTGGCAATGGGACATCGCTCAAATTGAAGCGCTGGGCATTACTGATAATGTTGTGGAGTTGATGATAGGAAAATTAAAGAAATTGCCAAATTCAACACAACAGGTTTTACGTTTAGCCGCTTGTGTCGGCAATAGTTTCGATTTAAATACGCTGTCTATCATTTATGAAAAATCAATTTCTGAAACTTTTAAATACCTTTTACCAGCCCTGAAAGAAGAATTAATTAGACCCACTTCTGTGTTGGAAACAACCGAAAATGAAGGGATTAATTCTCAATTGTTAGTTTTTAATTATAAATTTTCACACGACCGCGTGCAACAGGCAGCTTATGCACTGATTGATAACTCGCTCCAAAAAGCAGTTCATCTCAGAATAGGCAATCTCCTGTTAGCAAATACGCCATTGGAAGAACAGATAGAAATAATTTTTAAATTGGTCGATCATCTAAATATTGGTTCAGACTTAATCGCCGATGAAGAGGAAAAAATTGAATTAGTAATATTGAATTTGGAAGCAGCTCGAAAAGCGAAAGATGCGACCGCATACAGCTCAGCACTTCACTATTTGACTGTTTGTATGAAGATTTTACCGAGCGATATTTGGGTAAAACGCTACGAGCTGGCTTTCTCATTGCATAAGAAACGAGCCGAAATTGAGTATTTAAACGGTAATTTTGCTCGTTCTGAAGCCTTACTGGAGCTAACGCTATCTCAAGCGAAATCAGTCCTCGACAAAGCTGAAGTTTATAATATGCTGATTGTGCAGCATACCATGCTTGCCAAATACCAAGAGGCAATTCAAGCAGGGCGTAATGCTCTCAGTCTGCTAGGAATTGACTTACCTGAAGAGGAATTAAAAACAGCAGTTGCTCTAGAACTAGGCGAAGCTAGTAAGAAATTAGAAAACCAAGAAATTGCGTCTTTAATTAATGTAGAAGAAATAAAAGTTCCCGAAATAAAAGCAGCAGTCAAATTATTAGCAAACATGGGGCCACTGTCATATTTTGTTAATTTAGACCTTTGGCAGCTAGTTACTGTTAAAACAATTAATCTTTGTCTCACCTATGGTTATGCATCAGGAGCAGCGTACAGCTACTCTTGTTATGGAATGATACTTAGCGCAATTTTAGGAAATTATCACTCTGGTTATGAGTTTGGGGTGCTAGCAACTAAACTAAGTAATAAGTTTAATAATGTGGCTCAGAAATGTGTAGAACTTGTGGTTCTTGCCAATTACTTGAGTAATTGGGTGAAGCCAATTAAATTTAGTCATGCAATTAATGATGAGGCATACAAAACGGGACTAGATTTTGGAGATTTGCAATGGGCAGGTTATACTCGTCTTCACAAAGTCATTGGTTACTTCCATCAGTGTAAAAGTTTAGAACAAATTTTAAAACAGATACCTCAGTCTTTGCTATTTTGTCAAAAAAGTAAAAATCAATGGGCAATTGATATAATTTTAGGTTATAACCTGGCAGTGTCGAATTTGATAGGCATAACTGCCGGAACATTATCTTTTGAAAATGATGAGATTATCGAATCAAACTTCTTGACAAGTTGCGAACAACATCAAAGTTTGGCGGCAATTTGTGAATTCCATATTTTAAAAGCCCAAATTCTCTATTTATACGAAAAACCGGATTTAGCTCTGAGCAGTAGCTTGTCAGCTTCAAAGCTACTTACTTCTATTTTCGGTCATATCTCAGTATCTACACATAACTTTTATCACTCACTGATTCTGATTGCTCTCTATCCGACTGTTTCAGAATCAGTACAAAAACAATCTTGGGAGACGTTAGCAACGAATCAAAAGCAGATGAAGATTTGGGCAGACAACTGCCCAGAAAATTTTCTACACAAGTACCTGCTGGTAGAAGCTGAAATTAGTCGCATCACTGGCAATGATTTAGAGGCGATAGACTTGTATGAACGCGCCATTGAATCAGCAAAAGAAAATGAGTTTATTCAGAATGAAGCTTTGGCTAATGAACTAGCTGCTAAGTTCTGGTTAGCTAAAGGAAAAGAGAAGTATGCTAAAGCCCATATTATAGAAGCTTATTACGGCTATCAACGTTGGGGATCTAAGCGCAAAGTAGAATATTTAGAAGAAAAATATCCGAACCTTCTTACTAAAATATCTATTTTGCCTCGCGTTAAAGATACTCCAACTACTACTGGACATTCGTCTACGGGTAGTAGTTCTAATGCGCTGGATTTAGCCACTGTGATGAAAGCTAGCCACGCGATCGCTGCTTGTATCGTGCTGGATAAGTTACTGGCTTCTTTAATGAAAATATCCATCGAGAATGCTGGCGCACAAAAAGGTTTACTGCTCTTGGTAAGAGATGAAAAACTGCTGATTGAAGCTCGCTCATCGGTTGAATCTAAAGAAGTAATCGTTCGGCAAGCAACTCCGCTTAAAGATTGTCAAGAATTGCCTCTGACCGTGATTAATTATGTAAGGAGAACTCGCTCGGATGTGGTTCTAAATGATGCGGCTAGCGAGGGAAAGTTTATCAATGACTCCTATATCGATCTAAATAAATTGAAGTCAGTTCTCTGCACCCCCATCATTAATCAAGGCAAATTAATCGGCATTCTTTATTTAGAAAATAATCTAACGATTGGAGCTTTTACTCCCGATAGAATAGAAGTTTTAAAACTGCTTTCGGCTCAGGCAGCTATCTCTCTGGAAAATGCTATACTTTACGCTTCGATGGAACAAAAAGTCCAAGAGAGGACGCAGGAATTAAATGAAAAAAATGTGCGTTTATCGCAAACTCTACAAGAACTTAAACACACTCAGACTCAACTAATTCAGACCGAAAAAATGTCTAGTCTGGGTCAATTAGTGGCTGGTATTGCCCACGAAATTAATAACCCGGTTAACTTTATCTACGGCAATCTTGTCCACGTTAATGAATATACTCAAGACCTACTGAACCTAATGCAGCTATATGCTAAGCATTATCCGAGTCCGGTGTCTGAGATTCAAGACGAAGCGGAGGCGATTGAAGTAGATTTCTTGGTTGAAGATTTGCCAAAAATGCTGTCGTCGATGAAGGTGGGGGCTGACAGAATTCGTCAAATTGTCCTGAGTTTGAGGAATTTTTCGCGCCTTGATGAGGCAGAGATGAAGGAGGTCGATGTTCACTCTGGGCTAGATAGTACGTTGTTAATTCTGCAAAACCGCCTGAAAGCTAAAACAGACATTCCCGCTATTAAGGTGATTAAAGAGTATGGTTCGCTGCCGCTAGTGGAGTGTTATGCGGGTCAGCTCAACCAAGTATTTATGAATCTCCTAGCTAATGCGATTGATACTTTGGAAGAAGTAATGAGTAATGATTCAAAGACGATAGGACATTACCAGGAAGTAGCCCAGGCATCTTGTTTATCTTCCTGGGAACGACGAAAAGAACAAAATTCTCATAACCAATTGCCAATTAGCGATTACCAATTACCTACAATTCGGATTCGCACCTGTGTCGTAGACAAAAGTCGGGTTCTTATTGCCATTGCCGATAATGGCCCTGGGATGACAGAGGAAGTAAAAAAACGTATATTCGACCCTTTCTTTACTACAAAACCGATTGGTAAAGGTACGGGACTAGGGTTAGCAATTAGCTACCAGATTGTGGTGGAAAAACACGGCGGTCAATTGCAGTGTTTTTCAACATCTGGGCAGGGAACTGAATTTATGGTTGAGATTCCCATCCGTCCGCAAAATTAGCCTTTGTCTTAAGAAGTCGATCTCCTTTATTAGATAGAAAACAAGCAGCATTCTCAGTAATTTTGCCGAGGCATTTATTCATACAAAATTCAGAATTACGCAGATTCACGGTGGACTAAGAATTTAGAGAAAGGCTACTACTAAGGCGTAAGGTTAGCGGAAAGAAGTAAGTCATGCAGCTCCTAGACAATTGCTCTATTGCTACCGAGAGAAAAGTAGGACTTCACCAATTGTATGTAGAAGACATCGTGAGATGTACCACACTATCAGAAGCAGTGCTGATGGTAAATAATGCTTATGATTTTCACCGTCATCCTTACTTTATTTGGATGCAGACACCCTCTACCTCACGGTCGCAATTTCTTTGTACACAGCTACCAATTTGTTTTGCAATTGAGTCATTTTCGCAATCATTAGCGGCAGTTTTGGCTCGGACTCCAGTATTAGAACGGCGACTTTCTGTGATGGAAAACGTGGCTGAAGAACATGGTCACGGCAATTTATTAAACTCTCACAAATACACCTTCCGCCAATTTTTGCGTGCTTTAGGTGCCACGCCAGAGGATTTAGAAATACCCTGTCCTGCATCAGTTTTAGCTTTCAATCATTCACTTCTGGGCTACTGTCTGACACAATCAAGTGAAGCGGGTGCAGCCGCTTTGGGGATGCTTGAGCATCTGTATTCCAGTGTTAGTGGGATGATCGGTCGCACGATTAACGAGCGAGCTTGGGCAGCACCGGGTAGCCAGTCACACTATACTGTCCACGAGGAACTTGACGTAGAACACGCACGAGAACTGCTGACTTTGGCAGAACCTAGTTGGGAGGAGCCACGCAACCGCGCTCATGTTGCTCAAGGGCTGGTGCTGGGTGCCCACTACTTATGGGCTTTGTACGAATAGTACGCCACGGTAAGAGCGATCGCTGTACTCTATGATGTAGCGATCGGTCTTGCCGTTCAACATCTTCCGGATTCTACCTATTTTTGGGTTTTTTCTGATTTTCTATGACAAAAGAGGTTTAATTTAACTTCCGACCTGTGCATTCTCAATACAGGTTCTTAACTGTTCGGTGAGAACCTGTATATGGGGTTTCTTTAGCATGGTTAGGTGATTGCCAGGAATGTTATAAATTTCCACTCCTCCAGCTAGATCGCCCCAACCCATACTCGGATCTTGATTCGCAATGATATTTTGTTCGCTATTTTTCAAAAGAGTAATTTTGCTGGGATAGACTTGCGGCACATAGCTGAGAGCGGCTTGACTATTCGCTTTAAAAACTCTAAGGATCGATTTACTTTTTAGCTCTTTTAATATTCGTTTTCTAGACTCTTGAGAGATTAGCTTGCTTTGGTACTTTTCGGTAGCAGCGATAAGATAAAAATAATCCATAAAATAAGGCCATATATATCGCGCTCCTGTGGTCAGGAGAAACTTTAAACCGCCCCAGAAAGAAGGTTTGTTTTTGGAAACTGGTGCTGAAGTATCCAGCACAGCAAGTAGAGCTACTTTATGCCCAGCTTTTTGCAATTGTTGAGCCATTTCAAAAGCAACCAAACCTCCAAAAGACCAACCTCCTAAAAAATAAGGACCATTCGGCTGCACTACACGCAAGGCGTCAATATAATAAGCCGCCATATCCTCAATACGAGTTAATGGGGATTGTTCTCCATCCATACCCAGAGGTTGTAGCCCATAAAATGGTTGCTCTGTCCCCAAATGATATGCGAATTCATAATAAGGAAAGACTACTCCAAAAATGGGATGAACGCAAAAGAAAGGTGGATTTGAACCTTTAGGCTGAATTGCCACCAAGGGCGACCAAGACGGAGAATCGATTTCTGGAGATAGAGTGTTTGCTAGACCTTCAATGGTTGGATTTAAGAAGAGAGTGGACAGCGGTAATTCGCGTTCAAACTGCTTGTGTATCTGCTCCATGAGGGTTATACTCAGCAGCGAATTTCCCCCTAAATCGAAGAAGTTATCGTGAATACTTACACGCTCGATGTTAAGAACTTCAGACCATATTTTTGCGAGGGTTGACTCAGTAAGATTACGAGGCTCAATGTAAGTTTTATCTATGGCTAGGCTAGTCGAATTATCGGGATCGGGTAAGTTACGACGATCGACTTTGCCATTAGGTGTTAAAGGCAGAGATTCTAGCACGACAAAAGCTGAAGGAACCATGTACTCTGGCAACTTCTTCTTTAGAAAATCACGGAGTTCAATGATTGTAGGGGTCAAATTTTGGTGTGGCACAATATAAGCGACTAAACGCTTATTACCAGAAACTTTCTCTGTAGCAATTACCACCGTTTCTCTGACTGTCGGATGCTGAGTCAGTACTGTCTCAATTTCTCCCAATTCGATGCGGAAGCCGCGAATTTTTACCTGGTCATCAAGACGACCTAAAAACTCAATGTTGCCGTCTGGTCGATAACGAGCTAGGTCGCCGGTTTTATAAATTGTAGAGATGTGACAACCTTTGTCTATACAAGAATTAAAAGGATTAGGAATAAACCGTTCAGCAGTTAATTCGGGACGATTCAGATATCCCTGCGCCAGTCCATCCCCACTGATGTACAATTCGCCAGTAATCCCGATGGGTACAGGCTGTAAATGGGTATCTAATATATAAATTTGAGTGTTAAAAATTGGGCGACCAATGGAGGGTTTTTGGCTGTCGTAGCTAATTTCTGCAATCGTAGCCCAAACAGTTGCTTCAGTTGGCCCATAAGCGTTAAAAAATCTGCGACCAGAAGCCCATTTGTTTACAATATCTTTAGAACAAGATTCGCCTGCACAAATTATAGTTTGTAGTGCGGGAAGTTCTTCTGTTAATACTGCTAGTACAGCAGGCGGGAGCGTGAGGTGAGTAATCGCATTATCGCGCAATAACTTTATTAAAGGTTGTCCAGGCAGAAGGGATTCTTTTTTGGCTAAATAGAGGGTTGCTCCCGATCGCAATGCCATGACAATCTCGAAGATTGAGGCATCAAAACTCAAGGATGCAAATTGCAGTATGCGATCGCTTGGCTGTACATTGAAAACTTCAATCTGAGCTTCTGCTAAGTTAGACAGTCCTCTGTGCTGCACTAAAACGCCTTTTGGTTTTCCGGTTGAGCCAGAGGTGTAGATGACATAAGCTAGATTTTCAGGTGTTACGCTGCTGGTTGGGTTGTGTTGGGGATGGTAAGCGATCGCATCCCAGTCCTTATCCAAACAAACTACAGACAAACCGTGTTGGCGATCCCCCCAACCCCCCTTCAAAAGGGGGGCTAATATGGATTGCGTTAGTAAGATGGATATTTGAGCGTCTTCCAGCATGAAATTAAGACGTTCTTGCGGATAGCTTGGATCTAAAGGTAGGTATGCTCCACCTGCTTTGAGGATGCCCAATAGTCCCACTATCATATCTACAGAACGCTCTACACAAATGCCAACTATAACGCCTGTAACTACCCCCAATTGTTGCAGATAGCCTGCAAGTTGATTGGCTCTGATGTTCAATTCGCGGTAGGTTAATTGCTGATTTTCAAAGATTAGCGCTATCGCATCTGGAGTCTGCTCCACTTGTGCCTCAAACAACTGATGAAAACACTGGTTTTGTGGGTAATCTCTTCTGGTATTATTCCAATCAACTAATAACTGTTGCCGTTCGGCTGCTGTCAATAAAGGCAACTCGCAAAGGCGTTGTTCTGGATTTGCAACAATACTTTCCAGCAGCGTTTGAAAATGCCCCAGCATCCGAGTAATGGGAGCGTCATCAAATAAATCAGTGCTGTATATTACTTGTCCTTTAAGACTTTCCGGCGATTCCCACAAGTGGAACTCTAGATCGAACTTGGCGCTGGGGTTGTCAAACTCCAACTGCGAGAGCGTTAATCCAGGCAACTCTAGCGCCTCGATTGGTGTATTTTGCAGGCTGAATGCAACTTGAAATAAGGGATGCTGGCTCAGGTTGCGCTCTGGGTGCAGTTCCTCTACCAGCTTCTCAAAGGGTAAGTCCTGATGGGCATAGGCTCCTAGCGCCACCTCCCGTACTCTACCCAGCAATTCCAGAAATGTTGGATTGCCTGATAAATTAGTACGCAGCACCAAACTATTGACAAAAAAACCAATTAACCCCTCAATTTCGCGGCGGTTGCGGTTAGCAATTGGTGAGCCGACAACAATATCTGATTGCTGAGTGTAGCGGTAAAGTAAGGTTTGAAATGTCGCTAAAAGGGTCATGAACAGAGTAACACCTTGGCGCTGCGAAAGTGCCTCTAGTTCCTCATTTAGGCTTTTCGATAACTCTAAAAATTGCGTTGCGCCTCGGTAGGTTGGAGTAGCTGGGCGAGGTTTGTCAGTGGGCAAGTTCAGTGAGGGAATATTGTCCAGCTGCTGCTTCCAGTAGGCTAACTGAGTCTCCAGAACTTCACCCTGTAACCATTGGCGCTGCCAGTCGGCAAAGTCTGCATATTGGATAGGCAGTTCTGGCAAGGGCGATCGCGTGTTGTTGGCAGCTGCATACAGCGTTCCTAGTTCCCGAATTAGCACTCCAATCGACCAACCATCACAGATAATGTGGTGCAGATTCAGCAAAAGTACGTGTTCTGACGAGTCTAGCTGTAGCAGCATTACGCGCAGTAACGGTTCCTGAGATAAATCAAAAGGACGCGATCGCTCCTCGGTAGCTATTCGTCGAGTTTCAGCTTGTTGTTGAGTTGCTGAGAGATTTTGCAAATCTACAAGGGGCAAAGGTATGGTTAAGCTGGGAGCAATTACTTGAACGGGTTGCCCATTAAGCATCCTAAAAGTGGTACGCAAAGCTTCGTGGCGACGCACAATTTCGTTGAACGTCTCCTCCAGCGCCGAAGCGTTGAGCGAACCCGTTAGGCGAAGTGCAGTCGCTACATTGTAGAAGGTATTGCCTGGGAACAGTTGGTCGAGAAACCACAATCGCTGTTGGGCAAAAGATGCCGGAAATACAAAAACTTCTTCTTCAGGAATATTCAATTTTTCTTCAGCCGCTGCATGGGAATTGTCGAAAACATACTGTGTCATTTCATTCAATGTTTTGAGCGCGCTCATTTCGGCGCTCACTCAATTCTTTTTCTACGTCTTCCCACCCCAGTAAAGATTGACCACTCGCCACAATTTTTTGGCGAATTTCCCAGAGTTTACGTCCGAGGGGTGTTTTCGGCTTGAACAGTTTATCCTGAATGGCAGTTTCTGTCGTTTCAGTTTCCATCGAATTTACCTTGGCTCTATTACGAGTCTAAGATAACCAGTATTCAAGCAAAAGCGATCGCCTGCTCTGGTTGCCCCTCTATCATGACAAAACCTTGACGTTTCAGTTTTAATGATTCATAATCAAGTTGGAGGCTTTGAAGCATAATATGCTGCATTGCCTTTTTTTTATTCCTAGTTTTGCTGTTCTTTCGTGCGTAAGTCGGTGATTACCGCAAAGCTCCATATAGCAAAGTTTGGATTGTCTTCTACTTCCCGAATAGCACGATACCGTATCTGACAAACCTGGTTAACTAAATTATTAAGCTCTAGCCGCGCTGGTTTGCTCATATCATTAGTACGAAATCCCCAGGAAACGATATAAGCAACTAGGTCTGCAATTTGTATCCCCGTTGTCAAGTCACTATGAACAAAAAACGGTTCTGGAATGATTTGACCAGATCGTTGTCTTCCTTTGGTTGAATGCTTGAAGTAACGATCCATTTGTTGTACCAACAGGTGACTCTGACTTTTGTCGAGTTCATCAAAGACGACGATACCAGATATTGAAGGATTAATATCTTCAAGGAAGTAGAAGAAGCGCTCAAAAAGGTAAGCATAATCCTTCCGCAGAAACTCCGGTGAGCGCAGTACGGGGGCATTTGTACTCACAATACTAGCAAACGCTTTACACCGGAATTGTGAACAGATATCAAATACCTCGCTAACGTAGGCTAGCTTGGCTTGAGCTAATGCTGTCAGTTCACGTTTTCCGGCAGTGGCTCCTGCTTCAAGACAGCTTCTGGCTAATACCTGTCTTTCATCCTCTGGAATTAGTTCTAGCTGCGCTGCAAGTCGATACACCTTCTTCTTGAGAAGCTCTCTGGCTTTAAGTTCTCTGTCTCCGTTACTATATCGCGTACCAAAGTGGCGAATTTCTGCTGCTTGGATTGCTTGGATTAAATTCCATAAGTCACGATCCTCGATTGCAACACCAGCTAAAACTTCATAAGGTGAATTCCGATGATCTTGTCCACTCTCATCCACAAAAAGGAAGTACGCCATTACAAATAATCCTTAAATCCTGACAGGCTAAGGAACCTATCTGATTCCAATGATGCTTGCAGCAAATAATATCTTCTACCAATTTTAGGCTGCCCGTCATCTCTCTTTGCTTTCTCTATTCAGCGATGATAGCTTCATCCGCCGACTACCACTAGAAATTGGGACTAAAAGTGGGGCTTTACTTTTAGCATTGCTGTCTTCAAAACTTTCAACCACTTTTGAGAGTTGCGCGATCGCTGACCCTCGTTCCTCGCTTTGCTTCACGCAAATCTACTAAGGACAGGTGTAGGCTCAGGGTAAGAATGATTGAACTTGTAATTGTTTCAGTAGCTCATTGACAATGCGTTTAGCGATGCTACCCGTCTGAGCTACCGTTTGCAAGCGTTCCAAGATATCCTCACCAGGCAAATCTAACTCTACACCTATCGACCTCAAAGAATCAGCCGCAGTTAGTGTCAACTCGTCATCTTCCTCCCGAATCATCTCCAGCAGCAAAGGAACTGCCTGACTCACCTCTCCCCAGTCGAGAATTTCGGCACAGCGCACCTGCCACTCCTTAGAGCGATTTTGCCAAGAGGCGTGAAGAGCATCCCAATCCTCTGTTGTCAGTTGTTTAACTAACTCACAAGCATATAAACTAGCGTCATCAGCCCAATAGTCGTCTGAGAAATTTTGGCTCAAATACGCATCTAGCTCTTGGAAAATCGTCATACTACCACCACCTCAAAAATTTGTGGTCGGAGTGCCGCCAGTGGGGTAAGAAGATGTCACCTTGCCCGATGAATCCTTCATTACTTCCCACTCTACGCCATCAACAATCTGCCGATGCAAGGTTGAACTATCACCCCGCAAACTTGTTGCAAGAGGAGTACAAGCTACTTGGTTGGTTACATTGATAATCTTGTCATCACTCCAACTGTCCGGAGCTAAAGTGGATTTCTTAAATTTGGAGATGCTGCCATCTGGAAACTGTTTGACTAACTTCACAGTTGTCGTGCTATCGGCATTATTGCTAATAACTTCGACATCGAAATCGGGACGTATCTTAATTCTAGGTGAGTGTGCGCCTATCAATTTGTTAGAAAGAACAACCGGCGAGTTGGGGTTGGGAACTCGCTCCCTGTAGAGAATTTTCTCTCGCATTTAACAAACTGAAGATTGTTTGCCCTCGGTGAGACGCGCTAATAATTCACTATGCAAATTTGCTTGCCTTGCGGTGACAACATCAACCACAATTCAACCAATTCCCTTGTTTAATTCAACTTTCTTTGCTTTCTCGGTTCAGAGAAGATAGCTTCATGCGACGATTTTCACGAGAAATTGGCACTAAGGCTGGGGCTTTGCTTTGAGTATTGGTCTGCTTAAAGATAGCGATCGCTTTCGATAATTCTGCAATTGTCGGTGCCTCAAATACGCTACGCAAAGGTAACTCCGCCCCGAAGGCATCGCGCACTCTAGAAACCAGCTGAGTCGCTAGTAATGAATGTCCTCCTAATTCAAAGAAATTGTCGTGAATACCTACCCGTTTAACTCCCAAAACCTCTGCAAAAATTTTCACTAACACTTCCTCAACCGGAGTTTGAGGTGCAACATAACTTCCTGCCAATTCTAGTTTGACTGGTTCAGGTGCAGGTAAGGCACGGCGATCGACTTTGCCATTAGGCGTAAGCGGTAGAGATTCTAGCACCACAAAAGCTGAAGGCACCATGTACTCAGGCAACTTTTGGGTTAGATAAATCTGCAATTGAGGGATTAACTTACGAGCTGCTTTAGCTTGCAGGGGATTATTCGCATAAGAACGCCAAGGACACACGGCAATGCTGGCGGGGGAAATAGTTTTTTTGCCTGTTAGTTGCGAGACAAACACTACATTGTAGCGTCCATCAGTGCCGGAATGTGACCAGCTAATATCCACGTTGTAAGGGACATCTAGAGTATAAAAATCTTCTGGATCTACTCCTGAATTTTGGAGTGTTTGCAAAGCTTCACGCATCTGTCCAGCAGTTTTAAATTCTGCTGCGCCTGACAGCCATTCTGCTGTTTTAACTGCTGCCATTACCCGCGCATTAGGCACATTGGTAATGCTTAAAATTTCTGGTTGATTATTAACTAATAACTGACGTACAGCGGACACGGTTAAGTTATTTTCGTGCCAGTCTAGCAACTCTATGGAACCCCTCCCCAGCCCTCCCCGCAACGGGGAGGGAGCCGGATTCTTCTTACTTCCCCCCGTTTCGGTGGGATTGAGGGGGGTTCTTCCAGAATTTATTTCAGCCCCAATATGGAGAATCGCATTATAACGAAACTGCGTTAATTCATTGTGAGAACAACCTCGTATCAGTTGAATTTGTACGTCGCTAATCTGGGGAAATTGCTGTTTTAATACAGTGAAGAAAGCTGGATCGATTACCAACTCAGTTTCTTGGAACATTTGCATTTGTACCCGTTGCTGCAACTGTTCGCGGGTGAGAGAAGGTTCGGCTTGAGCCAGTTGCACTGAGGCGTGGAAAGCTTGCAGTAGCGGGAGACTACGCACATCGCCGATGAAGATGAAGCCACTGGGAGCGATCGCATTGATTGCCCCTTCCAGTACGCGCACCAGATAATCAATACTGGGAAAATATTGCACAACCGAGTTCAGAATCACCGCATCAAAAGCTTCTGACTCTACTCCCTCAAAGTCAGTCGCCATCTTTTGAAGCAATGTTACTTGAGGTAACTCTTGTGTCAATTGCTGCTGGATGTAGTTAAGTGAAGCCGAGGAAAAGTCTGTCCCACAATATTTAGTACAGTGAGGCGCAATTTTAAACAGCAATAAACCTGTTCCACACCCAATTTCTAACACTCGGCTGGGTTGCAAATCCAGAATTTGCGCCACTTGGTTATCTACCCATTCACGCATCTGTTCTACTGGAATCAATTGATTAGTATAACTGCTATTCCAACCCACAATATTGAATGTTGGATCTATATCAGCAGCAGATTGATTGTAAGTTTCGTTGTAAAGTATTTGCCATTGCAAAATCTGCTCATCTTGCATCATTGCTGAGTTAGAATCTCCACTCAATTGAAACTCAGTATTCAAAGCCACATAAGCCACCAAACGGTTCTCGCCTGCTGCATCCTCACGAGTCATTACTACCGTTTGCAGCACTGCTGGATGCTGACTCAATACCGCTTCAATTTCTCCCAACTCAATGCGGTAGCCGCGAATCTTCACCTGATCGTCGAGGCGACCTAAAAATTCGATATTGCCATCTGGTTGATAACGAACTAAATCGCCTGTTTTATAAAGACGTGCTTTTGGTTGATTGCTAAAAGGATTAGAAATGAATCGTTCAGCAGTTAAATCGGGACGGTTTAGATAACCTCGCGCCAGTCCATCACCGCCAATGTACAATTCACCAGTAACACCAATCGGTACAGGTTGTAAATGACTATCCAGCACATAAACTTGAATGTTAGCAATGGGACGACCAATTGCAGGCGCGATCGCATTTCCTGATTGTGTTATTACATCTGCGCTCCCTTCTTGCCCCCCTTTAAAAGGGGGGTTGGGGGGATCTTCTTGCCCCCCTTTTAAAGGGGGGTTGGGGGGATCTTCTTGCTCTCTAACAGCAACTATCCCGGAAGTTGTAACAACAGTATTCTCAGTTGGCCCATAATTATTCACTACCTGGAAAGGATACTCAGCCAAAGGATACTGATGTAATTTGTCGCCCCCTGTTAATAAAATTCGCAAACAGGTATCTCCAGACCAATCTAACAACAAAACTTTCTCAGCTAAAGGCGTCGGCAAAAAGCTAATTGTTATCGATTTTGACACTAAAAAATCTCTCAGTTTTTCAGGCGATCGCCTGATTTCATCATCTGGAAAATAGACGCTAGCTCCTGCACTCAAATAAGGCAAAATTTCCCACCCGCAAGCATCAAAAGCAACTCCGGCAACCTGCGTTACTCGGTCAAGCGGTGAAACTGCAAACGCTTGTTGATGCCAAAATACTAGATTTAATAGTCCACCATGTTCAATTTGAACTCCTTTAGGCTTTCCGGTGGTGCCAGAAGTGTAGATGACATAAGCAAGGTTTTCTGCAGTAACGTTGCTGCTAGGATTATCTTCGCTTTCTTGAGCAATCGTTTGCCAATCTTGGTCTAGACAAACAACAATTGGATTATGGATTTGGCAATCTGCCTGTATTTCCACATCTTGCACCGCACTCTCACTCGCCAGAAAATTAATTCCCTGGCGGGTGAGTAACACGGACACCTGAGCATCTTCTAGCATCAAGTTCAAGCGTTCAGGGGGATAAATAGGGTCTAAAGATACATAAGCTCCACCCGCTTTGAGAATGCTTAACATCCCGATTACCAGATCGAGGCTTCTCTCCACACAAAGTCCCACTAAAACTTCCGCACCAACACCCAGTTTCTGTAGGTAATGTGCAACTTTGTTGCTCCGTATATTTAACTCTCGATAGGTTAGAGATGCGATAACCCTTGTCTCTACGTCTTCAAAAACTACCGCTATAGCATCAGGATTCTGCTCTACCTGAGCCTCAAATAGCTGATGAATGCACAAGTTTTTGGGATAATCTACCTGGGTATTGTTCCATTCAACCAACAACTGATGTAGCTCAGATTGACTGAGTAGCGATAAGTTGGCGACTCGTTGCTCTGGATTCGCAACAATTTCTTCTAGCAGCGTTTTAAAATGCCCTAACATCCGATTGATAGTGGCTTTATCAAATAAATCGGTGCTATAAATTACAAAGCCGCTAATTCCTTCTGAGCTATCTACCCATAATCCATTATTTTGCCCTTTTTCCCATAAGTGAAACTCTAAATCAAAGCGGGTTGTCTGACTATAAAATTCCATCGGGCTAAGCGTTAATCCAGGTAGTTCTAGCGCTGACATTGGCGCATTTTGTAGCGCAAATACCACTTGGAACAGGGGATTTTGGTTCAAGCTGCGTTCTGGATGCAGTTCCTCTACTAGCTTCTCAAAAGGCAAATCTTGGTGAGCATAAGCTCCCAAGGCAACTTCTTTCACTCGACTCAATAATGAGCGAAAAGTTGGGTTTCCTGATAAGTCGGTACGCAGCACTAAACTATTGACAAAAAAGCCAATTAAACCTTCAATTTCGCTGCGATTGCGGTTGGCAATCGGCGAACCCACAGCAATATCTTCTTGCTGTGTGTAGCGGTATAATAAAATCTGGAATACTGCCAGCAGGGTCATGAATAAAGTTACTCCTTCCTGCTGGGAAAGAGCCTCTAGCGCTTCACTTAAACTTTTCGGTAGTTGCAAAATTTGCGTTGCACCCCGGTAAGTTTGAACGGCTAGTCGCGGTCTATCGGTGGGCAAATTCAGCATAGAAATGCCAGCTAATTGTTGCCGCCAGTAACCAAGTTGCGTTTCTAAAACTTCCCCTTGCAACCACTCGCGTTGCCAGTGTGCAAAGTCTGCATATTGGATGGGTAATTCTGGCAGGGGGAAAGAGACGGGATTAATCCCATCTCTACAAGAAGCAAAGGTTGTGTAGAGTGCTGCTAACTCCTTAATTAGTACCCCGATAGACCAACCATCGGAGACAATGTGGTGCATATTCAGCAGCATTATATGTTCTGTCTCATCCAACCGCAGCAGCGTTACTCGCAGCAATGGGTCAGTTGATAAATTAAAAGGGCGTTGAGCCTCCTGGGTTGTTAGCTGTTGTGCTTGGGTTTCTCGTTCGGCTGCTGGCAGTTCTCGTAAATCTATTACTGGTAAAGATATTTTTAAGTTGGGATTAATTGCCTGAATGGGTTGCCCTTCCACTGTGACAAAAGTGGTACGCAAAGCTTCGTGACGGCGCACAATTTCGTTAAAAGTTTCCTCCAGCGCCGAAGCGTTGAGCGAACCTGTTAGACGCACTGCTGCCGGGACATTATAGAAGGAATTGTTAGGAAATAATTGGTCAAGAAACCACAGCCGCTGTTGAGCAAAGGAGAGGAGGAGATTTCTATTGTGCGAGATAGGTACCAGGGATGTAGAAGCGTGGCTGGTAGTAGAATTAGCTGCCCTTAAAAATGAAATAATTTCTGCTTTGCGTTCTTGTATTTCTGCACGCAGTTCGGATGTTAGGGTTCCTTCTGGGGCGTTACAGTGAAGGCGTTCTCCATCGACAAAAACCTGAATATCTAAGCTACGGAGGTAAGATAAAAACTCAACTGTCTTCAAAATCACACCTCTTTTCGGCTATTTATCAAGCAATACCGTGCAGTTAAGAATAATTGTAGGTTGGGTTGAGCTTAGATTAACTCAAAAAATGCTTAGAGACGTTGGGTTTCGTTACCTTAACCCAAACTACAATTACTATTTATCAAGGCGATAGTTATTAGTTGTTAGTTGCCAATTGACCTAAGCGTTTTAACACTCTCAAAACGTCATCTAATTTATTTTCAGGATTGAAAATGTCGAACAGCTTAGACAATGCGTATTGATGGTTATGGAGTTTTGCTAATTTGAAGAATCTAAAAGTTGCGCCATTCGTTAGCAGTCCAAAAGTAGGTTTATCTGGATTAGAATTTGCCAGCATATAAGCTAGTAACTGCGCTCTCCCTGATTCTAGAGAGAAAGCCGCCTGCTTAGACTCGATGACCATTATCCAAAGCTTTTGAAACAAAACCAAGACATCCATTTGTCCTTTGTAGATGACTCCTTCATCTTCAGCAGAAATTTCCACAGAAGATTCTGATTTGATATGAAAGGGAGGTAGATAAAATCCGGCTAAATCTAACAGTGGAGATAGCACCACCATTTTGACAGTATTTTCCAGCATGGGAGGGTACTCAAGTAAGTTGGAATAACTCTCCTTAACTCGGTCGAGTCTCTGTTTTTCTAAATCTGTGATTTCTGACAAGTTATCTTGCCATTCTTGAAAAAATTGGTCATCCTCAACTAGCTGGAGTCCAAATTTTTTTCTTAAGTCATGCAGGGTAACGTTTTTAGCTTGAATTGTTTGAACCATAATGTGCAAACTGATAACGGAAATCAATAACTGGATGGATAAAGAGATTACCTAACCTGCTAGAGGAGTGTACTTGCTATTGAGCCGACTGTAGTCTAACCTCGGTATGACGTTGGAAAACAACGCAGTCAACATCCTACCGCGAAGGTTTCTGCTCATGATGTTCATGCCCCTCAATTTCCTACTCGTATGGCTGGTTGGATTGCTGTCCATCGGGATACTTGGCGGAGGGATTTACATTCTTTATGAGTGGTATGAAGGGGAACTGGTGGGGATGTCCTACTTGATAGGCGGACTGGCGATGGTTTTGTGGTCTTGTGGCGGTCGTTTTATCAGCTTGCCGCTGCTGCGTCGCCAAGGTGCTGACGAACCTAAGTTGATGCGTACCGGAACTGTACAGCGCGTGCCACGACCGGATGGTAGCGTCCTGCAAGTAGAGTTCTATGGGCCTGAGGATGGTCAACCGATTATCTTGTCACACGGTTGGGGACCGAACAGTGCGGTATGGTACTATGCCAAGCGACAACTGAGCGATCGCTTCCGAGTGATTGTTTGGGACTTGCCAGGGCTAGGAAAATCCTCTAGACCCAAAAACAATGACTACTCGGTGGAAAAATATGCCCGTGACCTGGAAGCGGTTGTTGCCATAGCGGGAGACAAGCCTGTTATCCTGCTCGGACATAGCATGGGCGGTATGATTAACCTAACATTTTGTCGGCTATTTCCAGAACATCTGGGGCGTCGGGTGGCAGGCTTAATCCTCGTAGATACAACCTACACAAATCCACTGAAAACTTCTATCTTGAGCGGTGTGTTACGCAAATTGCAGAAACCGCTGCTCGAACCACTACTGTACCTCACCATTTTACTGTCACCCATCTTTTGGCTGATGACTTGGCTAAGCTATCTCAATGGTTCGCTGTACATCAGCGTAGAAATTTCTGGATTTAAGGGGACTGAAACACGCGGTCAGCTGGATTTCGCCGCTTTCTTATCGACTTTAGGTTCGCCTGGTGTTCTTGCTCGCGGTACATTGGCAATGTTCAATTTCGAGGAAACAAGGACACTCTCAACGATTAACGTTCCGGTGTTGGTCGTTTGCGGTGCAACAGATATAGCGACTAAACCTGTTGCAAGCGATCGCATGAAAGCCGAATTGCCTCAAGCTGAACTCGTCACGATTAAGCCGGGTGGACACATGGCATTGATGGAAAAGAATCAAGTGTTTTCCGAAGTTGTCAGTGCGTTTTGTGCTAAATGCGGGTAACGCTCAGAACCTTGAGTATTTGCAAATGAGATTGTAGAATCACTTAAAATTCCATTTCTTCTCGCTCATTTCCCGTAGAACTTGTGGTATCCAAACCTTCCGCTACCCAACACATTGTTTCAATGTATCTAGCCAAACTAGCTACAGTTGGAGATTCAAACAAGTTGCGTACAGATAACTCTATTTGAAATGCGTCGCGGATGCGGGAAGTTAGCTGAGTTGCTAGTAGAGAATGACCGCCCAATTCAAAGAAATTGTCGCGGACACCTACCTGCTGTTTTCCCAAAACTTTAGCCCAAATTTCGACTAGCGCTTCCTCAACGCGATCGCGCGGTGCGACATAATTTTCTTTAATATCAAAACTGAGCGTATCTACCGCAGGTAAGCCACGGCGATCCACTTTTCCATTCGGTGTCAGCGGTAGAGATTCCAGCATCACATAAGCTGAAGGCACCATGTATTCTGGTAACTTTTCTTTCAGGAATTGTCGCAGATTTATGCTTGTCGGTGTCTGTTTCTGGTTGGGAACAATATAAGCGACCAAGTGCTTATCCCCAGGTATGTCTTCGCTAACAATTACCACTGTCTCCCCCACTGCTGGATGCTGATTGACTGCTGCTTCAATTTCGCCCAATTCGATGCGGAAGCCGCGAATTTTTACCTGATTATCAATGCGACCTAAAAACTCAATATTGCCGTCTGGTAGATAGCGGGCTAAGTCACCCGTCTTATAAAGTCGTGCTTCTGGTTTATTACTATAGCGGTTCTCAATTGGATCGAACACAGAACCTAACCCCCCAACCCCCTTCCCTTGTAGGGAAGGGGGAGCAAGACTCCCCTCCCCACCGCTTCGCGGAAGCAAGCTACGTAGGGGAGGGGTTGGGGGAGAGGTCAGCCCGTACTGCATCGAACTGCAAACCGCTACAAAAGGATTAGAAATAAAGCGTTCAGCAGTTAATTCAGGGCGATTGAGATATTCTCGCGCCAGTCCATCACCGCCGATGTACAACTCGCCGACTACGCCAATTGGTACAGGTTGTAAATGAGCATCCAGCAGATAAATCTGCGTATTCGTAATCGGGCGACCAATGGGGATAGATGTTGCTGATTCTGCTAATTTCTCCACGCAGTAATAAGAAGAAAATGTTGTACTCTCTGTTAGCCCATAAACATGAATTAATTGCTTTGGCGCTCCTTGTTTAAGAACCTTTCTGACCCACCTAATATCAACAGCCTCGCCTCCAAATAGCAAATAGCGCAAGTCAGCGAAAGCTTGCGGAACATCTCTGGCAATCTGTTGAAATAAGGCGGTGGTCAAAAATAAAACGCTGATGTCTTTTTGTTGGAGCTGTAATGCAAACTCGTGGGGCGAAAGGGTGACATCTCTGCTAATTCCAACAAGTTGAGCGCCGTTAAGCAAAGCTCCCCAAATCTCGAAGGTTGCTGCGTCGAAGGAAGTGTTTGAGGCTTGGGCAACTTTATCATCAGATGACAATTTTACATAATTTGTGTTGCACACCAGCCGATTTACAGCTTTGTGAGTAACAGCAACTCCCTTGGGCTTTCCTGTAGATCCAGAAGTGTAGATTACATAAGCTAAGTTATCGCTTGTTACGCCGCTTTTCGGGTTTTCTTCACTTTCTTGGGCAATGATTTCCCAATCCTTATCGAGGTAAACAACTGGGTTCGAGAAGTCCCCAAAATGCTCAACAAATTTTTCTGTCAGCAACAGTACGGGCGAAGCATTCATGCCAGTAATTTCTGGATTGGAGCCAAGGTTTTTCTTTACGAATGCTTCGTCCCTACAAGCATCATCAAGCATGAACTTCAAACGCTCTTGAGGATAACTAGGATCTAAAGGCACATAAGCCCCTCCTGCTTTCAGAATGCCTAGTAATCCCACAATTATGTCTACAGAACGCTCCATGCAGATGCCGACTAAAACTTCCGAACCTACCCCGAATTTTTGTAAATAATGTGCTAATTGGTTGCTGCGTATGTTCAACTCTCGGTAGGTTAGAGACTCGATAACCCTTGTCTCTACATTTTCAAAGATTACTGCTATGGAATCAGGATTCTGCTCTACCTGATTTTCAAACAACTGATGGATACACTTATTTTGAGGATAATTTGTCTGGGTGTCGTTCCATTGAATTAATAATTGCTGTACTTCAGCTTCACCCAATAGCGGTAAATTTGCGATTCGTTCTTCTAAATTATTAACAATACCTTCAAGCAATGTTTTAAAATGTCCCAGCATTCGGGTAATTGTGGCTTCATCGAATAAATCCGTGTTGTACACCACTACGCCTCTAATTCCCTCAGAATTCTCCCATTTACCGCCCCATAAACTCCGGAAATCTTCGGAACAGTTCCACAGATGCAACTCCAAATCGAATCGCGTTGTTTTAAAGTCAATATCCATAAAGCTAGGCACTAATCCAGGTAGTTCTAGCGCCGACATTGGCGCATTCTCAAAGCCAAATACTACTTGGAATAACGGATGAATATTTAAGTTACGCTCTGGATGTAGTTCCTCAACAAGCTTCTCAAAAGGCAAATCTTGATGGCTGTATGCGCCTAGTGTTACCTGCCGGACTCTGCCTAAGAGTTCCCGAAAAGTTGGGTTTCCAGATAAGTCGGCGCGTAATACCAAGCTGTTGACAAAAAAGCCAATTAAGCCTTCAATTTCGCTGCGATTACGGTTAGCAATTGGCGAACCTACCGCAATATCTTCTTGATGCGTGTAGCGATAGAGTAAGGTCTGAAATGCTGCCAGCAAAGTCATAAATAGGGTGACACCTTCTTGCTGCGAAAGCGTCTGTAGCGCATCACTTAGCTTTTTCGGTAACTCTAAAGATTGCGTTGCTCCTCGATAGCTTGCAACAGCTGGTTTCGGTCGGTCAACGGGCAAATTTAGCACGGAAATACCGTTTAATTGTTGCCGCCAGTAAGTTAACTGGGTTTCCAGCACTTCCCCTTGCAGCCACTCGCGCTGCCAATGGGCAAAGTCGGCGTATTGCAGGGGCAATTCCGGCAGAGGAGAAAGCTGCTTCTGAGTAAAAGCTGTGTATAGTGTTCCCAGTTCCCGAATCAGCACCCCAATCGACCAATCGTCGCAGATAATGTGGTGCATATTCAGCAATAGAATATGTTCTGTCTCGGAAAGCTGTAGCAGCATCACTCGCAGCAATGGGATAGAGGACAAATCAAAAGGACGCTCGATTTCTGCTGCTACCAATTGCTGTGCTTGGAGTGCGCGATCGCCTACTGGGAATTGCCGCAGGTCGAGTACGGACAGAGGTATGGTTAAGCTGGAAGCGTTAGCGCCGCTTTCCGCAGGAATCGCTTGTACGGGTAGTCCCTCTAGCACCTTAAATGTAGTCCGTAAGGCTTCGTGGCGACGCACAATTTCGTTAAACGTCTGCTCTAATGCCGAAGTGTTGAGCGAACCTGTTAAGCGAATGACTGTCGGCACATTATAGATGGCATTGCCAGGGATCAACTGGTCAAGAAACCACAGCCGCTGTTGAGCAAACGATGCAGGAAAGACAAAAACCTCTTGTTCAGACATATCGATCCTTTCTTGTGCAGCTATCGGGGAGTTGTCGGCAAGATCCGGTGTCATCTATCTTTGCTTTCACCACAAGGGATAATAGCCTGTCAAGGTTGATTTAATAGGAAGGCGCGATCGCCTAAAGTCAATGCGATTTTTGGTGCAGGCATCAAGGCACAAAAGCTAACACGGATACAGGTGTCCCAGAACCACCCCGTAGACGTAAAATCCCAATGACTAATGTAGTTCCACTGGGCGATAACCGATCGAGATTTGTCAAATTTTCCAATACAATTCCAGCCTTTTCTAGTACCAGCCGATTGGTGCTAAAGGTTTCATCTTGTCCGGCATCGACGCCATGAGTATCAATTCCCACGCCAGCGATCGCGCGTTGTTCGATTAAGAATCGGCTAGTTTCAGCACCAAACCCCGGAAAGTGAAATTTGCCTTGTTCGTCCTGATTAAAAAAGGCTCTTCGATCGCCCCACTTTTCTTGCCAACCCGTATATAGAAGTACAACACTGTTAGCGGAGATAGGATGGTGTTGCTGTTCCCAGTTGAGGACATCGACTGTTGTTAAAGCATAGTCAAAATTAGCAGTAGTTTTGTCGCAAATATCGATAACAATCGCTGGTACAACGAGCGACTGAGCTGGATAACTCTCAATCCCAACTCCATCTTCATAAAAGCTATTCGGTGCGTTAATATGAGTCCCGCTATGTTCTCCCATCGAGAATCTTCGTAGATAGTAACCATCTTTTTCTAACTCGGCGACTGTCTCAAATTCAACGAGTGGATCGTTTTGCCAAATAGGCATATTTGGATCGATGATATGGCTCAGGTCTACAATTTGGGTGTAGGTAATCGTTTTAGGATTATTTGAGTTAGGGTTCATGGCATCTGTTTGCTAAAAATATGCGACGCCTCAAGTAGGATGTGTAGGCTCTCTTTGAGGTCACGAAACCCAGCACTGGTGATATTTGTTGGGTTTCCCTTACGCTCAACCATTCCCTACGATTTTTATTCATGTTTCAGGAGTTTTTGATAGTCTTTCAGCATGGCATCTGTTTACTAAAAATATCTGACGCCTCAAGTAGTGTCTATACAAACAAACCTGCCTATTTAGCTTTCACCTAATTTTACTTTGAGCTACCTTTAGCTATCCCAGCAACTCTTGATAATAGTTTTCTGGGTCATCGGCAAGAGAAACGGTCGTTCGCATCGCCCTATCTTGGATTTTCAAGACTTTGGTTATCTAAATGCGACTGAGAAAGTCCAGAGCGTGAGAAATTACCAATATAGCACCTTGATAATCCTCTAACGCTTCGACAATTTGAGTAACGGTTTCTAATTAGCGTTTTGGATTGTTCCTCAGAGCTTTATGGATTTTTTTCCATTTTTCCTTCTCGGCTAAAGACGCTTTTTGATCTTGTTTCCGGTTATTGTATTCAAGCTCTTGTTGAAGTTTTTGGTAGTTCCGAAAACGCTGCTTATCTAGAGTGCCATCAAGCAAAGCTTGTTGCACTGCACAACCGGGTTCTGTTTCATGTTGGCAATCGCGGAAGCGACACTCTGTAGCAAGCGTATTGATATCAGTAAAGGTTTCTTGAAAGCCTTCACTTCCATTCCACATCTGAATTTCTCGCATTCCCGGAGTATCGATCAGCAAACCCCCAGAAGGCAAAATAATTAACTCTCGATGTGTTGTGGTGTGGCGACCTCGATTATCTCCTTTGCGTACTGTTTGAACTGCTTGAATGTCCTTTTTAGCTAATTGATTGGTAATGGTCGATTTCCCGACTCCCGAAGAACCAATCAGCGCTACCGTTTGTCCTGTGCTGAGATAAGGAGTCAAGGCATCAAGTCCTTGGTTCTCAATCGCACTCAAGCTAATAATGGGTACGCTAGGAGCGATCGCTTCTACTTCCGCTTTTCGTTGCTCAACTTCATCGCACAAGTCGGCTTTATTCAAAATGATGACTGGATTCGCTCCACTTTCCCAAACCAAAATTAGATAACGTTCGATTCTTCTGAGATTGAAATCCCGATCCAATCCCGAAACCAAAAACACCGTATCAATGTTGGTGGCAATTATTTGCTCATCTGTTTGTGCGCCTACAGCTTTTCGAGAAAATTTGCTTTTTCTGGGCAAAATTTCATGGATATTTGCTCTTTCTTCATCGTCAATGATGCTGACGACTACCCAATCTCCTATCGCTGGAAAATCTGTTCGTCGCTCGGCTTGGTAACGCATTTTCCCCGTTACTTCTGCCGACAATTCTCCAAACTCGGTGTAGAGAAGGTAGGTATTTTTTTGCTCTAGAGCAACTCGACCAACAGTATATCCTTGTTGAAAATAGCTGTCAAAGTTTTTCGCAAAAAAACGATTCCAGCCTAACAACTCTAAATTCATTGAAGTTTCCTCTATGGGTACGGTTATTGACCGCCAAACTCACAGAGGAATCGCGTAAATTATTCGCGTACATCAGAATAATTGAATGAAAAGCTCTGTGAAGATGGGGTGTTGCGTCTGAATGGTTGTGGCGGTCTTAACGGCTACACGCTCTAACATCACTCTTCCTCCTTAGATACTTTTCAATAATTTCCCGGTCAAGGGAACTGTAGTATAATACTACAAGTAGTTGCAATTGGCTGAAGGTAGTTTACAAAACTTACCAACGCACGCCGAACCGTTGTATTCAATCGTGTTGTTTGCTGAGTTTATCTTAATCGCTCTTGAGTTCTGAGAAATCACCCGGTCGGGTGAGCCGGGAGGAAGTCGGGGATCTGAACTGCTGGCATACAACTCAAATAGGATTGCTATATCAGAGAGGGCGATCGCTCTCCTGGTGATGAAATTCGTTCGTGTAGAGAAAGCCTCATGGAGAGGCTCCGGAAGCGATCGCCTTTGCCAAAGCGTAGACAAGGCGAAAAAGACTTCGCTATTTTCGCACGCAATGCGTCAGCCAATTTTGCAACTGACCCCTTCTCAAGCCGCAGCCACTACGAAAAAACTAGGTTTACAGCCACCAAGCGGGCGCACTTTTCAAAAACTGGTAAGCGATCGCTCCCTCTAAATCTGGATTCCCATAAAACTAAGGGTAATCGAGAACTTCACCCCCACAGGCATCTACCAATGATGGAAATCCTAGCTTACATCCACACCGCGATCGCCTACGAAACTGCCACCAGCACACCCCTCAACCGCCTGGAACGCCACGAACCACTTCCCTTGCCTTTGGGGACAAACGCGAGATCCAGTCATGTAGCAGCGAATCAGCAGTACGAGATGCAAGCGATAACGGTGCTTCCTTTTTAGCGATTACCCATTCATTTTCTAACCGCTACACATAAGCTTCTTCTTAGCCTCCTTTTTTAAGGGGGGCTGGGGGAAGCTGATGTGTAGCTTCACAAAAGTGAAATGGGATGAGCGATCGCGTCTTTATCATCACACGCCTACTGATTACTTCAATAACATGAACAACATAAATACAATCGAACACTCCCAACGCGATCGCCAAAAATATTCATCCTTAATGCTGCAATCTATTCCCTTTTCACTGGTCATCATCCGCCTTTTTCTAAGCCCTTTGCTATTATGGGATGCCATTGATGGCACAACCAGCACCTGGTTCATCGTTGGCTTTGTACTTGCCTTTCTTTCAGATATTTTTGATGGCGCGATCGCCCGTCGAATAGGTGTCAGTACCGCTTCTTTGAGGCAAGCCGATAGTTTGGCTGATGTTTGTCTTTATCTATGTATCGCAATCAGTGCATGGCTAGTGCATCCTGATCTAGTAACTGCATTCTCAATCCCATTGAGCCTAATAATCTTGATGCAATTAATCTGGTTGGTAGTCAACTTGGCGAAATATGGAAAACCTGCCAGCTATCACACTTATTCAGCCAAAGCTTGGGGAGTAACGCTGTTCATCGCCACAATTGCTCTATTCGGTTTTAATTATGCCGGAGTTACTCTATTCATCGCAATTACTGTAGGTTGCATTCACACGGTAGAAGAAATTGCTATGACACTAATTCTTCCCACTTGGACGCATGATGTACTGAGTATTGTTCATGCGCGAAAGCTACTTTAGTGTAAAGAATAGTGCTTTCAGCCTGAGAAGATAGGTAATTGATAGGACTTTTGAAATCCCTGTAGGCGGGTTTCGTTTATATAGCTGCAACTTCAGTCGCCCAGATAATATCAGTGGTTTCAGTTTTTGAAACCAACTCTTTAGATACCCTAATCCCAATGCTATAAAAATAGGAGGTTATGGCAATCGGATTTTAGTCGTGATTTTTTTATAATAAAGTGCGTTAAGTGCGTTCAAAACCTAGAAACGCAAAACGGCACTGCGCTAACGTGCCTCTACGAATCAGAGAAAACTCAATTTGGAACATAAGTTTTGCAGTCACGTCTCAAATAATTGTAGAAAGTTCAAGCAAGCATCAAACTTCTAAACTTGAATTTTATGAGCTTTGGAGCAGCATTAATCATGGAAAAAATGACTCAAAAGATAAATCATAAAAAATGGGTGATTGCTACTTTAATTTTGTTAACTAGCAGCTTATCTTTATCTTTATGTACTGCTTTAACCCTAAAAGAAGCTGCTGTCGCCGATCCCGCCAGACAACTATCCAAGGAGGAAAAGTTACCTTCTTCTGTTGCCAATGCCGTTTTGCGAATGGCATCTCAACGCACGGGGTTACAAGCGTCGCAACTACGCATCGTTAAGTATAAACAGATTTACACGAACGGCTGTTTAAATCTGCCGCGTCCGGCTGAAGGTTGCACCAAAATTAATATGCCTGCTTGGGAAGTCACTGTAAAAGCTAGGCAACAAAGCTTAGTTTATCGTAGCGATCGCAACGGCTCTCAGATTAGATTAAATGAAGCCGCTAGCAGCATCGTTGATGCCAATTTGCCTAAATCTGTTGTTAGTGCCGTTTTGCAAGATGCCACCCAAAACTGGGGACTACCAGCAAACACCGGACGCATTATTAATGCTAAACAGGCAGAGTGGGCGTATGGTTGCGAAGTTTCAACTTTTCCCTATCCTTGCGATCCGATTGTAGTGGAAGGTTGGCAAGTCACCATTGAAAGCGGACAAAAACGCTGGATTTATAATACTGACAAAGTGGGTTCCCAGGTTCAGCTTTATCAAAGGCAGATCCCGACAAATGACGCGAAAAAATTGCCTCCTGCGGTTGCCGAGCAAGTTTTAAAGTTAGCATCTGAGCATTTAACCTTACCAATCTCTCAACTTCTGATTACAAAAACTCAACAGCAAACTTGGTCTAATGGCTGTTTAGGTCTTCCGAGTCCTGTAGAACGATGCAGAGGCGATATTACACCAGGTTGGCGCGTGACGGTGGAAGGCAAACCGAAGCAATACCAAGTTTATCGTACCGATAAATCTGCTGACCAAATTAAGACAGAAGCAATAGGCGAAATGCCGCCACGCAAAGACTCTTTACCTAATTTCATTGCCAAGGTGGTATTGCAGGATGCTAGTAAGCGGTTAAAAATACCAACTTCTCAGTTATACATCCTCGAAGGTCGAGGGCAGACGTGGTCGAATACCTGTTTTGATTTGCCTGGTACGGAAAATAGCTGCGCTCAAGCAATGATCCCAGGTTGGCAAGTCGCTGTGGATGGCAACGGGAAAACCTTAGTTTATCGCCTCGATCGATCGGGTTCTCAGTTCAAAGTCGAACGGTGATGAGTGTAGTTGATTTGGAGAGTAAGTAGGCTACGCCCCGCTACGCTAACACGCCTCACTTTCACACCATAGTTAGATATTTCCAAAAAACTATAGCTGGTGTCCCTTCCGTACTAGACTTTTGATCCGTATCAGATTAAATTAAAACTACGGCAACTCTAGCGGGATAGTGGACTTTGCATGGACAACGCTAAAAGACCCAGTAGTGAGCTGACCCTAGCAGGGCAAGTAACTTCTGAGCATTTGCAACCAGCGGCTCAACAAAGTTTCCAGGAAGGTTGGTTCAAAAAGCTCAGAGGCGGATTCCTTCTGGTCATTGGATATATGCTGTCACCACTCTGTTGGTGGAATGACCTGTTTTTCAATCTGCCAATTGCTTATTTTTTTGGGTATATCTGTAGTTGGCTTTCCCCAGATTTACTTCTGCCTTGCTCAATCGTCGGGTACTGGCTTTCTAACATTGCGGGAATTCTCTTGATGCAAGTAGGGGCTGTGGATGTTTTTAGTGGGGAACCCAAAGAGCGTAACTTTAAAAAAGAGTTATTGACAGGTGTAGTCTCCTCAAGCGCCTACACTCTGGTCATTCTGGCATTGATACAGTTTAAGATTCTTGATGCTCCTGTCTTATTCCCCGGTGGCTAATGGGGATTTATGGGCGGCGAATGTTGCTTAATCGCCGCTAGCACTAATGTCAAAGTTTACCTCTAGTTAGAGATTCAGCATTTTAACCACCTGTGTAAGGACAGCAGTATGGACTATCTATTACTACCGTTCCTCAGTTTTGTCGTGGGTATCATTGTTGGTTTAACGGGAATCGGTGGAGCATCTCTGATCACTCCGATGTTGATTTTTGTGTTCCACGTTCCACCTGCGATCGCAGTGAGTTCCGATGTAGTAGCTGCCACATTGATGAAGGTGATCGGCGGCTTTAAACACTGGAAACAGCAAACGCTTGACCTGCAAGTTGTCAAATGGTTGGCTTGGGGAAGTGTTCCTGGTTCACTAATCGGAGTAGGAATTTTATACCTGATTAAGCGTAATGGAACTTTAAACTTAGATTACATTCTGCTACGTGCGATCGGGCTAATGATACTGCTTGTCACCTTGTTGGGATTCGCACAATTGTCGCTGAAAAATTTTGTCCCGAAGTTGAAGTTACCTGAGCCGCCTAAGTTTGACTTAAACACTCAGTTGGGTCGAATTTTGACCCTCAGTGTAGGAGCAATTTTAGGCTGTCTGGTAGGATTAACTAGCGTGTCTTCTGGTGCGATGTTTGCAATTGTCTTGATTACCTTTTTTCGCCTCGACGCGCGTAAATTGGTTGGCACAGATATTTCAGCAGCGATTTTATTAGTGTTTACTTCCCTTGGATACCTCTGTCTTGGGACAGTAAATTGGAGTTTAGTATTGCCAATTTGGTTAGGGACAGTACCAGGGGTTTTGCTAGGTGCTAAACTCTGCAAGATTACTCCTCAAGGCGCACTCCGGCTGGTAATTTACGTGATTTTAGTAGGGGTAAGTTGGAAGTTAGTTTATCAAGCGTGAGCTGAGTTTTATTTGATAGATGATAGCAAGTGGTCTTCACCATTAGGGTGCTACTATCTCAAAACACAATCAATAATTTTTTTTCGGTTTGTACACATTTAAAGCTATTTTTTGTGAATGTTTAGTTCTAATTTGTGGAAGCTTTCTTTATCTTTCCTAAGTTTTCTCGAAAAGCTGCTCGTCGCTTATTGGCGTTCTTTGCTACTGCTGTTGATAGGAGTGTGTTTACCAATGCTGGTTTTTGAGGAACTTGCATTAGTGGTATGGCAGAATCAAGGCGGTTTCTCCTGGGATGAAAGTCTCCTGCTAGCAGTTCACAAGATAGCACAGCCACAACTAGACGTTTTTGCGGAAACGTTAACCAAGTTCGGAGTATTTTGGGGCGTATTTCCAGTTGCTACTTCAATCTCATTAGTGTTGCTGCGCCTTAAAAAGTGGCGATCGCTCGCCTATTTGCTAACCACTCTATTAGGGAGCATTTTGATCAACCGCACCGCCAAACTGTTACTGCATCAAGTGCGTCCCAACCTATGGGAGTCAATCTCCCCAGAGTTTGATTACGCATTTCCCAGCGGTCATGCTATGTCCAGTATGACCTTGATCGCTGCTTTAGTCATTTTGACCTGGAATAGTAACTGGTGCTGGTTGGTGCTGGTTGTGGAGAGCGTATTCGTATTAGCGATCGGTTGGACGCGACTATATCTGGGGGTTCACTTTCCCAGTGATATTTTGGCAGGATGGATGGTTTCAATTGCTTGGACAATTGGTGTTAGTCTGCTAATCAGACCACATTTAACAAAACCGAGTACTGTTCGTGAAGATGAGCTAACTGTGGATGAAGAGCAATCAATAGCCCAAGGTTAACACCGTAGCAAAGGAATTATGGCATTGCTGATTTGGGTGATATAGTTTTAAGCTGATCTGCTACGCTATCTTGATTTTTTGTAGAACGGCGTTCTAGATAGCAAATTAAAGACACCAAACCTGGAAGACATATATTAATAGTCATTAGTCGAACTAGATGACCTGCGGTTACAATCTCAACATTGTGATGTAAAGCCAAAGAGATCAATATCATTTCTGGAGAGCCTCCTGGAGATGTCACCAGCAAACACGTTAGCCAGTCCCAGGGCGCGATCAACATAGCAATTCCTGCTGAAATGAATCCTGCCAAAAAGGTCATGGCGACAGGAACCGAAGCATAGGCTACTGTAAGCCTTCCCAGCTTTGGGTTCATTCCCCAATATTCACCGATTGTAATTCCCAATAGAATTTGACCAATTAAATTAAATAAAGGGGGTAGATTAAAATCGATATGGGATAAAAATGGCAGTAAATTTAGCAACGAATCAAAACCAGCACCAACTATTATTGAACAAAAGAAACCAGCAACAGGAATTTTTAAATAACTGCCTATTTTAACTGTTGATAATGTTATAAAGAGCAATAAGAATAGTAAAGATAAGTAGTTTAAATCTATAAAAAATAAATTTTCAGTAACGGAATGAATTATCGCACTAATGTCATGAGGATTAGAAACATTAGCAACGATCGGTATAACAATAATAATCGCCGTAAACCGTATTAACTGAACGAGAGAAACAAGTGAAATATTTCTACCATAGTCTGCTGCTATACTTGCCATAATTCCTATATTTCCGGGAACCGTAGCAAGCATGGCAGTTAGTAAGTCTGTTTTTTCAATACGTGAATATATATAACCAATAATTCCACCACTGAATAGTAAGAATAACGTTAAAAATAGAAAAATATGTAATTGAGAATAAATAGTTAGTAGATTACTGTGTTTGAGAGAAAATCCTACAGTAAGACCAACAATAATCTGTCCAAATTTCCTTGAATTACGATTAGGTTTAGATTGATTGTTATATAGATGATAGAAATAAAACACCAAGGCACCAGCAGCAATACCCCCAAGTATCCAAGCCCCTCCACCCGCCCCAAGTGCAATCAAGGTCAGACCACTTAATAAAGCAATAATTATTTCTATACCAACAATCAAATAAGTGGTAGTAAATTTACTAACCCTAGATTTCTCCAAACTAATTTTTATCACAAAACCTCCAATTTTTAATCATTACTTTCTTAGGCTTTGAAGTACAAATAGCATCCCAGAATGCCTATGAAAAGTGCATTTATTACTAGACATTAGAGCCTATCCTAAAAATAATTGACGGTGAAAAATATCTGCGTAGCGTGCGGTAAGGTCTAAGGCGCTATATCTCAGGACTTACGCAACATCAGACATCTGGGGACAACCACAGGGGGATTGAACCCGAAAAAACGCTATATGTATAAGCTTTGCGTAAGTCCTGATCTGCATTTATCTGCGGTCTAAAACTGCTAAAAATGACTTTTCCCATAGGCTCTCAATGGGTTACTTAAACTCACATCTTGCACCTGGCGGTTGAAACCGCAGCTACACAAACTCGCACCGGCTCCCGACAGGTTACAAAACCCTTGATTTTCGGTTAGTCCGCGCTTTTGGGACGAGGAGATGCAATAGCCTCAGAATTCCATTCTGAAGGCTTGGTGCAAGATGTGAGTTAAACAAAATCTCAGTTATACTCCACGCTGGCGGTGGGATGAAAGGCTTTCGCGATGACGAACTGTGCCCTTGACCAAGGTGAAGCGTAGCTGAAACGCGAGATTGGGCAGGCGTGAGGAATTGTCAATCCCTGAGAACTTAAGGGTGCAGAGTTGTCGTATACTTGCATTATTTACGTGAGTGAGTAGAGCGTAAATATGTTGGTACTGGAGGCAAAACTGAAGGGCGAAAAACAGCAGTTCGAGTTGCTCAATGATGCAATTCGCACGGCTCGATTTGTCCAGAATTCTTGTCTGCGGTACTGGATGGACAACCGGGGCACCAATAAATACCACCTGTACAAACTCTGTGCATTGCTTGCTGCAAATGTCGAATTCCCCTGGTGCAAGAAGCTCAACTCCCAAGCCCGTCAAGCTCACGCCGAACGTGCCTGGGGAGCCATTTCGCGCTTCTTTGAAAACTGCAAAAAGCAGATTCCCGGCAAGAAAGGCTATCCCCAATTCAAACGCCCTCAAATCCGCGCTTCTGTGGAATATAAAACCACAGGCTGGAAGCTGTCCGAGTGCCGACAGTTCATCACCTTCACCGATGGATTCAAAGCCGGAAGGTTTAAGATGTGGGGCACTCGTGATTTGCACTTCTACCAGATTGATCAGATCAATCGAGTCAGAGTGGTGCGGCGCAGTGATAGCTATTATGTTCAGTTTTGCCTGGACGTAGAGCGCACTGAAGACCGAGAGCCAACCAAACACACAGTTGGATTGGATGTAGGACTGGCTCATTTTCTGACCGACAGTGACGGCAATCAGGTCGAGAATCCACGTCACCTGCGTCATGCTGAGCGGCGATTGAAAAAGGTTCAGCGTCGCGTGTCTCGCAAGCAGAAAGGGTCTGCAAACCGCAGAAAAGCCGTCAACCGTTTGGGTAGAGCGCATCTCAAAGTTCAACGTCAACGTAAAGACTTTGCCTGTAAGTTGGCAAGGTGCGTAGTGAAGTCTAACGACCTCGTGGCGTATGAAGATTTGAAGATTCGCAACATGGTCAAGAATCATCACCTGGCTAAATCGATTAGTGATATGGCTTGGGGTGAGTTTCGCCGTTGGGTGGAGTATTTTGGCAAAGTGTTTGGAGTCGTCACCGTGGCGGTGTCGCCCCAATACACGAGCCAAGACTGCTCGAACTGTGGTGAAAGAGTCAAGAAGGCGTTGAGTCAGAGAACGCATCTTTGTCCGCACTGCGGATATGTTGCAGACCGTGACCATAATGCTGCTATCAACATCTTGAATAAAGCAATCAGTACGGTGGGGCACATCGTAACTGCTGCGCCAGACGCAGAAAACGCCTGTGGAGAGTCCGACCTCTCTCGTTGAATTGGCAACAATTGAGCATAAGTCGTCTCGTTGAAGCAGGAATTTCAAAAGAGCAATCTTTGGAATCCCCCGCTATATCGGTACGCCGAGCGAGCGGTGGGAGGATGTCAATCAAGTATGACACTACTTAATGATTCAATTGGAACTGTGAAGACGTAGTAGATAACCCCAGCTCCCAAGGTGAGTACGGCAAGGCTAAACAGAATCACCCAGCGATCCGCAGGTTCGTATGTATCCTCATCAATGTCATGTCGAACAGCGAAGTAGTGCTGGGTTGACAGCAATACCGTTACCAAACCAACTAAGGAAAACACTAAACCTAACTTCCACCCATTACCAGGGGGTTGAGGCGCAAGAGGTGGACGGAGGAGACGAAGACGGACGATCAGAACACCAAATCCCATCAGCGCGATCGCACTCCGCATCCATGCTAGGTAGGTGCGTTCATTTGCCAAATGATCCCGCACTCGCTCGGAAGTCCGTCGTTTCGGTTTCTCTAGTTTTTCTGTCCTCACATTTATAGGTTTAAACAATAGCTGCACACGATACCACCCTTAATTATTAGTTTAGATGTACAAATATGCACAAGCTTTATCGCTTCAGAAGCACTTTGAACCAGAACCCAATCTTCCAGAAAATTTTATCAGGTCTATAACAATTCTCGTTTGGATGCAGTACAGTTTTTTAACCCCACCCCAATCCCCTGTTCGCTTGCAAAGAGGGGAACAGGGGGGTGAGGTTCCGAGTATATTGCAACGAAGTGAGAACCGCTAGATTAGCCAGAGTATGATAGCTGTTCAACAGTTTATCTCTTGTAGCTTTTCATACCCTGGCGGTCATTCTGCTACTCTTTAGAGGAAAAACGCCTAAAGTGCTAAACAGGCGTGAAAAATTTAATCCTCGATTGGTGCGTTAGGAATTTGCGCTTCCACATCCGCTGACGACAAGTTAGGAATAGACCAAGTACCCTCACCTGCTTTGAAAACTTTCGCAGCAGGAACGTTGAATTCAACTGCACCAGTTTCTGGATTAGTTTTAGCCACTAATTGGGTTCCAGCGACTATTTTGAGAGCTACAGGCTCCCCTAATTCTTGTCCTTGGGTGTCACCAGGGGTTAAGCCAGCTACTTTGACACCACTTGCCAAGTAAACGCCATCACAGTTCCAATCATCGTCCGTGACTTTACCATTCCCCAGGTAGTAGAGAGTACTTGCTTGGGAAAAGTTAGCTTTTTTGGCTTTATGAGCATAGACAGCCAATGTCTTCCCGGTTTCATTGCGGCACTGCCCCCAGTCTGCTGCTGTCTCTAAGATATATTTTTGCAGTTGCAACTCACCGAGCTTCTGTTGTATTTCCTCTGGTGTATAACCGGAATTATCGGGTGCGTCCTTTGCTTTCAAGAGGCTGTCAAGAGATTGAGTCACCTCAGTGTAGTCAGGACTCTGGGTAAGTTTCGGTCTGTCTGCCCAAGAAGGTTGAGCGATCGCTTACAAATTGTCGTGGGAAAGTCTCACCCCTGGTTTGGGCTTGCAGAGATTTCCGTAACAGAACTTTCTACAACCAGTTGGGTAATGCGAGAGTCTGGCTCTGGAGCGCAGCAAATATTTGAGCAAGCCTTGCAAAATTGGGGAATCGATCCCACCCAGTTAAATGTAGTTTTAGTATTGAACAGTAGCGAGATGGTGAAGGCAGTGGTTGAAGGCGGTGTCGGTGCAGCCGCGATTCCTGAATCAATGGTGGAAAAAGAGCTACAACTCTCTACACTGCACGCGGAATTTCCCCTTCCTTAGGGGGGATGAGTGCCTCTCGCTAACTTTTACAGCAAGAACGCGACAAGTAAGAGCAAACAGCGCTTCGCTACAGACTCAATACATTTCGGTTCAGGTTTTGATGTATTGCAACCCAAGCGACCAGCAATTTTCAGTCATCTAATACTGGGAAGGGCAACAGGAGCGCGATCGCCCCTAGAGGTTTCGGGGTCTAATTATTTCACCCCAAAAGAAGCATTCGTTCAACGGGCAACGCCTGCTAGGGTAGTGATAGATGAGCGATCTAGATCGATACTACAAAGTGCTGGGACTAGAGCCTGGAGCGTCACTCGAAGAAGTGAACCAGGCTTATAGGGACTTGGCTTTTATTTGGCACCCCGATCGCATCCCGAAAGATAATCCTCGGTTACAGCAAAAAGCTCAAGAAAAACTCAAAGAGATTAATCAGGCACGCGATCGCTTGCGGTCAATTCGACCGAGCGAAAAGAATCGAAATGCCGAAGCTCCGCCACGCGATCGCGCTCATCCACCGAGTTCTTACTATCAATCTAGTTACTCCTATCAATCACCGCCTCAATCTCCCCATCAGACTCCTAAGCCGCATTCCGACTTGAGCGGAGCCAACTTGAGCGGAGCCAATCTCAAAGAAAAAGACTTGTCAGGAAGAAATTTGAGCAATGCCAACCTCAGCAACGCCAATTTGAGCGATGCCTTTTTGCATAAGGTGAATCTTCAGGGAGCCAACCTAGAAAAAGCGAATCTTTTTAGAGCCAACCTGCTGCAAGCGAACCTAAGCAATGCTAATTTGCGGGAAGCTAACTTAATTGGAGCCGATCTCAGTGGAGCCGATTTGAGGGGAGCCGATTTGAGGGGCGCTAAGGTTGGCTCGCAAGACCGAATCCTGGTTAAACTGACTGGAGCGAACTTAGCGGGAGCAATCCTACCCGATGGCAGCATCCACGCTTAGGAAATTGCCCCCTCTGTGTTAACACAGAGGCGTTTGGGGGGTGAGGTTTCGGCTAACCCCACCTCCTCCCCGCTCTTCAAGGGACGCCAAACTCTTTACAATATTAAGTAAGGTTAAAACGTTTATCACAAAATAGAGTCAGAATCAATGGCGTTATTCGGATTTGGTAAAAAGCAAAGTCTGCCCACGATCGAGCAAGCATTGCCGGGACGCGCAGAACCCATGCAAGTCCCCGCTATTCACTATGTAAACGGTAATCCGCTGAAACCTCCTTATCCCGATGGGATGGAGATGGCGATGTTTGGCTTGGGGTGTTTCTGGGGAGCAGAACGTATATTCTGGAAGCAACCCGGAGTTTTCACCACCGCAGTTGGCTATGCAGCAGGAGTCACCCCAAACCCCACTTATCACGAGGTTTGTTCGGGCATGACAGGTCACAATGAAGTGGTTTTCGTTGTGTTTGACCCGAAAGTGATTAGTTACGAAACACTCCTGAAACTCTTCTGGGAAAGCCACGATCCTACCCAAGGGATGCGCCAAGGCAATGATACCGGCAGCCAGTACCGTTCCGGAATTTATGTGTATTCAGACAGCCACAAGAAGCTGGCTGAAGCATCAAGAGACGCTTATCAGCAAGCCCTGAAAGCCGCCGGGTATGGGACAATTTCTACTGAGATTCTTGATGCCCCTGAGTTCTATTACGCAGAAGGCTATCATCAGCAGTACCTTGCCAAAAACCCAAATGGGTATTGTGGGCTAGGTGGGACGAACGTTGCTTGTCCGGCAATGACGAACGCTTGAAATAGAAGTTCTGTCTTTTAGCGATCGCTCACCAGAAATCAATATCTTTACCCGGTATGCTCTGAAGCGGGTTGGTGCGTTCGTGGCACTGGTTCCTTAAAGCGTGATGAACTTGTTTAACCTAGAATTTGCAGTGGTTTGAGCAGTTCTCACTCTTTAGCAAATCAGTGCCACAATTTTTGCTGCTTGAATTGTCAAACAAAGCCTTGAAAAAAAGGCGGTAACAATATGAAATCTGTCAATCAGCGCTTCGACTCAGATTTCCTGCGGTCAGTTGCTAACTTCATCGCTATTCTTGCCGCATTTGCGATTAATGTCTATGCAAATGTTGCTCCTCCCAATGGATTGACAATTGGGGAAATTTCTAATCGCTTCTTCAGTGAAGTCCCAATCATCCCCGCCAACTATGCTTTTGCGATTTGGGGAGTCATTTATTTGGGTTTGATTAGTTTTGGAGTCTATCAAGTTCTACCCGCTCAAAGACAAAATCCCTATCTGCGTCGGGAAGGGTATTTTTTGGTATTAGCAAGTATTGCACAAATCGCTTGGGTGTTTCTTTTCGAGTACCAACTGTTTACACTCTCAGTTGTGGCAATGCTGTTCATATTACTGCCCCTGATTGGGATTTATCTACGGTTGGGAATTAGTTTAGAACGATCGAGGACACAAAAATGGTTAGTTCACATTCCCTTGAGCATCTATCTAGGCTGGATTAGTGTTGCGACAATTGTGAATGTGGCGAGTACGCTTGACTATTTGGGTTGGAATGGTTGGGGCATCAGTCCTCAAATATGGACGGTAATTCTGCTGGTTGTAGCGGCAGCGATCGCTGCTACGATTACCATAAAACGGGCAGATATTGCCTACCCCTTCGTAATTATCTGGGCATTCGTAGCGATCGCGGTACGTCAAGCCAATCAACCTTTAATTGCTGCCACAGCGGTTGTACTCGCGATCGCGTTAGGGTTATTAATTTTATGGCGTCAACTGCGCCGTCCTGATGTGGCAATTTAATCTATAAAATCCGGTTGATTACAGCCAAAAAGAACCTTCCCCCTCTCCGTTAACAGAGAGGCGAAGATGCAAAAGGTTTTCTGGCTCGCCGCTCCTTTGAAGGAGAGGAACTGGGGGTAAGGTTTTTTGGGGGACGATTTCTTGCTGGCAAAGGTTTTTTCTGCATCCTACTCCCAAAAAGACCGGAACCGAAGCTTTACCGGGGAGCGTAATTCAAACTCCAACGTTCACCAAATCGGAGCTACCAAAAGCAAAAAACCTCAGTACCCATCGGGGATGTACTGAGGAGCTTCTTTCGAGTCCTATTGTTTTTTATCTGAAGTCCCGTTCGCTTTGTTCTCTACATTACAGCCGAAATTTGCTCCACCAACGAAAGCCGTCCTTTACACACGGCGCGAAGCAGACGGTCGATGACATCTCTCTCTTCTTCACCCAGCGAATCATCTAATAGCGCTGCCATAAGTCCGTAGCGGTCAGCCAGCGTCAGGGAACCAGAGTAAGTAACCTGAGCGAATAACTCGGAGAGGGCGGTGGGGAGAAGTTGGATAGAAGGCATCGCTTGGGACTTGAACTCGATATCTATAATATCGGTGAATTTCCGGTTGTCATTGGTGATGCGATGGGATATCTAAAAGTGATTCTTTTGGGCATCTTTTGCGATCGCGATCGCAAAAACTTGTGACTGAGATCGCACAATTTGTGCGATCTCAGTCACTTAATGGCTTCCTGGCTAAAACTCCACTTTTGTGCTGAATTGAGACTCAGAGCGGCTTCAGCCTTAGGAGTCTCAAGATTTCAAGTCAACAGCAAGGTCAAGGGAGCCAATAAGGGACTCCTTGGAATACCAATTCCCGGCACCACTTTCGCCCCGTAGTAGCTAACAAGTGTGACAATTACTCTCACCAAGACAATGAAGAGCGAATCTGCACGGGTAAATTGGTACAGCGCCACAACTATCGCAATCCTAAATGATTCGTGAAGGCGAGATCCCCGACTTCGTAAGAGTTGTCGGCGATCTGAAGCGCTGGCTCACAACTCAAATAGGGTTGCTATAGACGAAAATCCAGGGAATAATTAGAGAAATACAGATGAGGAAAATTTGTAGTTCGATAGAAATACTATGCTGAGAATTGCGATCGTAGCTCTATTAACTTTGGAGATAGTGTTACTGTCTGCATTAGCGCTATCTCCAGCTAATGCGACTAGCAGCGACTTTGAAAATTACATCTGGAGCTTTGCGGATGTAGGCACTCATCAAGTTGTTTGTAAGAAAATTGTGATGCATCCGGAAAAACAGTTGCACTCCGGAGAATCTCGCAGACAAGTTGTAAAGATGTCTTCTACCTCTACAGTTGTGAGTGATAGTTATTGTGCTTCCTCAACGAAACCCGATGCGGGAAGCTAAGTAGATGGATCTAATTATTTGTAGGATGGGTAAAGCGTAAGCGTTACCCATCAAACCTGTGTCATGCGTTGGGTAACGTTGCCTCAACCATTCCCTACATTAGATGCGCGAGTTTAATTATGTCTACCTACTTAATCAGTTACCTCAATACTAAGGTGACTGGAATGCACCTCGCATCTTAGTTTTCTTTATTCCCAGGCTGGAGTCTAGGAAAAAGAAAATTGCTTTTGTCCAACATATTTGCTCCCCCTCAACCTCTTTTTAAGGGAGGTTACGGGGAAGCAAGGGCATCATCGCGGCATAACGCGATCGCCTTCCCCTATCTAATTAGACACTCCTGAGCAATTCGATGAGAGCGATAGTTACAGGAAGATAGCGCCCGCTACCAAGAGATTATTACCCGCAAAACTCGCATAATGCCAATATTTTAATCCTTAAACCTATATCTCAAACTTTATATTTTTAGGTTCGGGTATCTCTACCTTCCTAATTCCAAGTTTCCGTCTAAAGTAGCATTTACAAAGTTAAAAAAATTCTATTAAAATTTTGTTAAGTAATTTTTCCTTAAAAGAATGAATTACTTCACAAGGCAAGACATCAATAGAACGGAGCCTCTTCTAATCCAAATTTTACCTTACTACAATTAGGAGGTTAGTGATGAGAATTGCACAGGTGGCCCCATTATGGGAGCGAGTGCCACCTCCAGCCTATGGCGGCATTGAATTGGTTGTGGGTTTACTCTGCGATGAATTAGTCCGGCGCGGTCATGAGGTCACTTTGTTTGCATCTGGTGATTCCATCAGTTTGGCTAAATTAGAATCTGTTCATCCGCAGGCAATCCGTTTAGACCCCTCAGTTAAGGAATATAGCGTTTACGAAATGCTACAACTGAGTCGAGTTTATGAGCAGGCGGATAAGTTTGATATCATTCACTCTCACATGGGCTGCGCTGCCTTGCCTTATGCCAACCTGGTAAAAACGCCCACCGTTCACACGCTGCATGGCATTTTCACCCCAGACAATGAAAAGCTGTTTATGCACGCCCGCCGTCAACCTTTCATTAGTATCTCCAATGACCAGCGGGAACCCAGACTAAATCTGAACTGCGTTGCTACAGTTTACAACGGCATCGATCCATCTATTTATGAGTTTTACCCTCAGCCGGATAACCCCCCTTACTTGGCTTTTCTAGGTAGAATCTCACCTGAAAAAGGACCACATTTGGCAATAGAAATTGCTAAACGTTCTGGCTGGCACTTAAAGATGGCTGGGAAAGTGGATGTCGTTGATGTGGAATATTTTGAGCAGGAAATTAAGCCCCACATTGATGGCAAGCAGATCGAATATTTAGGTGAAGCAAACCACGCTCAAAAAAATGCATTGATGGGAAGGGCAGCTGCAACCTTGTTCCCAATTACCTGGCGCGAACCGTTTGGGTTAGTAATGGTTGAATCGATGGCAGCGGGGACGCCAGTGATTGCAATGCAGATGGGTTCTACACCAGAAGTGATTGCCCACGGAAAGACAGGCTTTTTGACCCACAACGTTGAAGAAGCGATCGCGGCAATTGATAAAGCTGCCCAATTGAACCGCTACGCTTGTCGAGAACACGTACTAACCTACTTCAGCGTGCAACGGATGACTGATGGTTACGAAGCAGTTTATCAACAAATCTTGGCAGAGCGCTTTTCGCAAAATGGTCACGTCCGCAGTCAATCTAGATTGTGTAGCACGCATTAATCGCAGGATCGCTAATCGTTTTGAGGAATCTTACAGGGAGAAGGAAGCTTTTGCCTTTGTAATTGCTCTTGTACTCAATGGCGGGTTTGTCATTGTTGAGGCAGTTTATGGCTTCCTAATTCATTATCAGACTCTGCTTGCTATTCAGGTAGAGACTGGCAAGCAGAGTCACCCTTGTGCCTTGGCTCCAGACAGCCTCGTTTAGCAACAGTTACTTTTGTTCCTTACCCGATTCGGGTTGATTAGTTCGTTGAGTCGCAGCCGGATTCTCCATACTTTCTGCTTCGGCTCTTCTAGCATCAACACCTTCATCCAGAAGCTCCTGTGGATCTACTGAGAGGTCAGCAGCAGTATCAATCCGACCATTAGCATTAGTGTTGGGTTTGATTGAAGAACCTTTATGATTGGCGTGACCACTAGGCATCAGTTTTTCCTCAATTTGAATGAATCAATCTATTTCAGCTTAGACTCGTTGTTTGAGGGAAATACCCTATCCTAAGGCTTAAATTCGACTGAAAAAATCAACATTTTTGGTGAGTTTCTGCCTAGCCATTTTGCGTCAATTTGTACTCAAGAAGTATAGATAGAGACGCGATCGAGGCTCCCGCAATCCTTTAATTGATCGGTCACTGTCGCGTAAGATGAGCAGGAAGCGCGGCAGACTCGTGTCGTGACGCACGCTTCATAACTGTCTCAGAGCGCCGGACGGACGCGCTAGCGGTCGGTGCGCCCCAATTTGAGGCGGCGGTGACGGTTCCCGTGTAGGTCAGGACTTACGCAAAGCTTATACATATAGCGTTTTGTAGGGGCAATCCCCTTGTGGGTGCCCCCAGATGTGGTGATGTTGCGTAAGTCCTGAAACTCTCAATTTATTACTGATAAAGCTTGCAATGACTGCATTGACTCCTGCCTACGTTCTCGCCCTAGACCTCGGTACTACCGGCAACCGAGCGATCTTATTTAATGCTGAAGGGACGGTTGTTAGCTCTGCTTACAAAGAACTGACTCAGTATTATCCCCAACCGGGTTGGTTAGAGCATGACCCCAGAGAAATTTGGCAAGATACGTGTTGGGCGATGCAGAGTGCATTGCAGAAGGCGGGGATAACGACAAAAGATATTGCTGCAATTGGGTTAAGCGTACAGCGAGAAACTTGTCTGCTGTGGGACAAAACCACGGGGCGACCTTTACATAATGCAATTGTCTGGCAAGACCGCCGCACCGCACCGCTGTGCAATCAATTAACTCAACAAGGTCACGCAGCAGATATCTACGATCGCACGGGGTTAGTGTTAGATGCCTACTTTTCTGCAACTAAATTAGCTTGGTTGTTGGAACACATTCAACGAGAATATCCCCCCATCGACTTAGAGAATGTTTTAGCAGGCACGATTGATACCTGGATTCTCTGGAACCTAACCGGCGGTAAGGTACACGCCACCGATGATAGTAACGCCAGTCGCACGATGTTGATGAATTTGGCTTCGCGGGAGTGGGATGAGACGCTACTGAAGTTATTTGGAATTCCCGCTCATTTGATGCCGAAAATTCAGGCAAGTTTAGGCTTATTTGGTTACACTCAACCGGAATTATTAGGCGGTGAGGTGCCAATTACGGCAATTTTGGGCGATCAACAAGCTTCCTTATTTGCTCATGGTTGCGATCGCCCTGGTTTATTAAAATGCACCTATGGTACTGGCTGCTTCTTAGTTACACATACCGGAGAAAACATGCAGCGATCGCGCAATCAACTCCTTTCTACCGTCGCGTGGACGCAGACAGACAAGGACGGAAAAATCCAAGTCGGCTATGGCATGGAAGGCAGTATATTCACCACTGGAGCCTGCATACAATGGTTGCGGGATGGGATTAAACTAATTACGGCGGCGAGCGTTACAGAACGAATGGCGCAGCAGGTGGCGGATAACGGGGGTGTTTACTTCGTTCCCGCGTTGAGTGGTTTGGGTGCGCCGCACTGGGATATGAGTGCCAGGGGGGCATTTTTCGGCATTACGGGCGGGGTGCAGCGAGAACATATTGTCAGGGCAGTGCTGGAAGCGATCGCCTTCCAAGTCAAAGAAGTTGTACAGGCAATCAACCAAGATAGCGGCACCAATATTGCCTTGCTAAAAGTAGATGGTGGAGCTTGTCAAAATGACTTTTTAATGCAGTTTCAAGCTGATGTTTTAGGTATTCCCGTAGAACGTCCAGCCGTTCTCGATGCTTCTGCACAAGGTGCCGCTTTTGCTGCTGGTTTGGCAGCTAATTTTTGGCAAGATTACGCCACATTAACAGCGAGTCGTCAAATTGACCGAACTTTCCAACCTGGTGCGGGAGTCACCCAGGCGCAGGCGAATTTTACAATATGGCAAAAAGCAGTTGAAAGAGCCAAACATTGGATAGATGAATAGGGCATTGCTTACCCTGAAATGAGGAATTTTTAACGCTCTCGGTACGCTAAGGAGAACAAATATCTCTGCGTACCGAGAGCGCTTTCCTTTGGGAACCGAGAGCGTTTAAAAATCAAGTTAACTGATTATTACAAAGGGTTATTGACAAATTTAAAATAAGTCAAATTGCGCTGTAAATACGATAATTGGCAGCGAGTTACTGACAACCTGATGCTCCAGCGAGGGGATGGCTTCTGGGAGACGACGCTCTCTGTCCCTCCGGCGGGAACTACGCTGAATATATCTATTGATTGATGTCCAATCCGGTTGTGTTAGCTAGGGTATTTATAAGGATATACAAAAGTTTTATCGCTTTGAATGCTCCTTGAATAAAATTGCTTAAAACACCGGATGAAAGACTTAATCCGAAAACTATCATCATTCTCCAGCAACAGAGTTAGTAGTTTTGGAGGCTGGGTAAGGCAAGATGTTCTATTGTTTGACTCATTATATGCTGCCCAAGAGATTGCTTTTATCCTCGGTGGTGAATGGGATGGCTGTAATGGGGTTACATTGCTGAAAAAGGATGAAGTAGCTGTTAACACGGCTGCTAAATTATTGGGTGCAGAATGGTGTTATAGCGAAGATAAAAGTACCATTTTAATCAGATTTGCTGCTGATGAGCTGAAGCGGCGTTATGCAGCCGGAGAAAGGTATTTTATCAATGCTAACTTAAGAGGTGCTTGGCTTTGTGAGTGTTTACTTAGCGAAGCGAATCTGAGTTGGGGAAAACTGAATTTAGCGAACTTAAGTGGATCTAACCTAAGTAAAGCGAACTTAAGTGAGGCGGATTTGAGTGAAGCTAATTTGAGCGAAGCAAATCTGAGTGCAGCCAACCTAACTAGAACGAATCTAGCTAAGGCTAACCTGCGGCTGGCAGATTTAAGAGGGGCAAATTTGAGTAAAGCTTTCTTAAGTGAAGCTAACCTCAGTGAAGCTGATTTAAGGGGAGCAAATTTAGAGTTGGCAGACTTAAGAGGCGCAGATTTGAGTGGAACGAACCTGAGTGGGGTCAACTTGAAAGGTGCCAAGGTAATTGAAGCGGATTTGGCGAGAGCAACCCTATCGAATGATGAAATTTAAGTAGTATGGATACATTATTAAGCATTGCAATTGGCATTGGTTTGAGTGCGGCTTGTGGCTTTCGGATTTTTGTACCGCCGCTAGTGATGAGCATGGCAGCACTTTTTGGACATCTGCCACTAGCACCGAATTTTGAGTGGATGGGAACTTATCCGGCGTTGGTGACATTTGCAGTGGCGACTTGTATTGAAATTGCCGCTTATTACATTCCGTGGATAGATAATTTGCTAGATATCGTTTCTACACCAACCGCGATCGCAGTCGGCACTTTCTTGACTGCTGCCATCTTTCCACACAACGATCCTTTAGTTCAGTGGACAATCGCAGTGATTGCGGGTGGAGGTTCGGCGGGTATCGTGCAAGCCTTAACGGGAATGGTTCGCTTTTCTTCAACCGCACTCACCGGAGGATTCGGCAATGCGGTGGTTTCCAGCCTGGAAGCAGGCAGTGCGATTATTTTATCAATCCTGGCGATTTGGTTGCCTGTCGTGGCTGTCGCCTTGGTAATCAGTTGTGGGATCTTGTTTTGGAGGAAAGGATATCTCAGGGTACCTAATCCAAGGGAGTCTTGAAAAGCGACGCTTATGGCATAAAATACCCCCTTCCCGGATAGAGAAGGGGGTTATATTTTCTGTATAAAGTTTAGATATGACGGGAAATTACAGTTGGACAGGCGGTTAGCGCGGTGGCGTTTCTTAACCATGACATGGAATCATCAAGTAAGCGCCAATGCCTAACTCAGTTCCAACTATAATTTATTGTAGTACAAATTGAGCTATCGCGTCAAGTGTTGGCTTCAATAAATTGCGAAAGCAAACAACGAAGCATACACCAGTTGTCCTGAATCTTCGACCAACTGACCCGCAAAGTTTTTCCCTTTACAGGTATGCAACCGCAGACTCAAGAAGCGTTCTTCTTCTTTGAGCCGAAATCTTTCTGCGGGTGTTTGACTCAGCCAATCGCTAACTTGTAACTGTTTTTCCTGACGGCTTTTGTGCAACTGCTGGCGCAGTTCTTGCAGATTGCTGGCTGCAAAAGGAAGCACGGATTTGTCGCTTGCTTTTGCGTGCTTTTGGGCATTCATCGCCGCCACACCATAGCAGAAGCAAACCAGAGGCATCCACACTTCCTGGAAGTAAGCCGCAGTTGGAGCAATTTCCACGCCAACTAACTGATTCCGAATCCAGAACAATGCCCCCGTTTGCTGGGGAAGCAATTCAAATCGGCTTTGATATTGGGTCAGAAAGGTGCGTTTTTTACTGAGAATTTGCTCTAAGTGACCGCGTTGAGGTAAATCAAACCGCTGATTTAGACGCTCAATTTCTTTCCAGAGTTTGCTATAGTCTTCCTGACCCCGGAATTGCAATGCTTGAAAGCGCAATTGTAGGGGGAGAATGAAGAACCATTGTTCTCGACCTTCTAAATAACCGCCTTGACCAGATTGCACGCAGCAGGCATCTTTAAACATGAGTTTCTGTCCCGCAGCAATAAATGCTGACCGACACAAAGCATGATTTTGTGCTTGGTCTTGGATATAACCCATGTGCAGGGGAACAATCGCCACACCTGTTGATGGGTTATGGAGTTCTACATTTCCATAGCCGTGAACTCGACTGAGTTTCAATCCAGAGAGGGGACTGGTAAATTGACCTGGGCAATCTGGACTGAAGATGGGGACTACAGTCATTGCTCCAGACTGTTGAGGAATTCCAAAGCGGTAAGGAGAGAGATCGACTTTGTTGGGGATTATTAACTCTAATTGATGGTAGTCCATGTGGCTAACTCCTTTTCTTGGAATATGAGTTTTTGGCGTAGGAATTCCTGCAAAGATGCTTCGGTTTGCTTTGCACTGGCGATCGCAAATAGCGAATTCAGCAAGTCTTCAAAATCGTCTTGATGCCAGAATTCTCTCTGGAGGAGGTTAGCCGCAGGTCGTCTCAATTCCAGGTCATCCAGTGCGGTAAACTTGCTATGGCAGAAGACAATTGGAGTATGAATACCCAATTGCGGCAAGGTGGCAACGACTCTTTCTAAGTCTCCCGGATACATATTTTCGTAACCATCAGAGACAATGGCGACTAAATCGGGTGAGTCTTCTAAAGCATCCACTAAAGCACCTGCCAAGTCGGTGTAACCTTCTGGCATGGGTAATTCGCCAACTCCCCCAACTGTATGAACTTTGAGGTTAGCGCAGCATTTTTCGAGTACCAATTTGAGGGCGACTGATTGTGCCAGATAGCAGTATTCGCGATCGCCATAACTTCTCGTCGAAGCAGACGCATCCAACACCAAAGCCAATTGACCTGAAAATTTCGGCAGGTTTACCGCAGCTTGTTCGACATAATGCTGCAAAGCTGACATTAATTCCGGCGATTTTCCACCCCGATACAAATGCACCAAGGTTGCGGAAATATCACCGCGATTGGTTGCCGTTACTGTCTTGGGACGCTCTGGAAGCGCTTCAAATTGACTATATTGTTGATGAACGAGGGTATATTTAACTTCGCCTACCGCCGGAATTAAACCTGTTCCCAGAGGAGAATGATACAGAAAAGGTAGGATTGCTTTTACCGATTCTGGATTATGGGCATAACGCAACAGATAGCGACGCAAATCGCTTTTATCAATTGCGTCGGACAGCTTCACAGAACCCCGCGCCACATTCTTCCCCAGCGCGTGTTCAATTGCATCCACAACCGCAGGACGACGGCGCAAAGCCATATCCTCAAATTGGGGATGATTGAGGATGTACTGGAGAATCGCCTTCGCGGTATGTTTGTGATTAGCTCGTACCCGTCGCAGTGCTAAAAAGACGGTCAAAACTTGGTCTGGGTGCAAAATCGCCAACAAAAAATTAGTGACGCGATCGCTAGTTTGACGCGCTTCCTTCGACATCCCCACACGAGAGCGTTGCAGCAACTGAAACAAAATCCGCAGGCGCTGCCCCGTTGTAACATGGGTGATGAGAGCCAAAAGCGCGTACAATTCTGGATTTTGTTCGTAGGCTTCCCGATGCAGAGATTCATCGCTCCAGCGTGGGGGTTGTCCGTTATAACGCAGGAGAAATGGCTCATTACAAGAGCGCAGATGCACAATAATATTCAAGATGGCTGGTTGGGTTGCATCCATTATTTGACTCCTTGCATTACAAAGCTGGAGCGTATCTCCGCTGATGTTTAGGAACGCTCTGATTACTTTGATGAATTCTCTAGTGGCAACAAGCGACTCGACCACTTGTATCTTATATACTACATATATATTACACTTTAAATTGAGTTGCCACAAGAGGGCAACAAGCGATCGCAAGCATCTCACTTGTGAAAATTTGCAAAGACCTACAACTATTCCCCCGCAGACAGAGGGAAGACAAGGAAAAACTTTTTTTCATGGGGAAGTAGAATTTCAGGATATCGCCCTCCCTATCCCCCGCTTTTAGGAGGGAAGATCAGGAATAAATTTTTATTCCGGAGGGTTGAGGTGGGGTTCCGAACGGCGATGTATTAATTTCTCAATATGGCTAAAGCAGATTTTCATTTTTACGCGGAATTGAATGATTTCTTGCCACGCAAAAAAAGGCACGTAACCATTACTCATGTTTTTGAGGAACGAGCCTCGATTAAGGACACGATCGAATCTTTGGGCGTCCCTCATCCGGAAGTGGATTATCTCGAAGTCAACGGCAAACCAGTCGATTTCTCCTATATTGTGACTGATAGCGATCGCATCCATATTTATCCGATTTCTGCGGCGACTGAAAACACACCTATCGTCTCTCTCGTTCGTCCTCAACCGTTAAAATTTCCTCGCTTCGTTCTAGATATTCATTTAGGGAAGCTAGCGACATCTTTGCGAATGTTAGGCTTTGATACCCTGTATCGAAATGACTATGACGATCTAGAGTTAGCTCAAATTTCTGCAACTGAAGAACGGATTCTCTTGACTCGCGATAAAGGTCTGTTGATGCGTAGTTTGGTAACACATGGATATTATGTTAGAGAAACTAATCCAGAACGACAAGTGGGAGAGGTAATGCGACGTTTTGAGCTGATTAAATTTGTCAAACCGTTGCAACGATGTTTGCGTTGTAATGGATTATTAGAACCTGTGGCTAAGGAATTGATTCTTGACCAAGTGCCACCCAATGTCCAACAATATATAAATGAATTTTCTCGCTGTCGCGAATGCGCTCATATTTATTGGAAAGGCACGCATTATGAACGGATGCAGCAGTTTATCGAGGAACTAATTTCCTCAGATCGAGTTGGAGTAAATTCTGTAAAAAAGCCAGTTTTTTGAGCCTTGAATTGTTTATTTTAACGGCAATTATAGCAATTATATTTTATTAGTTAAATTATTTCTTTCTTTGTGTTCTTAGTGTCTTTGTGGTTCACTAACATTCTTTTAAACGCCAATCTTTTTTAAACTTCTATAGGCGGTAAACAACGAGCAAAGCTTTATATGTGTTAAGATAAATATAAATAATAGCTGTTTAATGAATGAGTTGTATTGACTATTTTTATCGCCTGATATCCCGCCGAGACTATAGCGCTTACGAACTCTTGAAGAAAGGACAATCAAAGGGATTTGAGCCAAACGAAATCTCCGAGGCTATCAATGATTTGCAACAGAAAGATTATCAATCCGACACGCGCTTAGTCGCCAACTTGATTGCATACTCTCAAGGTAAATATGGGAAATCTATGGTAAGGCGCAAGTGTATGGAAAAAGGGATTTCCTCGGAGGTATTCGAGCAAGTCTGGAGCGAACAAATTGAAGCAGAGGGAAGCGAGGATACAGACGAGTTGGATGGTTTAAAGACAAAGGTTATGCGAAAGTACAAAATTGATGATTTTCAAAGTATCGACCCAAAAACCAAAGCCAAGTTATTGAATTACTTACAATACAGAGGTTTTAATGCTTTTGAAGTTTTGAAGCAATGGCAGAGGCAACAAGCAGAAGCTGAGTAACCAATCGGGAATTTGTTATCGCTAGATTATTCTAGAAACTTGTAATTTGCGGTTCCCTTATCCCTCACCTGAAGTTTGCAGCCAGTATGAAAGAGATTGTCACATTCTTTTTTGGATTGGGCATGGTGTTCAACGCCAGCTTGTTTATTCCACAAGCAATAAGAATTGTTCAGACTAAGAGTTCTAAGAATGTAGCCTTGATTACTTTTTTAGGTTTTAATTTTATTCAGCTTAATGGGGTTCTCTACGGCTATTATCAAAATGATTTAGTTTTGATGTATGGAAACTTGATTAGTTTTATTAGTTGTGCAACCGTAACAGTTTTGGCAATTATATACCGAGACAAGGAACCTAGGTAAAGAGTAGGAACGTATAGTTGTGTGTTTTTACCTCCGTGTTAATTTATATTCGGCTATGGAGACAAGCACTATTTAGTGTTGGGTTTCCTCCGTCAACCCAACCTACCAAAATCTATATGCCCCTACATTCGTGTTAATTTATATTCGGCTATGGAGACAAGCCATATTTAGTAGAGACAAGGGTTATCGCGTCTCTACAGGGTTTCACCAATCATTTAGGATTGCTATAGCCAGAGAATTTATTCCACGGCGGGTATCGAAAACTTCGCTGCTAACATATAGGCAACAGCAAGGGGTGTTAATTTCTCTGTAACTGTGGCAATAATAGAGCGGTCTTCCGGCGTCCATACTCTAGGCTGACCAAAGACACAAGGTTGCAGAATTCCCCACAACAAATTATCTTTGCACAAGTGAGCGTGAACTAATGCTCGATGTCTAAATTCTTTTTGCTCGAAAGCTTTGTTAACGACTTCCGGATTCGCTGTCTCTACATCTTCGACAAAGACAGAAGGTTTTGTATGCAGTGCCGCAGCAAAGAGCGGATCTTCTTTTGGCAAAGATTCTGGTTCTTTCTTCCAGTCAGCGTCAACAATATTGGGATATTCTTGAGTGCGACGCCAACAGTAAGGAACTTTACCGATAGAGGTATGCGGATCTCGTAGGTAGAGAAAAATGCGATCGCACTGCAATACTTCACCCAAAGCTGGCAGCAAGACAGAAAAGACAGCATCGGGTATACTGTCGTCGCTGAAAATTTTATCTAGAACTGGCGGTATTTGGTTGCTCATAAGCTTATTTTCTCAGCCGTCTGTTCGTTCCACTACAAAACTAGCGATTTTCCAAGGCTGGATGCTGGCTGTTTGTCCAGTAGCCAACATTTCGGGTGCATCAATAGGACGCTCTAACAAATCAACTGGGTGCGCGATCGCTAAATCTAAATCGCTCGTTATCTGCATCTGCGCCTCTCCCCCGTGACACTCATAACACCGCAAAATCCACTGCTGCAAATTATCTTCTGATTGTTTTAACGCCATCAAAATTAGATTTTCAGCTTGTAAGTCTAACAATTGACCAACGGCGGGTAAGGACAAATTCTGTTCGCCTACTGATGGCAGCAGCATCACTTGTAGCGGTAAATTTAGCTCATAGCCTCGCCGCACAGTATGCGCTGACTGCCAGCTACCTTGATGAGGATAGAGGGCATAGGTGAATTGATGCCAACCTCGATCTGCTTCTGGATCGGGCCAACTAGAACTTCGTAACAGGGTGAGGCGTAATTGTGAGGGTTGGGCGTCGTAACCGTATTTACAATCATTTAGCAAACTGACGCCATAGTCATTGTCACTTAAATCCGCCCAGTGCAAGGCAGGAACTTCCCATTTGGCGGTTTCTGCGGGTGTTTGAGGCTGAGTAGGACGCCCGTTAGCGTAGCGTGTGCTTCGCACAATCGCGCCGCAGGGAATTTCGTAAGTGGCACAATCCGCCGTCAAAGTAAGCGGGAAAGCAGCTTTTACGAGTACGTGGCGTTCTTGCCAATCTACAGTCGTGACAATTTTTAGTAGCGGTGAATCTGCTTGCAGTACGTAATCTTGGCAAAATTTAGACTCGCCTAGCTGTCGCACAACCCGCAGACGAGTTTGCACCGCCCCCTGTTCTACCCATTCAATTGACTTTAGCTGGGTGGGAGGTAAGGGGTGTTGGGCATAGTTGGGGTCAATGTTCCAAGCATCCCAATATTGACCGCTATCTTGGAAGGCTTGGAGTTGATTTCCTCCAGCTTGATTGAGGATCTCTCGATGATTAATTTTGTCAAAAACACTACTTAAATCGCCTGTTTGAGAATCAACGATTACCCGCAGTAAGTCATTTTCTACGATGCAATTTTTTTCGCTAAATCTGATATTATCTTGATTAGGCGCATTAGAATCCGGAAAGCTAGTGCTAGGATGCCCGTATTTTTGCCTTTTTGAGGTCAATTCGTCTTGAGGACATAGCCAGAAGAGGCGATAACCTACCGATGGGATATTCTCGGCGAGAAATAGCAGCGTCGTGCCTTCAGAAAGCTGGGATGGCAGCCAATCCTTTTCAGATAAGCCAGACCTAACCCCCCAGCCTCCTTCCCGATTTGGGAAGGGGGAGGAAATCTCCGTTCCTGTCTCACCCCACTTATTAAGGGATTGAGAGGGGTTGGAGGATAAGTTAACCGAAGAGTATTGGGATGGCAGCAGTTGCCCTTCTAAGTCGTAAACTTGCCAGTTATGTTCAGACGCCGGTAAGGGGACGGTAACGACTTCCGAGCGTTGCCAGTTCAGGGAGTTGAAGACGATAACTGGCAGGGCATCTGGTTGCGGCGGCGGGGGAAGGGCGATCGCACTCGCGATCGCGCTTAAGGCTAGCTGTAATATTTCCGAACCCGCTTGTTCCACCTCTTGCCAAGCTTCATTTGCATCTACAAAGACTTGGGGAATTGAGGAACCGGGGAGAATATCGTGAAATTGATTAAATAGCACCTTTTTCCAAGCAGATTCTAACTCTTGCTGGGGATAAGTTGCACCCGTGCTGATACTCGCCAAGGAAGCGAAAAGTTCTGCTTGGTAAAGCAAGCCTTCACTGCGACGTTGAAAGCGCTTTTGATCGGCGTGGGTGGTGTAGCAACCCCGATGGAATTCTAGATATAGTTCATCGTCCCAAACCGGGAACAGTTTTGAGTTCTGTAGGGACACGACACTGCCGTGCCCGGATTTGGGATTCTGAGTGCTAATCTGAGTGCTAATTTGTTGTAAATAGCTCTCAGATGTAGTAAATTCTAGACGAGGAAAGAAGGGGGATTTTTCCCAGCGCGCTTGCACTTCCAACATATCGCGGGTGGGACCACCGCCGTGATCGCCCACACCTGGAAGCCAGAGGGCTGCTTTTAAACTTGTTTGAGTTTCCCAATCACAGGCATAAGACGCCATTTTAATTGGGTCAATGCCTTCACCAATCGGAGCAGACATGAGGCTGAAGATTTGGGAACCATCGGGCGATCGCCACCAAAATGTTTCATAGGGAAACTTCGTGGTATCGTTCCAGCGCAATTTTTGGGTGACAAAGTATTCAATCCCGCCAGATTTCAGAAATTGGGGCAACGTGGCACAAAAGCCAAAACTATCTGGCAACCAGGCGACTGTACTCAATTGCCCAAATTTTTCTAAGACGTAACGCTGACCGTAGAGCAACTGGCGGACAATCGATTCGCCATTAATCAGATTCAGTTCCGGTTCCACCCACATTCCGCCTACAACTTCCCAGCGTCCAGCCGCAACTTGTTGTTGAATGGCGGCAAATAAATCCGGGCGATGTTGCTCAATCCAAGCATAAAGTGCGGGTGTAGAATGGCAGAAGGTCAGGTTGGGAAATTCTTGCAAAAGTTTGAGAACCGATGCAAAAGTGCGTTGAGCAGCTTCCCAAGTGTCGCTGACAGGCCATAGCCAAGCCAAGTCTAAGTGAGCATGACCTAGCAAACAGATTTTAGATTCTATTGACCCTAAAGTGTTAAGCAGGTTTTGGCGGAGGGTGGAAAGCGATCGCTCAAACTTTTGTCCGTCAGGCAGTGCTGTCCAGTCAATCTCAGCCACAGCAGATGCTAAGATATCCAGTTTTTCCGGTTCAAAGGTTTTTAAATACCGCTGTAAGACAGCTAACTCGTCAGCGACAAAACCGGGTTCAATCTTATCATCGGTGGTAAATTCGTATATACAGCGCGATCGCACTAATGCTCCATCATCATGTCCGGGACTTACCAGGCGCAAGGCAACTGTAATCTCCTCACCAGGAGTGACAGCGGGACTCAGCAGTACCCTCGTTGAGCAATCAAATAAATCTCCCGCTTGCACTTTGACGCCATTTACAAAAATTTGCGCGTCTTGTGCCCACCAAGTTAACACCAGCCGCAACGCCAACCCCGATAAAGGATATAGGTGTAAATCTTGGGGAATAATCAATTTTTGACTAAGCCATAATACCTTTTGTCCCGCTTGCCAAGCAATATGTCCCTTGGGATTCAACTCCACAGATGACCAATCATTTCCTAAATCAGACTGGTTAACTGTATCTGCTGTCAAGTCTGCGGCACAGTAGCGCCAGCGTGTCTGAACGTTAACCTGAGTCATCGCGGAGAGTTTTTCAATCGCTTCGCTCAGGAGGCTGCATGAGGGCGTTACAAAAGGTGTCTTGGAATCGGTCATCTTTTCGATAAAATCAGGGCATCTACTATTGTTAGCAATTAGCAATTAGCAATCCTTCATTTAGCAAAATGTCCTCCCCTCCCAATGGTCGCTATAAAAGCCAATTATTTAATTTCCTCTCCCGAAAATCTCGCCGGTTGAAGGATGAGAGCGATCGCGCCCTGCGAAAGCTGAAAGTCGCAGCGGTTTGGGGAGCGCAAATTCTCCTCTATCCGGTGTACCTGCTGGCTCAAACTTCCCAATTAGCTGGGCGTCAGTTACAACAAGCGACAAAAGAGAAACCTCAATTACAAACTTCTGGGAAAAAAGACCGAGCAAAGCGTCCTGACTCGCCGCCAACGCCTCCACCAGCAGACACGCCAATTCAGCAAGTTTTACGAGCGATCGCGGGTCAGGAAGAGTCAGAATTGGTTTTAAATTCGGCTGCAAATTCTGTTGGTGTTTCTACTAACAAAGCGGGATTTTTTAATCAAGTTGCAGATGCGATAACCTTTGTCTCTACGACATATTTTGGATTCAAATTTTTTAATCATAACTCGGCGAGTGGATCGAGTCATTCTAGCTCCTCAAATTTAACTCTGCACCCTCTCAATCTCCCGGAAACAGTGGTGGTGCAAACGCTACAGCCTAAAGAGGCGGCTGAGGGAACCAGAAGCGGACAATCCTTGGCGGCGGCGCTACACAATCAAATTGTCGTTCGGGGAGTTGCTACACAACTTGCTACCCGTTCCGTGGTACTCGTCACCGCCGAGAATCAAATTTTAGATATTCTTACCCCTCAACAACAGCAAAAATTACAACAGCGAATTCGTTGGGAATTGGCAAACTACTGGCGTCAGTGGCGGTTAGCGCAGGCGTCGGCGAAAGGCATTGTAGCACAACTGCGCCCTCCTGTCAATCAGCGCCATTTGTTACCACCCGTGCGCCTCTTCTGGGGAGTGATGGCTTGGGTGCAAAAAGGACCAGTGGCGATCGCTGCCAATCTCTTCCAAGAATCAACGCTGGTGCGGTGGCAAGAAACAAGAGAAGACGAGGAGATGGGAACGGGATTTAGCGCGTCTGGAGAGGGGATCGGAAGTATCCCACCCTTTAGGAAGAACAAAGCTCTACATCCTTCTTCCTCCTTACTTCTTCAGCCATTAATCTTCCTCGATCGCACGCTGGTTGCCATCGAAGTGCGGCAAAAAGACTTTTTGGCGAAGCTGACACCCCGTTCCGGGGAAATTAAGGCAATTGAGCGATCGCCTTTACAACGGATACAAGCTGTATTCAGCCAGCCAATGCAGCAACCGGCATCTGCCGATGTTAACGCCCAAGCACACACCCAAGCACACAATATCCAAGCGCTGATTCAGGCAGCAATTGACTACTTTTTTGGCAGGCGCGATGGGAAATTATCCTGGGAATCAACCCCAGAAATCGATTCTGATTCCCACAGCCAAACGAATCAGATATCAGGTGGCGCTTCTGCCTCCTTAGCATCTGCTCAACGCCACAATCCAGAATTAACCGCAACAGGCATTGCCGATCCCTGGCTGACAATGAATGATTTATTCGGTGAGTCAGATGCACCCACAGCCAGCAAGCAGCCAGCGCCAACCGCCCCTAATCGCCCTCTACCAAGGGTGGCAGGCAAAGAGCAACCCTCCGCTCATCTGCCTGGAAAGAAGACCAGGATTGCCCTCCCTGGAGCCAGCCAGCAGGCATATCCGGCTGGGGATTCTCTCTGGAAGTCGATTAAGCTTCGCCTGAGTTTCAAACAGACGATTTTGACGCCCCGCAAACCCACTGCGCCTGAACAAATGGCGGCGCGTCCAACACAAACCCCTTCTACAACCAAAAAATCTCGCAAAAAAGACATTTCAGGCAAAATTACCAAAGCCCCAGCTTTCCAGACGCCAAGGGTGGAAGCCGAAGAGGCGCTTCCAAGTTCATCGAGTGCGATCGCTCAAAACAATAGGACAAGCTTTGCCACCCATTCGCCAGACTGGATCGAGGCTGAGGTAACTCCATCCGGATACGTCAAGCACCCCCTAGAGTATTTACTGGAATGGCTGGATAAGGCGATGCTGTGGCTGGAAAATCTACTGGTGAAAGTTTGGCGCTGGGTGAAGAGGATGTGAGGAGTGAGGACGGAGTAGTGAGGGCTGAGGGCTGAGGGCTGAGGAGTGAGGAGTGAGGAGTGAGGAGTGAGGACTGAGGGCTGAGGACTGAGGACTGAGGACTGAGGACTGAGGGCTGAGGAGTGAGGACTGAGGACTGAGGGCTGAGGAGTGAGGAGTGAGAACTGAGGAGTGAGGACTGAATCTCCTTGATTGATGGTTCATGGTTCCTTGTTGATTATTCGTTGCGATAAACCATGAACCCCTCTTCCGGCTGCGGTTTAAATTGGCAAATTAGATGCTTGGCAATTTTCACAAGCAAATGCCAAATTATTTTGGATTGTCGCCCATTCGTCGGGACTCGCTTCGCGGGTGTAGATTTCCAATGCTTGCCTGTAACACGCGATCGCTCGTTCTAGATTATCAGCACGATTGCCCCGTATCCGGTCGCGGTAGGCATTGCCCAGATTATTTTGCGTCATTGCCCAATCTTGGGGAAAGGCTGGGCGGGTATAGATTTGCAATGCTTGCTTGTAACAGGCGATCGCTCGTTCTAGATTATCAGCGCGTACTGCCAATCTATCTTTGTCAGCCAAATCGTCCTGTATCCGGTTGCGGTAGGCATTGCCCAGATTATTTTGAGTTGTCGCCCACTCGTCGGGACTCGCTTCGCGGGTAAAAACTGTAACCACGATCTCGTAACCTGCGATCGCTATCTCCGAGTTTTTCGCCTTGTCTCCCAGGGGAAACTGCGCGATCAGATTGCTGAATCCGCCGATTGTAGCAGCAATAAATTTTGCTTCTTGGGATTCAACTTGCGGCAAAATTGCCATTGCCCAATCGTGCAATATCTCAGCTAGTTTCTCATTCAGTTGGTCGAGATTTGCTTGTAACAGCGGATACACTACTTGGCGATCGCTATTACTATCTGCGGTTGCCTGCAACACCTCAGTTAAGAATTCGAGAGGCGATTCGGGAATCATCTTGACGACAGTGGGTGCCGATGATGAATTGCCCATTTCTGTAACCATCGGTGCTGCAACATTCCGCAACCACTCCGCCGCTTCTCCATCGCCCCGTTCTGCCAGCATTGCGGCTACCGCTTCCATTGTCTGCACCAACCCGGCATCAATTAGGGCTTGGTTCGTCTGCAAAATCTCCATTTCCTCGCCACTAGAGGAACTGAGTAGCACTTGGATGAGATTGAGATAGGCTTCGAGGCGTTCTTCTCTCATGGGACGATTCATCTATCTATTGATAGATTTATTGTTGCCTACTCTGCCTCTGCACTGCCACTTAAAAATCGGTTCTTTTTGGGGGTTAACGCCGGAAACCCCAGAAAAGCTGAACTAAAGCCTGAATTTTCAGGCTTTAGAAATCTCCTGCTATGTCAGCAAATTTATATAGCGGGACTTAAACAGATTTCAAGCCCAAATAAAGCCCAAAGCAGCTTGATAAGCAACGAATACGTCGTGATTGTGGTGCAACCACTCCACGAAACGGAAAGACATCGCTGTCCGAAACGCTGATAAGG